>ONQO01000001.1 GCA_900319995.1 uncultured Bacteroidales bacterium
TACTTCCTCCTCTCAATATAATACACTGAGGTTTATGCAGTGTGAGTATATCTATAGTGAGAGGCGGGTTTATTCCAGACTTCCCGTGAACGCGAGTAGATATACTCACTTTTCTTTTCTATTTGCTGAAATTGATAGTTATGCGCAATAATAACTATCAATCATGAGGAATAAAGACATCCTTTTTCGTGTGCTAAGCCTTGTATGCTTGGCAATCATTCTATTGTACCCAAATGTTGCTTATTCCCGTATCAATCATGCCGGAATAAGTTACATTGTAACGGGAATAATCTTCTCTCTGCCGATTATTGCGATACTCTCGCTAATCAGGCAGAAATGGCTCTATTACGTGTTGACATCTATTCTTACCATTCTCGCCCTCACGGATTTGACGATGGTCGATTTGTACAAAGAATACCTGTTACCCGGAGGCATCATTTCTACCATCAAAACAAATCCACAAGAAGCTGCTGAGTTTTATTCTACTAACTTCCGTGAGGTCTTCCGTTGGATTCCGCTTATTCTTATTTGTATAGTTTCATGTGTACTCTACAGGCCATCTGTAAATCGCAAAATATCAACTTACGTAGCTCTTTCTCTGATCCTTATTGCGCCGATTTTCGTTACATATAAGTTGTTCGGTTTTTATAAAGGGCAGGTAACTTTGCGCTACTATGTGGACAACCGCATTTGGAATAGACCGCCTTATAATGTGCCTTTCCAATGTCTTAACGCGCATACCGCTTTGCAACGCAAGAAACAATGGGAAAATATGAAGAATATAAACATGGGAGCCACGCGAGGCACAACACCAAACGCACAAAAAGAGATTTACATCTTCGCAATCGGAGAATCCTTGCGATATGATAACTTGTCGCTAAATGGCAAATATCATCGTTCTACAACTCCGCGTTTGGAATCCAAACAGAGCAACCTTATGCTCTTTGACGATTACTATTCGCAGGCATGTTTAACCATGTATTCCGTTCCGCAATTAGTAACGCGCGCTACACCGGATAATTACGAACTCAATTATTCCGAACGATCAATTATTGAGCCATATCGAGAGTGCGGATTCAAGACTTTTACCATAGTAAGCAACACAAATTTGCTTTCGTATGAGACTTATCTTTCTGATGGCGTTGACTCACTAATTATTGTACCTAATATCGTAAAAGATGGCGAAATTCTCTCCGGCGACAAGACGATGATTCATATTGTCGATTCATTGGCGCAAGTTCACGACAAACTCTTCATAATGATGCAGTTTCTTGGAAATCATAGTTTCTTTACTAATTACGAAAAAGAGTTTGAACACTACAATCCGAACTCTAATAATTGTTCTGCCAATTTAGTACGCGATAGTTTGATGCTCATTAATGCGTATGATAATAGTATTTTATACACGGATTACATTTTATCGTCAATTATAGACCAACTCAATCGCCCGAATACCGTTTCGGCATTTATGTTTGTCTCCGATCATGGAGAAGAAATTGGCAAAGGAGGAGCTGGTCATGGAGGAAATTGTACACCCACTATCCGAGAATATCATGTGCCGTTTATCTTCTGGTGGTCAGATTCATACAGGGAACTATATGCTGATAAAGTCTCCAATGCCCTTTCTCGAAAGCCGGCAAAACTAAATGGTGATAATATCTATTATACTTTGTGCGATTTGGCAGATATACAATTAGCAGACCAATATAATCATCCCTCATGGAGTGTTTTGTCACCATCTTTCGAAGAGCACGAACGACTTATCTTAGTTCCCGATGGAGTTACATGTATTCATCCGGATAAGTAGTATTACCTTCCAATTAGGCGAGCATTTCGCGACCATCGTGGACGTGACCGTAAGATGGCAGTAAGGTGTGTATTACCTTCCGTTTACCTGTCATTCCCGTTCGCATTACGTTCGCATCCTGGACGTGTCCGTATGATGCCTATACCACAAGTCTCCAAAAAAGGTAAAAAGTCAAAAGTATGCGATTTCCTAAAAACAATAGACATTCGTCCTGAAAAAGTTGACGCCTCGGACATTTGCTATCCTGAAAAAGTTGACATCACATATTCACTAAATCACACATCATTTTATCTTCTATAAATAGCCTTAATAATATAATATTATATTATTATAATTATATTATATTATATAGTATAGTATAGTATTGCTAAAAGACATGCTAATACAATCAAGACACATTTATGTGTGAATCTGTGAAGGAGTGAAACTCCAAACTTAATCGTTTGAACGTAGTGAGATAAGAAAGTGTGAAGGCGTGAATGGATATGCAAATTCAAATTCGATACTTTTGACTTTTTACCTTATTCTTAATAATCATATACCTTTCAAATACCATCGAAAAACCTTCCAAACAGCATATCTCGCGCCACTCTCGCGCGTCTCTTGGGCATATGTTGGTATAACGTTCAAATCTTAATAATCGTAAACTTTTGCCTTTTCCTGCCGGACAGATGAGACATACGGCTCAGATACGAGACGATAGCACCTCGCATAAACGAAGTGCTATCGACAGAAATCATAAGAATCGGCTATATTTTCTTTCTTTTCATTTCGCCGATTGTTAATCGGCATCCACTTTTACCCCTTGTACATTGTACGTTGCTCCATTGTACCTTATATAGAGTTGTCCGTCACGGAGAACCTTGGTACTTGGTACTTTGTCACTTTGTACCTTTGGGATGAGGTTTTCAGTAGTTGTGCCGAATTCAAAACGGACGGACACATTGCCGGAACCGAGAGCGGCGGCAAGGCCGGAAGGGTTGTCTATTGCGCCAAGGCGGGTATAGGAATACGAACTGTTGAAAGTCTCGTAGAAGAGGACCACGCAGTTGTTGCCGTAGAGCATCAGATCGCCGGAGTGGATTGTGCCGGGCTGGTATGCGGCGGTGGGAAGATAGGAGGACAGGTAATGGTATTTCTCATTGCCGTTCAGCTCGTTCATCGTGACGGTCAGGGGTAATAAGGCAGCAAAGGCTTCGCCGGTTTCGGAGTCTGCAAGCGTGGCGGTAAAGGTCTTCGAACCGATGACTACATTGATTTGTCGGGCGGCGTCGGCTGTTTGGTTCAAACCGCAGGTCTCTACCCAATTAGCAATGAGCGTAGAGAGCTTGGAACGGTTGGAGTTATTGATCCAGAGGTTCTCCGGCAGGTAATCGGCATCGGGCACAAGACGATGACAATCGGCTACTACGCCGCTGATGCTGCTGGATGCAGAAGAGATGATGAGTCCCACTTGTTTGCCGGAGAGTTGTGCGCCGACTTGGAAGAGGTAGCTCTGCATGATTGCTGCCATCTGACTCCACCACAGCGGCGTGACGATGATGACAGTGGAGTAATCCGCCACAGACACACTTACCGGATCTATCGCCGGATAAGAAGCGGCGTCGTTCGGGTTCGCTTTGATGGCATTGAGCAGTTGCGTGCCCAGCGCGTAGTTGTTGGCTTCGTAGCGAAGACCTTTCTCCGCCGGTTCGATCTCCACGACATCGGCAGAGATTTGGTTCGTCAGTTCGGTAACTATACTCTCACAGTTGCCGGTATAGCTGTAATAGACCACCAACGTTTTGGCGGAAGAAGTGCTGAGAATCAAGCTCATAGCAGCAAAAATTGTAAAAATGCGTTTCATAGGATTTATTTGTTGGGAAGATGTTGTTTGATACGTTCGATGTTGGCTTTAATAACTTTGGGCGCGACGTACGGGTAGTCGGTTCCGTAGAGGAGACGGTCACGCGTGGTGAGGGTCAGCAAGGCTTGAATGGTCTCTTCCGAAGGCGAACCCGCCAAGTCAAAATAGAGGCTGTTGAGGTTGGCTTCGAAATCAATCTCGCCCACTAAACCGTTCTGGCGCATAACCGGATAGAGCGACCGCATTCGCGGGATAGCAATCGGCAGATACGCACCTCCATGCGGCACTACGACACGCATTCCGGGGTAGCGAGCGAGCACATTGCGGCTAATCATATTGCAGACCGTGCGCGTGGTCTCGGAGAGGTATTCCTGCATCGCTAAAGGCGTTTGACGCATCACATTCTCGTTCACAGGCGAGGGTTTGTGCGGATGAAGGAAGACCAACGCTTGGCGGTCAGAGAGAAAAGCCATCAGCGGGTCCAACACGCTATCGCCGAGGTATTGCCCATAGACGTTCGTTGCCAACTTGACGCCCACAGCTCCTAAAGTGTCTAACGCGTACTTGGCTTCCTCGATCGCCGCATTCACATCCGGCAGAGGAAGGATCGCGGCGAACTGGAAGTTCTCATAAGAGGTAGCTAATTGCGCCAACTCTTCATTCAGCTGATGACACGCGGTATTGCACTCTGTCTGGTCGCCGAAATAGGGATGCGGAGCAGGAATCGTCAGAATAGTTCTGTCGATACCGGCCTCGCTCATCATCTGCAGATGTGCCTCTGCGCTCCATTGCGGCAAGGGAAAACCTTCGTCCAGAAGCATGTTGTGCTTCGCCACCAGTTCGTGGTACGAATCCGTGATGGCATGTGCGTGGTAGTCTGTCACTTGTGCCGCTGCCATGGAAGAGAGAACAAGCAGAATGGATACAATCGTTTGCCGCATATGTACGTTTTTGAATGGTTAATACTGTGTTTTCAAATTCGAGTGCAAAGGTATAGCTTTTTGCGGATATGGAATAACATAAATTTGCCGAATAACTACCATTTTCGCAGAAACCGCAGAAAAATATCATTTTTTGGCTGCCATTTTTGCATTTTTGCGTAATACATGTGGATCAAATAAATCGTGTTGCAAAGATACACAAAAATTTATTGCCAAGGATCTCTTTATCAAGGCATATTAGAATCACCTTGTCTTGTTCTTCTTTTTCACAACGAATTTGGCTTTTATTCATTGTACATTGCCCATTATTCTTAGTCATTTGTCACTTTGTACAATAAAAAAACGCCTTATTTGGGACATTTTTTGTCAATATACTTGCTTATTTCAAATATTTGTAGTAATTTTGTAGCCGTTTTTGGATTATGAACGAGTTTTTGGAAAAAGAAGAGTCGATACTGAAGATGCTGAAAACAGTTTTCGACCCTGAAATACCAGTCAATGTATATGACTTGGGATTGATATACGGCATTGAGGTGAAAGAGGACGGCATATGCGAAATCACGATGACGCTGACAGCTCCATCGTGCCCTGCCGGTGATTTCATCGTGGAGGACATCCGGCAAAAAGTAGGTAGCATAGAGGGCATCAAAGATGTCAATGTGACCATTGTGTTCGAGCCCGAATGGAGCAAAGACATGATGAGTGAGGAAGCGAAGTTGGAATTGGGATTCCTTTAGGAGGTAGTTTGCGTAGTTTACGTAGTTTGCGTTGTTTACGTAGTTTGCGTTGTTTATGAAAATAATGAAAATATAAAACATTTCTATGATATATTTTTTAAGTGATGCACATTTAGGCTGTTTAGCCATAGAGCGAGGTTGGGCCCATCAGAAGAAACTGATTGATATGCTTGAGATGATGAGCGAGGACGCCGTGTCTATATATATGCTCGGTGACATGTTTGATTTCTGGATGGAATATTTCATCCACGACAAGAAAAAACGTCAGTTCTCGCCTTTTTGCAAGGAGTTACGCAAGTTAGCCAAAAAAGGCATTCATGTACATATATTCACCGGAAACCACGATATGTGGACATTCGGCGGTCTTGCCAAGTTAACGAACGCGGAAATACATTTTGAGCCGTGCTCGATTATGCGTTACGGCAAGACGCTCTATCTAAGTCACGGAGACGGCATTCTGCCAAGCGATTGGGAAGACCGTTACCCGAGTCGCGTACGCAAACAAATCAAACGATTTATGCGTCTGCGCGAGATATTCAAAAACCCAACTCTACAATTCCTTTTCCGCTGCCTGCCGCCTCAATGGGGAAACAAGATAGGGTACAACTGGGCAAAGAAAAGCCGCCTAAAAGAGATTGCGAACCCATGTCCGTTCAAGGGAGAAAACAAAGAGGAACTTGTGCTATTCGCCAAAGAGCAGGAGAAACAAGGTAATCACCGCGACTATTATATTTTTGGTCATCGTCATATCGAATTAGACCTGCAGATTAGTCAGGACAGCCGCGTCCTTTTCCTTGGTGACAGTTTCCAACAATGGACGTACGCCAAGTTGGACCACAAAGGGCATCTGACGATGCACAATTATGATCCAGAGAGCAAATAGTTATGCATAGCAGAGAAGAGACATTGGCGGCATTCAGCAGGTTGTTGGATATCATGGATGACCTGCGCGAGAAATGTCCGTGGGACAGAAAACAGACGTTTGACAGTCTTCGGCAGAACACGATAGAGGAGACGTTCGAGTTGGCAACCGCCATTTCGCGTCACGACATGAACGAGATAAGCAAAGAACTCGGCGACGTACTGCTACATGTGGTTTTTTATGCCAAGATGGGTAGCGAGACCGGGGATTTTGATATTGCTGACGTTTGCAACCGGCTTTCAGACAAACTCATTTTCCGGCATCCGCATGTGTATAATGTACAGGAGGGCAATGCTTCCTGTACAAAGGCAGAAGAGGTAAGTCAACTATGGGAGCAAGTGAAGTTGAAAGAGAAAGGCGGAAACAAGACTGTGTTAGGCGGTATACCAGACAGTTTGCCAAGTCTGGTCAAAGCGTATCGCATTCAAGACAAAGTAGCAAACGTGGGTTTCGACTGGGAGAACCGCGAGGATGTATGGGCAAAAGTAAAAGAGGAGATAGCGGAGTTTGAGCAAGAAGTACAAAAAAGTCAGGAACAAAGTGACCAAGTTTCAAGTACAAAGGAGATGACAGAGGAGTTCGGAGATGTACTATTTGCCTTGATTAATGCAGCTCGTCTGTACCACATCAAACCGGATAACGCGTTGGAGCTGACGAACCAAAAATTCATGCACCGTTTCAACTATGTTGAAGCACGCGCAAAAGAACAAGGACGCGAAATCAAAGACATGAGTCTTGCAGAGATGGATGCTCTATGGAACGAAGCGAAAGAAAAAGAATAGTCTATTTGACATTGACATCGAAATAGTACTGCGCGGGTGAATAGGGTGCGCCTGCATCGGACGAGAGCAGCATTTCTATTCTGTATTTACCGGACTTGAGAGGTGTATAGTGCAAAACCGTCGTACACGCATACACTTCCTCAGGAACAAAAAGAAGTCTTCCTTTTGCAGGGTCGGCATCCGAAGCCAAACAATGCGACATTTCCTCACTCCACTCCAACGACACACTCATCTCCGGCTCACTTGCAACCGTAAAAGAAGTGAGATAGTTGTATAATCCGTTAGCGAACAGAGACATCCGAATTGTATCCCCGATACGAACGGAGTCCTGAATGGAAATAGTATCCCGTTCCCCATCAGCAGAGGTGCGCACGAGTTTGGCAGCATTTCGCAACTGAGGAGTACAACGTGCTTTGGTGTCACAAGAGACCCATACAAGTGCGAAAAAAGCAAAAGCAAGAAAACCAAAAAGAATACGTCTCATAATAACAAACGTTTACAAAGCCAACGGATTCAATCCATAGTGCGGCATAAAAGACTCGAACTTTCACTCCTTTCGGAACCAGATCCTAAGTCTGGCGCGTCTACCAATTCCGCCAATGCCGCTCACGTTCGGCAACAAGTGTGCAAAAGTCCATACCGCTACGCTAAACGGACAAGCAACTTGCGCCTCCATTCTCCTCACCGAACGCACTACATTAGCGTTCGTCAAGGTCCCCAAGAGAAAGGGGGTTTAAAAATCGGCTGCAAAGGTACAACATTTTTTTGAATTATGCAAGAAAAAACGCAAACTTTTTATCATATTTTGCCAAATGGCATCAAAATCGTTCATCGTTGGACTCCCTCTCCGGTGGCTTACACCGGCGTAATGATAGGAGCGGGCACCCGTGACGAATTGCCGGAAGAGAACGGTATAGCACATTACATCGAGCATTGTGTATTCAAAGGTACAGCGCACCATTCGGCACGTCAGATTATCCATTCTATCGAAGGAATAGGCGGCGAGATAAACGCCTATACAACCAAAGAGGAGACAACATTCTATGCCGCCATTATGTGCGAACATGTGCAACTGACGCTCCATCTGATAGCGGAGATGTTGAAGGAACCCAGTTTCCGCAAAGAGGAGACAGACAAGGAACGAATGGTCATCATGGACGAGATAGAGAGTTACAATGACCAGCCAAGCGAACTCATATACGACGATTTCGAGAACCTTTTATTCGCAGGTAGTAGTCTGGCACAACCTATTTTGGGAACCAAAAAGACGTTGAGACACATCAGCAGCAAACCGGATTACGCCCTTAACTGGATACAAACACACTATATACCAGAACGAATGGTCGTGTTCTGCCAAGGAAATATCAAACCGGAAAAATTATTCCGGATAGCAGAGAAAGAATTCGGGAACTGGATGAATTTGAATCATCCGGACAATCGCCAATATCCTGAATTTGCTATTTCTTGCGAGCGCGCGCGAACCTATAATAAACACACGCATCAGGCGCATGCGATGTTAGGGGGTCATGCGTATCCTATAGGTCATACAAACCAATTAGCGATGTTCCTGCTGAACAATATCCTCGGCGGCGGCAGTCTGAACAGCCGTCTAAACCTAAGTTTGCGCGAATCGAAAGGTCTTGTTTATATCGTTGAGTCCACCTATACACCTCTGAGCGACACCGGTTACTGGTGTATTTATTGGGCTTGCGACCCGGAGGACTACCCCCTGAGTCTGGACTTGGTGAAGAAGGAGCTGGAGAAACTGCGTGAAGTGCCGCTGAGCGAAGGAGCACTGCGGCATGCCTTGGTACAGCTACGCGGCCAGTTCGCTATCTCTGCGCAGAACCAAGAGAACAGCGCACTCGCCATGGCTAAATCCGTACTCTATAGAGGTACCGCACCGGAATGGCAGGAAACGATGCAACGGATTGAGCAAACGACTACCGCGCAACTGCAAGAAATTGCAAAAATATGTTTTTCAGCAGAAAATTCTTTCATTCTGACATATGAATAACGCAATAAATGTTGCAAAACGCTACAAATTGTCAAAAATATGCTTTTTTTTGCCTTTTTATTTGGTCATGTAAAAAAAAAGTAGTAACTTTGCACGCTTTTTTGCTATTTTCGCACAAGTAACGCACATCATATTAACAAAAAATTACATAATGAAAAAGATTTTTACCCTTTTGTTTCTTGCCGCTCTGAGCGTCGGTTTGTACGCCCAGAAGCAAGTGAGCGGTGTGGTAGTGGATGCAAACGGTGAGCCGGTGATCGGCGCCAGCATTCAAGCCAGTGGCACCACACAAGGTACTATCTCGGATTACGATGGACGATTCGAGATGGAAGTTCCCGAGTCTGTGAAGACTCTCGTCGTCAGTTTCGTCGGTATGGCTACCAAAGAGGTGTCTGCCGGCAAGAACCTGCGCATCGTCATGAGCGAGAACAGCGAGGTTATCCAAGAGGTCGTTGTCACCGGTTACGGTAACGTCAGCAAGGGTTCCTATGCCGGCTCGGCGCAGGCTGTAAAAGCAGAAGACATTGAGAAGAAAAGCCCGTCGGAAATCTCGAAAGCCCTTGCCGGAGAGGTTGCCGGTGTGCAGGTTATCAACGGCAGCGGCCAGCCGGGTACAAACGCTACGATCCGTATTCGCGGTATCGGTTCGTTGAATGGTAGTTCCGCTCCGCTCTACGTAGTGGATGGTGTTACCTACGATGGCGACATCTCATCCATCGATCCGGGCGACATCGCTTCCACCACCATTCTGAAGGACGCTACGGCGACTTCCCTGTATGGTGCGCGCGGTGCCAACGGTGTCATCGTCATCACTACAAAAAAAGGAACTTCAGGTGACGAAGGTCACATCGACGTGGATGTCAAATACGGTGGTAACATGCGTCTCCTGCCGCTCTATGATGTCATCACCAGCCCGGAGGAATATGTCACTCTGGCTTGGCAGAGCATCTATAACGGTGTGCGTTACGGCGGTCAGAACGCCAGCATCACAAGTCCGGGTGCTACGGTGAAGTCTGCTAAAGACAATACTAACAAACTGCTCTTCAGTTCGAACGGTCTGCCGGTCGGATACAAACTGTGGGAGAAAGGCGGACAGTTCCTCGTTTATGAGAATCTGATTGATGGTCTGCCCCATCCTATGTTTGACTACACCAATGCGCGCAAAGCCGGATATGAGAATATCGAGTCATGGAAAGACGCCATTTTCCGTGTGGGTCACAAAGTAGATGCCAACGTGAAGATTCATGGAGGTTCCGAGAAGATCAAATACTTCACTTCATTCGGCTATCTGATGGACGAGGGCTATTATCAATCATCTGACTTCAACCGTTTCACACTCCGTTCCAACGTGGACTATGAGCCCAAGAAATGGCTGAAAGGTAATGTCAACCTCGCCTACTCGTACTATACGATGAACCATCCGGGGCAGGACGGCGACGGCGTGATGAACAACGGTTTCTATTACGTAAACGCTATTCCTCCTATTTATCCCGTGTACGAGCGCGCGGAGGACGGCAGCATTGCTATCGACCCGCGCACAGGACAGCCGATGTACGACTACGGAAACAACAAAGGCCGTACCTTTGGTATGGGTATCAACCCAGCCGGTTCACTCCGCTTGGACAAGGAGAACCAAGAGCAGCACGAGGTGGATGCCAAGGCGTCGCTGGAGTTCAAACTCTACAAAGGTCTGAAATTCATGGTCAACGCCGGTCTGCACTTCTATAACAACCGGCATTCGCAGCTCACCAACCCGTACTACGGCGATGCGGAAGGTATCGGTCGTATCCTGCAGGAGAGCAGCAATATGTTCACCATCTCCGCACAGGAGTTGCTGGAGTATAACGGCACGTTCGGCGACCACACTATCCGTGTGATGGCGGGTCACGAGAACTATCTGTACCTCGCCAACGCGCAGTATGGCTATAAGTCCTACCTCGCCGACGGCAGCAGTATCGAGCTGAGCAACGCTGTGAAGATGAACGCCACGGAAGGCAACAGCACACGTTATGCGATGGATGCCTATTTCGCTACGGCAATGTACTCGTACAAAGAGCGTTACACCATCACCGCCAACTACCGTGCGGACGGTAGCTCCCGTTACGCCAAAGGTCACCGCTGGGGTCACTTTGGTTCTGTCGGTGCGGCATGGACCTTCACCAACGAGGACTTCATCGAGAACAGCGATGCCAAAGACTGGCTCAAGGACGGTAAGCTGCGTCTGAGCTGGGGTGTGCTCGGTAACCAAGTCAACTCGCTCTACACGTACACCAATATGTATAGCATTGAAAACCAGAACGACAGCAAGGCATACATGGAAGGCAGCCACGGAAACAACACCATCACTTGGGAGCGTTCCAACGTAGTGGACCTTGGTCTTGAGTTCAGCATCGGCAAGTATCTGGACGCTGAGTTCGACTATTTCTACAAACTGACGGATAACATGATTTTCCCGCGTGCTATTGCGCCTTCTATGGGTTACACCTCCATCCCCACCAATGATGCGAAGATGGTCAACCAAGGCGTGGAGTTCCAGTTGAAGGCTCACGCTGTGGATATGCGTAATGTCAAGCTGGATATTATGCTCAACGGTGCGCACTACAAGAACTACATGACCCAGATGCCGGTGGATTACACCGACGCACAGGGCGTAGAACACCGCATGCTGATGAACGGCGCCATGTCTGTCGGACACTCGATGTATGACCACTATACCGTACGCTATATGGGCGTGAACGAGAGCACAGGTGAGTCACTCTTTGAGGCATACTATGACACCCGTGACGGCGAGTTCATGGCACCAACGGGCGATAACGAGTACAACTATATTCCTTCGCTCCACCAGTGGATTCTTGAGCAGAAAGACAAAGGCGTGGAGAACCCCGAGCAATATCTGGCTTCTACCACAACGACAGACTACTCTACCGCTGCCAGTCAGTATGTCGGCAAGAGCTATCTGCCGGGCATCAACGGCGGTTTCGGCTTTGACTTGGAGGTCTATGGTGTCACCCTCTCCGCTACCTGCTCCTACCAGTTGGGCGGCTACGGATATGACTACACCTATATGGCGTTGATGGACAACAAACAGGTCGGCAGTCATAACTGGCACGTAGATGCACGCAAGGCATGGACCGAGTTTAACACACAGACCGATGTGCCCCGTTTCTCTAACGGCGTCGGAAGATACGACAGTTATGCTACTGCTGCTTCCACACGGTTCCTCACATCCAACTCCTTCCTCAGCCTCAACAACGTTCAGCTCGGATACAACTTCCCCAAGAAATGGATTGAGAAAATCAAACTCAACAAGCTGAACCTCTACCTCTCCGCAAGCAACTTGGCTATCGCTACGGCACGGCGCGGATACAACCCGATGACCTCTTTCACCGGCTCGTCCGACACCCACGCATACAGCCCGTTGTCAACCATCATGGGTGGTGTTAAATTCACATTCTAAACCATTGACAGAAAGGAAAGTATTATGAAAAAGTTACAATATATTGTATTGGCTTTTGCTGCCGTACTGGCAAGCAGTTGCTCGGAAAGCTATCTGAACCAAGAGCCGGGTGGTAGCTCGATTACCGAGGACCAGTTCTATCGGCTGGAGGATGCCTTGGACGGTTTCGTACGCGGTATTTATCCGAACTTGTATCTGATGGGGTCAGAAGACCATGACTCATTTGCGCAACGCGCTATTGACATGTACGGAGATCTCCTCTGCGGAGACATGGCACTGAAAACACAGAACTACGGTTGGTTCTCTACGGATGAGTTGATGCAAACCTATGGACGCCGTGGCTATTTCTGGGCGTATTATTATACCTTCATCCGTGCTTGCAACCGCTCTATCAACCTCATGGAGCAGAAGAACCTTGTTCCGCCTCTGGATTTCAAGGCGGACACCATGTCAAACGAGCAATTGAATTGCGGTCTCTATTATGCTGAGGTGCTGACTCTGCGCGGTTGGGCATATGCCGGTTTGAGCCGTTATTTCGTTTCCATGGGAGCAGATGACGCTGCACTCTCTGTACCTATCTATACAGAGGATGACACGCGCGCCGATACAATCATCGGTACACCGCGTGCTACCGTGGCGGACCTCTACCAGCGTATCGAGAACGACTTGGACTTGGCTGTCCAGTATTTCGAGGCGTACAACATGTGCGAACGCGAAGGTAAAATCCGCGTGAACATTGACGTAGCGCGTATCACACTCGCTTACGCGTACCTCAATAGGGGCAAGAACGATAACGGAGAGTACGCCAATGCACTCAAATGGGCGAAAGAGGCGATTGAGAAAGGCACACCGCATCTGCTGCCCAACGACAAAGTACTCACCACCGGTTTCAACGACGTGACGAACGAGAACTGGATTTGGGGTCAGGATGTCACCGTGCAGAGCACTACCAGCCTTGCCTCGTTCTTCGGACAATGTGACATCTATTCCTATAGTTACGCCAGCGCAGGCGACATCAAGGGTATCGACCAGAAACTCTATGAATCCATCCCTGCTTGGGACATCCGCAAGGGCTGGTGGAACAACTACGCCCAGTCGGGCAAGACCAATGCCGACCGCTTCAAATATGCGCCGGACGGCAAGTTCTATTCCGCTACCAGCAAGACCATCCAAGGCGACCGCGACTGGCTCAGCGACAATGTCTATATGCGTTGGGAACTCGCTTACCTGATTGCTGCAGAGGCTGCTGCACGCAGTGGAGACGTGGCAACGGCACAGAACTATCTCTTTGAGATTACAGACAAGCGTGTCATTGCCGGTACCGAAACCGAATACGAGGCTTGGAAAGCCGGACTGACAGGTTCGGACGCTCTTTTGGCTGCCATCAAATACAACTGGCGTGTTGAATTGTGGGGTGAGGGCTATGGCTTGCAGACCTTCCGCCGCTACGGCGAAGCTGTTGCACTGGGTGACAACCACTTGCGGAGCGACAAGAACCCGAATCCAACGACTGCGCGTTTGTTTACTTTCGAGCTGCCGACAAGCGAGTTGTATTACAACCCCTATCTGCATGCGTCCATTTATGGCGACACGCAAACCCTTCGTAAGAAATAATTTTATCTTTTTAACCAATAAATTATTAAGAGTATGAAAAAGTATTTTATTTTTGCTTTTGCTGCCCTGACATCTGTTGTTATGTTCAGCTGCAAAGAAAAACCGGGTGGTGGTGGTGAGACTCCCGAAAATCCCACAACGAGTGGTAAGGTGGTATTGAGCGCTCACGAATTGGAAATCACTGTGGGTGCACAGGAGAAACTCCGTGCAAGTGTTAACCCTGTCAAAGAAGGCGTTGCTATCTCCTACAAATCGGATGATGAGACTGTTGCTACGGTAGATGCCTCTGGTCTGGTTACCGCTGTAGAGTCCGGCAAAGCGAACATTATCGCAAGCGCAGAGGGTTATACCTCGGACACATGCGTCGTTACCGTTCGCAGCGTATTCAGCGCTTACTCCATTGAGGACTATGGTGTTTTCGGTCAGAAACCTACTGAGTACGTCGAGGGCTCGGACACCATCATGAAACTCTCCTTCTTGAACAATCAGGAATACAACTGCCGTATCGCTTATTGGCCTGTACTCATCTGGGATGGCGATGTAACCTACGTGCACGGTACCGGTTGGGCTGGTCAAGGTTTCCTTATCTACGCCGAAGTTCCGTTCTACACCATTTATGATGCCAACGCAGGCGAAGACTACAATGAAATACCTTTCAGCTGGGGTACGTTCTACATCACGGACCTTGAGGGCGCAGACAAGGTGTATCGCAACCATGCACAGGGCGGTAAACTCCTTGACCGCGATGCGTACGCTGAGTATATGGAGTCTTATTTTGATTTTGCAGCTAATGGAGCCAGCGGCGATGATATCAAATTTGACCTTTTGAATAAAGCCATCACCGGAGTGACCATTTTTATGGCGGACTACACAGAAGCTGAACCGGTTTGGTATATGGATTACGGATTGAACAGCGGTCTCGTTCGCAACTTGGAAATCAAATATACCGGAACCGAAGATACGGAGTCTTTCACGTATGAAGGCGACATCGACTGGTTTAGCATTGATGAAGACCGTTATTGGGGTCTGAAAATCAACGAGACCGGAGACGCTCTTGTGAAACCGTACGACCTGAGCATCATCTCCGAGCACTATGCTGCTGAGACAACCATCCAACAAGCTCCGGCTAAGAAAGAGCCGCAGATTATTCACAAATGGTACAAGGAAACGCTGCAGAGGCCGAATATCGTACGCAGAGGCGACAACACCAAGTTCCGCATGGCACGTTAATGCAACTTGACGATTCCTCAACAAAAACAGACTGCTTTCCGGCAGTCTGTTTTATTTTCTGCTGTCTGTTTTATTTTCTGCTGTCTGTTTCCCTGCTGTCTGTTTTATTTTCTGCTGTTTCCTTGGGGAGAAGGGCTTTGGCAGATTGGATGTCCTGCGGACATTCATGGAACAAAGAGATGAGAGGGTTTTGTGAATAACCTGACTACAGAATGGGGTGATAAGGGGGTGATTACGGGGTGATTCGTTTATATTACACCACCCTCATACCGCGTACGTGGGAGCCGTGCTTGGGGGCAATTTTATCGCTATACTATTAAAATTTGAATCTTTTTCGGGCAAAAATTTGCATAAATGCAAAAAAAGTTGTAACTTTGCACTCTCGTTTGTGTATCATGGTGGAAACCATACTTTGAGAAACGAAAATCATATGCGTATGAAAAAGATAATAGCAGTATTGTTCGGTAGTATGCTGTGCGTGAGTGCATGGGCTGTGAAGGCTTCCCCGGAGCCGTTTGAATACACTAAAGCGGACGGCACCAAAGTGATGGCGCGCGTCTATGGCGATGAGTTCCATTCGTATATCGAGTCACTGGACGGCGAGTTGCTTTCCGGCGACCGGAGTGTTCAGGCGATGGAGCAGGCAGCACAGATGCGCAGAATGCGCCAGATACAACAAGCAGCCGGCAGTTCCGCATTCCCGACCAAAGGTTCGCCCCGCAGTTTAGTTCTTCTCGTCAGTTTCTCTGATCTGGAGATGGGCGAGAGTTTGCAGGATTTTCGCGATTTACTGAATAAATCGGGCTACAACCACAACGGCGCAACCGGTTCATGCCGCGATTACTATATCGCCAGTTCAGACAGTATCTTCATGCCGCAATTTGACTGCTTCGGTCCGTTCAAAATGCCCGAAAAGATGGAGTATTACGGTCGTAACGAAGGCAACAGCACGAGTGCGCATGCCGCACAAATGGTAGCACAAGCCTGCCAGATGGCGCATGATTCGGGTGTCAATTTCAAGGACTATGACACAAACCATGACGGATTGTTGGATAACGTATTCATATTCTTCGCCGGTCACAACGAGGCAGAAGGCGGCGGTGAGAACACCATATGGCCGCACCAAAGCAACATCTCATACATGGATGTACGTCTGGACGGCGTACAAGTCACCTCGTACGCGTGTACGTCTGAATACAAAGGAAGCGGTGGCACGACGCGATGCGGAGTCGGTACTTTCTGTCATGAGTTCGGACACGTCATCGGCCAACCTGATTTCTACGACACCGACTACAACTACTACTCCGTTGGTAACTGGGATATTATGTGTCAAGGCAGTTACAACAACGGCGGCAATACTCCTCCTACTTTTTCCGCGTACGAGCGCATGTACGAGGGATGGCTGACGCCGAGACAGCTGACCCTGCCGGGGCAATATACCCTGACCGACATCCCCTTCCATAAAGAGGCGTTCCTCATCGCTGCCGGTACGCACAACCTCTCCGGCACTTCCCCGAACCCGGGCGAGTTCTTCATCTTGGACTACCGCAGCGGAGCCAACGGCTGGGACGCCGCCCTGCCGGGACAGGGTATGATTATCTGGCATATCGACTACAGCGCTTCGGCTTGGAGCAACAACAGCCCCAACAACGGACCGACCATCATGCGTATGCATCTGGAGGAGGCAAACGGCATTAACTGGAAGAAACGCACCGTCCATGAGGACGGACGCGCCTCCGATGTCTATCCGGGTTCGCAGAACGTGACCTCCTTCACGCCGACACTCCATAACGGCACACAACTGTCCCAACAGCAGATATTCAACATCAAGGAGAACGGCGGTATCATCAACTTCATCTATATCAGCGACGGAGGTGCCTCGCTCAGGACCGACGTGGAGAGTCTGGAGCTGACGACCACTGTCGGCGACGACAAGAAGATAGCCACATGGGAGCCGCAGTCCTTCAATATCTTGGGTACGGGGCTTGACCCCGAGAAAGCGCTGACGCTGAGTACCACCGGTGCCTTCTCGCTGTACGCAGGCGACAAGGCTCCTGCCAGAACCTCCTCGTCATGGCGCCGCGCTATCACCCTCAATGCACAGAACGACTCCACCTTGGAGCAGCGCGTGTGGGTCAGCTTCAGTCCGGCATTGAAGAACTGCGAGGCGGTGAAGAGCGCCGTTTCCATCTCCTCGGCTAACGCCAGCATCTCTGTGCCGCTGACAGGTCTGGCACCACGTCCCACTCTGGTGGAAACGCCGGAGGTATTGGGTACGAAGGACATCACCCCCTATTCGTTCACCGCCTCTTGGCTCAACCAAGCCGACGCCGAAGAGTTCTACCTCACGCTCTATCAGGTGGAGGACGGACAGACGGACTTCAAGCAGAGCTTCGAGGACTTCTCGGACTACGCCAAGATACGCGAACAGGGCTGGCAGAGCAACACCAACCTGACGACTCAGAACTTCAAACCCGACGGTCAGCGTTCGCTCTATCTGCTCAACTACGGCGACCAAGTGACCTCGGAGACCTATCCTTCTACCGTGACCAAACTGAGTTTCAAATACGAAGCTTTCCGGTCCGATGTGGACACGCTGGGTGTGCTGGAGATTGAGGCATACAACCACGGCGTATGGGAGATGATGGACCGTGTGGTAGTGACCAAGAAATCCAAGAGCAAGACCGCCGAATATGAGTTTGAGGAAGGAAAAGACATCCGTGCGTTCCGCCTCACATGGCTCGACAACGGCAATAACAGCGGAATGGGACTGGATGCATTCATCGCCACCACCTCGCAGAAAATCAACTACATACGCAAAGGCAAAGACCTCAAACTGAGCGCTTTCGTCTATGGCGACACGGTCAGCTACACCTTCGGCGAACTGGAGCCTGCTACGCGCTATTTCTACCAAGTGCAGACAACGGATTTGGACAAGGGCTGCGAGGAACATCTGACGGAGCTGTCCGAACCGAAGGAGGTGACCACTATCGCCGGCAAGCCGTTTGACAGCAAACAGCTGACGATAGCGTATGACAGCATCAATTACAACCCAGCTAAACATGCCGTATATCTGACCGACCCACACAATGGCGATATGCTGTATTTCTACAATGCCGAGGGAAGGCTTGTCTATAGTATTCCTGTGCAGTACGGTATATATATCTATGCGCTCGATTTGAGCCGTTTCATGCGTGGTGAGACGTATATGATTCAACATGCCACGAATGGCAAATTGGGTCGCAAGAACAAGTGGGTCAAGTTCATTTACTAAAAAAGCACTCCACTCTACCCCACATTTTTATTAAATTGTTAATAACTCGCGTAATTGACTGAAATTGCGCGAGTTTTCTTATGCTTTCAGTTGTTGAAAACCTGTTAATAAAACAATTGATAAATTTTATTGTGGGGAAATGTGGGGTAAATCAAATATTTTTTGTATCTTTGCAGCGTGAAACCAATTCACAATGTACAATTCACAATTCACAAAGGGCAATAAGAGTATGTACGGACTTGGAATTTTAGGCGAAAAAGTTGAGTCTTTTACCAAACGCGTTGTAAAGGCAAACAAATATATCAAAGAACAAAAAGAATATAGTCTCGCGGACCAATTCTTTAGAAGCGGAACATCCATTGGTGCCAATTGTAGCGAAGCTGTGAGTGCGGTTTCAAAAGCAGATTTCGCAAACAAACTAAGTATTGCTCTAAAAGAAGCCAACGAAACTTGTCACTGGATTGAAGTCATATACACCGCTGAATTGATAAATGAAGAGACTTATAATTCAATAAAAACAGATGCAGTTGAAATATGCAAATTATTAACAACCATCATCAAGAACACGCGAATTAACATGGAGAAATCCCAAACGGACAAATAGAAACCGTATAAAACCTACATACATGCACAAAATCAATAGGATGCTTTGTGAATTGTAAATTATTAATTATACATTATTAATATGCAGACATTCATAGGAAACATAGAGGCACGTTTGGACGAAAAAGGGCGCATTTTCGTTCCAGCGGTTTATCGTAAGATTTTAGCGGAAGCGGAATCGAAACGAATAGTGATGCGTCGTGATGCAGACAATGAGTGTCTGATGTTCTATCCGGAACAGATATGGAATGAGAAAGTGGAGCAGTTGCGCCAAACGCTTGACGAGTGGGACCCGGAGGACCAACTCATTCTGATGCAGTTCATGGCAGATGCGGAATATATGGAGTTGGACGGTCAGGGTAGAATACTATTGCAGAAGAAGAACTTAGAGACTATCGGCGCCCAGCAAGATGTGTTGTTTGTGGGCATGCTGAACCGTTTTGCTCTGTGGGCACCTGAAACTTTCGCTGCGAAACGTTTAAGTCAGACGGAATTGGCAGCAAGATTGCGTGCTAAAATGAAGAAAAACAGAGACTAAGCGGAAGTCAAACGGTTCAGTAGCAGAAGTTGATGAACTAAATAAGAACTAAATAAGAACTAAATATGAACTAAAGAATTATGTAAAATAGACAGGTAGTTTTCTCTTAGAAATGTTGATGCACCACCAGTATTTGCTAATCAATGAAGTCGTCCACAAATTACACAGATGGAATGGCCCAAAATGATCCAAAAATTTTTTTCTTTTGTCAACAATTAAAGACAATTATCAACAATTTTAAGGAATATCATTTATATAGGTCAAAAATTATCCAAAATTATCCCAAAATTCTTTATAATAGTCAACAATTAAAGACAATTATCAACAATTTTAAGGAAAATTTTTAGTGGGCATTAATGGAAATAGGTACTAATTGACACTCGTTTATATGGATGCAGTATATCACATACCGGCTATGCTGAAAGAGACCATAGATGGTTTGTCCATCAAGCCGAACGGAGTGTATGTGGATGTCACATTCGGCGGCGGCGGACATAGCCGCGCCATATTGGAGAGACTTCAAACCGCGCCCCACTCTTTCCCACAAGAGGAAGAGTGTATAATAGCCGGCACGAGGGACAAAGAAAGCGGCTCAGCAGAATATCGCCGTGAACACAACACAAAAGTCGGACATTTGTACTCATTTGATCAAGATATAGAGGCGTATGAGAATTCGCAGTTGACAAGTAATAAATCACAATCGACAAGTGATAAATCACAATCGACAAGTAATAAATCACAATCGGCAAGTGATAAATCACAACAGACGGTTGAGAATTCGCAGTTGACAAAGGAT
The DNA here is from genome assembly GCA_900319995.1 of uncultured Bacteroidales bacterium. Lineage (GTDB taxonomy): Bacteria > Bacteroidota > Bacteroidia > Bacteroidales > Paludibacteraceae > Colicola. The sequence goes on from ONQO01000001.1 coordinate 20,565, forward strand.
GAAGGAGTATTTGTCAATAATCCGAATTGGACGTTTGTGCATAGTAATTTCCGATATTTACGGAACTGGATGGATTATTACGGCGTCAAAGAGATAGATGGTTTGTTGGCAGATTTGGGAGTCAGTTTCCATCATTTCGATTGTCCAGAGCGAGGTTTCAGTTTCCGATTTAGCGCTCCGCTTGACATGCGCATGAACCAAACCGCCAAGCGGACAGCCGCCGATATTGTAAACGGTTATAGCGAAGAAGAATTAGCGAAAGTGTTGTACCTGTACGGCGAGATGAAAAACAGCCGTGGCATCGCCAGGTCGCTATGCAAAGCCAGATCAAAAGCGCCCATATTGCGAACCGAGGACTTGGGACAAATTCTCTCCCCGACTCTCACCATAAAAGATGGCGAAATAGATGTGCCGACAAATGCGAAGAAGGATTTGGCTCGACTGTTTCAGGCATTGCGGATAGAAGTGAACGACGAATTAGGCGCACTACGTGAGATGTTAGTCGCCGCCAAGGACTTGCTCAAACCGGGTGGAAGGATTGCCGTGCTGACTTATCATTCGTTAGAAGACCGGCTGGTGAAGAACTTTTTCAGAAGCGGTAATTTAGACGGAACGATTGAAAAAGATTTTTACGGCAATATACTGACTCCATTCGATGTGATAGAAAAAGGACGCGAGGCGAGTGAAGCGGAAGTGGCACGCAATCCCCGAAGCCGGAGCGCCAAACTGAGAGTGGCGGAAAAAAAGAATTAACAATTAACAATTCACAATTTACAAGGCGTCCTAAAAAATTTTGTGCAAAAATTAAAGAACCGTACGTATCTTAAAAGCCCGTACCAAACTCCAAGAGCCCTTTGTAAATTGTACATTGTACATTATACATTTATTTATGGCAGACAAACATGACATACAAAGTTGGCTGAACGGAGACTTTCTCCGCAGCGAAAAGATCCGTGCACAATATCCGTTAATCGGTTTGATTGTCGGACTGGTATTTCTGTATATTCTGACCGGCTATCAATCGGTCAAGCAGCAACACCACCTGACCGATTCGAAGAAAGAGATGCTTGACGCCAAGTTCCGCTACATGACCATCAGCGCGGAGTTGACGAACACAACGCGTCAGAGCCAAGTAACAGATTCCCTGCATGTTAAAGGCAGCATGCTACAAGAAAACACAACACCGACAACCAAGATTCTCAAGTAATATGTCGGACGAGCAAAGAAATACCGTGTGGCGCTTCGCCATCATTTTTATCCTCATCATGAGCGGCTTTATCGCCGTTCTTGTGCGGATTGTTTACGTTCAGACGGTAGAACGTGACGAATGGCTCAAAGTAGCAGAAAAACAGGTACCAACGCACAAGCCGATACCAGCCACACGGGGCAATATTTTGGATTGTAACGGTCGTCTGCTGGCATCCAGCATGCCGCAATACCATATGTATATGGACACTCGTGTGGAAGCTCTTCACATGAAACACGGCGAGTTATTTACCCGCCATATCGACACATTAGCTCTTGATTTGGCGCGTATCGCAGGCGGACACACGCAGGCGGAATATAAGGAGCGTATTGTGCAGGCGTACAAGCGCGGAGAGAAACGTCTGAAAGTGTGCGACAAACGGATCAATTATCTGCAACGCCGAGAACTTGAGCAAAATGCACTCATCAAACAAGGCAAATACAAGAGCGGTGTATTTTTTGAGGATCAGCATGTGCGTATCAAGCCATATGGCATTCTGGCGAGTCGTACAATAGGCAGCATCTACGGAGAAGGCGGATATGGCAACTCGGGTTTGGAGAAAGGCTTTGAGAACGAATTGCGTGGAACAGACGGGATGAGCGATATTCAGAAAATAGGCGGCCGGTACGAATCGGTGACCGTTGAGGAAGCGCGAGATGGCTTGGATATTGTGACCACTATTGACGCCAACCTGCAGGACATGGTAGAAAAGACGCTGATAGAAAGAGCAACTATGAGGCAAGCACAATGGGGATGCTGCATTCTGATGGAGACGCAAACCGGCTACATCCGTGCCATTGCCAATATCGACCGGAAAGAGAACGGCGGCTACGAAGAAAAACTCAACCATGCCGTAATGCGTGTAGAACCGGGTTCCACCTTCAAAACCATTGCGTTAGTGGCAGCCCTGGACGACGGCAAAGTGAAGATAGACGACACGGTGAGCGTAACGAGCAAACCGTGGATTTATATGGGCAAATCGAAACATACCGATGCCCACCGGATGGACACTGTTCTGACCGTCCGCTCCGCATTAGCGGTATCCAGTAATATTGCGTTAGCAAAAATCATCACGAGGAGTTATCAGGGCTCGGCACAGAAATTCGTGCGCAAGATAGAGAAAATGGGTCTGTTGGACAGCATTTATTGCGAGATTCCCGGCGCAGAGAGAGCCCGCATAGATGTGCCGAAAGACACGGTCACTCTCAGCAAAATGGCTTACGGTTACTCCGTAGAACTGAGCCCGATGCAGATTCTGATGTTCTACAACGCCATAGCCAACAACGGCAGGATGATCCGTCCGATGTTAGTCAGTTCCATACAACAAAACGGAGAAAACGTGCGCGTTTTCAAGCCTCAGACCGTCAAATCATCCATATGCAGCGACCGCACGTTGAGAGATATCAAGGACGCGTTGCATGACGTTGTATGGGACAACAAGATGGGTACCGCCTCTGTAAGTAAATGGGGCGGTCGCAAGGCACAATCGGATTTGGTAGCTATTGCCGGCAAGACGGGAACCGCCCAATTATTACTTCCCCGGCGCGGTTATTCAGGCGAACACCACCGCATTACATTCGTAGGATATTTTCCGGAGGACAATCCTCAATACTCATGCATATGTATGATGGAAGACCCTCAACCGCCACGCACTTATGACGCGGGTATGGACTGCGGCTCAACGGTTAGAACGATAGCCGAGAAAACGATGGCATACACCGGTTGTTATGTCTATAAAGAGGGTGAACGCAAATTAGAAAAACGATGATACTAAGCGAATTACTGAGTGCGATTGAGCCGTTAGAAGTGCTCGGTCGGACGGACAAAGAGATTAATGGGCTACATTTCGACAGCCGCCAAATCGGTGAGGGATATATGTTTGTAGCGCAAGTCGGCACAGCAGTTGACGGTCATACCTTCATCAGCAGTTGTGTGGAGAAAGGCGCAGCCGCCATTGTTTTGTCCAAGAGAGAATACATGGCAGAAAAGACACAAATGGACAAAGCACCATGCCCGAAGGACACCACCTATATCCTTGTGGAAAATACGGACAAGGCATTAGGCCTTTTGGCGAGCAAATGGTTCGGAGAGCCGAGCAAGTCATTGACCTTAGTGGGCGTAACGGGCACAAACGGCAAAACAACCATAGCCACCTTATTATATAAACTCGTGCGCGCGTTAGGTCATAAAGCCGGTTTGCTGTCCACCGTGGTCAATTATATTGAGGACGAGGCGGTTGCCGCGACTCACACCACTCCGGATGCGATAGAGTTGAACGGATTGTTACGGCGGATGGTAGATGCAGGATGCCGTTACGCGTTCATGGAAGTGAGCAGCCACGCTATTGCACAGGAACGTATTGCCGGACTGGATTTTGATGGAGCGCTGTTTACCAATCTGACAAGGGATCATATTGACTACCACAAGACGTTTGACAACTATCGAGACACAAAGAAACGTCTGTTTGACGGACTGAAGAAGAGTGCTTTCGCCGTTACCAACAAAGACGACAGAAACGGACTGGTGATGACTCAAAACTGCAAAGCGGCAGTACACACCTACTCTGTCCGTTCATTGGCGGACTATAAAGCACAGATATTAGAAGAAGGTTTTGAAGGTATGATGCTGAGTATGAACGGGAAAGAGGTCTTTGTACCGCTTGTAGGCCGTTTCAACGTAAGCAACCTGCTTTGTATCTACGGAGCGGCATTATGTCTCGGTTTTGACGAATTGGATGTACTGCGCGTGCTGAGTACGCTGAAACCCGTGAACGGACGATTTGAGACCATTCAAAGCAACAAAGGGTGGACAGCGATTGTCGATTACGCACATACCCCCGATGCCGTAGAAAATGTGATACAGACGATTCGGGAAATACTCGGTCGTGACAAAGGACAAAGGAAACTGATAACCGTTGTTGGCTGCGGAGGCAACAGAGACAAAGGCAAACGCCCAATGATGGCACAGATTGCCAAAAAAGGCAGCGACCAATTGATACTGACCTCCGACAATCCGCGTGACGAAGATCCGAAAGATATACTCAAAGACATGACAGACGGTTTGACAGCAGATGAATTAAAGAGCACGCTTGTCATCGAAGACAGAGCCTCAGCCATTCAGACGGCTTGCACTCTCGCGCAGAAAGGCGATGTCATTTTGGTTGCCGGAAAGGGTCATGAGGATTATCAGATTGTCAAAGGTGTCAAGCATCATTTTGACGACCATGAGGAGGTTCGTAAGTACGCGAATTAATTAGAAAATTTGAAGATTAGAAAATTTGAAGATTTATGTTATACCATCTTTTTGATTATTTGCAAAGCGTATATGGCCATGTGGCAGGTGCGCGATTATTCACCTATATCTCGTTCCGCGCGATAACCGCCGGCGTCATTGCATTGGGCATCAGCATCTGGTTCGGCAACTGGTTCATCAATTACATGAAAGGTCACAACATCAGTGAGACTCAGCGCGACGCATCCATTGACCCGTTCAATGTGGGCAAAAAAGGAGTTCCCACGATGGGTGGGCTGATTGTCATTGCCGCTATCCTCATTCCGTGCCTCCTGCTCGGTAAACTGACGAATATCTATATGCTTTTGATGGTGATTACCACTGTGCTGATGGGTGCATTGGGTTTCGCGGATGACTATATCAAGACTTTCAAGAAACGGAAAGACGGTATCAACGGTTGGGTAAAAATCGGTGTACAAGTCACTTTAGGATTGATTGTAGGCTTGACGCTCCGTTTCAGTCCAGCCGTATCCATGAACGAAGTGGTGACAAGTCATATTGAGAACAATGTAGTGGTGATTGAGAAGACACCGGAAATCAAGTCCACACAGACCACTATCCCATTCGTCAAGCATCATAATTTCAACTATGCCGACCTGTTCAGCTGGACCGGAGATGCGAACAAATACCGCTTCGGATGGATTTTCTTCGTGCTACTGACTGTGTTTGTGGTAGCGGCTGTAAGCAACGGTGCGAACCTCAACGACGGTATGGATGGCATGTGTGCAGGCAATTCGGCAATCATAGGCATTGCATTGCTCATCCTTGCCTATACGAGCGGTAACATCGTTTTGGCGGAATATTTCGATGTGATGTACATCCCCGGCAGCGAAGAAATCACTGTTTTTCTGGCTGCCTTTATCGGCGCATTGGTGGGTTACTTGTGGTTCAACGGATTTCCTGCGCAGGTATTTTTGGGAGACACAGGCAGTCTGACGGTCGGAGGTATCATCGGTGTTTGCGCAATGGTGATTCACAAAGAACTGTTGGTGCCGGTTCTATGCGGTGTGTTCCTTATGGAAAGTGTGAGCGTGATTGTACAGACACAGGTGTATAAATTTTACAAGAAACGCGGACGCCATGTTCGCATTTGGAAACGCACGCCGTTGCATGACCATTTCCGGACCTCCGTGGATCAGGTTCTGAAGAACGACCCAACCTGTTCGATATTCTTCAAAGGCAGCAGCAACCTTCATCACGAGACAAAGATTGTGCTGCGTTTCTGCATTGTGACGCTCATTCTGGCAGCCATCACAATACTAACCCTTAAAATAAGATAAAAAGAAAGAAGAAAGCATATGAAGCGGATTGTTGTTTTAGGCGCAGGTGAGAGCGGCAGCGGTGCAGCTATTCTCGCCAAAGAGAAAGGCTTTGATGTGTTTGTCAGCGATTGCGGGACCATCAGCGAGCCATACCGTGCATTGTTAGACCAGAACGGAGTGAAGTGGGAGGACGGGACACACACGGAAGATATGATTCTGAATGCTGACGAGGTAGTCAAGTCTCCCGGTATTCCATTGACAGCTCCGCTGATTCAGAAGTTGCAAGAGCAAGGCACTCCTATTATATCCGAGATTGAGTTTGCGGCTCGTTATACGAATGCGAAAATGATTTGCATAACCGGTTCGAACGGCAAGACCACCACTACTTCGCTCATTTACTATATCTTACGCAAAGCGGGTCTGAACGTCGGTCTCGCAGGCAACATCGGCAATTCGCTTGCTTTACAAGTAGCACACGAAGACCATGAATACTACGTGATTGAGCTCAGTTCGTTCCAGTTGGATAATATGTACGACTTCAAAGCCGACATCGCTATCTTGCTGAATATCACACCGGATCACCTCGACCGTTATGATTTCAAGTTCCAGAACTACGTAGATGCCAAGTTCCGTATCACGCGTAACCAGACGAAGGAAGATTCGTTCATATACTGGGCGGAAGACCCTGTCATTGACCGCGAGATGAAAAAACTGCAATTAGGTGCTACGCTCTATCCATATGGTTTCACCCAACCTAATCCGCTACCGGTAAGCGAGGAAGAGTTGGCACTCAAAGGTCGTCATAACCTGCTCAATTCAATGGCCGCCACCATCGCAGCTAACGTATTGAAAATAAAGAACGAAGTGATTCGTGAGAGCCTCATGACGTTCCAAGGAGTGGAACACCGCTTGCAGTATGTTGCAACAGTCAAGGGCGTACGCTACATCAACGATTCCAAAGCAACCAATGTCAACTCATGTTGGTACGCGTTGGAGTCCATGAACACACCTACAGTACTGATCCTTGGCGGCAAGGACAAAGGAAACGACTACTCTGAGATAGACGAACTGGTGCGCGAGAAATGCCATACGCTCATCTTCATGGGCTTACACAACGAAAAACTGCATGAGCATTTTGACCGTTTCAATCTTACGATTATAGACACGGACAACTTGAAAGACGCAGTCCTTGGTGCATACCATGCCGCACATGAGGGAGACACAGTGCTACTAAGTCCGTGCTGCGCTTCGTTTGACTTGTTCAAATCCTACGAAGACAGAGGCGAACAGTTCATGGCGGCAGTAAGAAAACTCTGATAACTAATGTACAATTTACAATGTACAAAGGGCTCATAAAGTTTGGTACAGACTTTTAAAATACGTACGACTCTTTAGGTTTTGTACAAAATATTTTAGGACGCCTTGTTAATTGATAATTGTAAATTGATAATTGAGAATTATGGATACGTATCGGATAAGAAAACATATACACCGTTTGCCCGGCAAAGTGATACATGCTATTCCACTGCCGGAGCCGGAAGTGACAGAAGGCCGCGGCGCACGATGCCGGATTGGCAGTATATGCCGCGAAAGCGGATACAAGCAGGTGATGGTGGTTACTGACAAGACACTCAGCGGATTGGGTTATGCGCAAGCCATCATCGATTCGCTGGAAAAGGAAGGTATCCGCTATTCCTTCTTTGATGATATCTACTCCGAACCCAACATAACTATCATTGACGCCGGCCGCAAACAGGCATTGGAGAGCAAGGCGGAGTGTATTGTCGCTTTGGGCGGCGGGTCTGTAATGGACAGTTGCAAGATGATTGCCGCCGGAGTGAGAATGCCGCATTTGCCGGTCAAGGCACTGTTGCTGAAGTTCCTTCCCGTAGCAGGAGGAACATTACCATTGGTAATGGTGCCATCCACCGCAGGAACAGGCGCAGAGACAACCGTAGGAGCCGTCGTGAGCAACGAAAACGGAGTGAAGAGTTCTACCGTGCTCATTGGTCTGAACGTGACGAACGTGATATTGGACAGCGAACTGACGATTCATGCACCGCAGCAAGTAACAGCGGCATGCGGTATGGACGCGCTGAGTCATTGCATCGAAGGAGTTGTGAGCGACACCGAGGTGGCAGAAGAGGACATGCGGTTGTCTATGGAAGGTATCAAACTGATACTGGAGAAACTGCCCGTTGTGATGCAGGAGCCGGAGAATGATGAGGCACGGTTAAGCATGTGTCGTGCGGCAATGTACGGGGGGAATGCCATTAATACACAACTGGCAGGTTACGTGCATGCTTTCGCACACAGCATTGGCGCCAAGTACCATCTGCCGCACGGACAAGCGATTTCGCTGGTGTTGATGCCTGTATTGGAATTTCAGAAAAAAGTATGCCTCGCCAAATACGCATGGATTGCCAGATACTGCGGGCTGCTGGAACAGCCCTCTGCTATCAGTCTTCATGTTTCTGACGAAGAAGCCGCAGAAGTGTTCCTGCAAGCAGTGAGAAAACTGATGAAACAATGCGGAATGGATAAAATTGCATCCCCCGTAAGGGCTTGCGACCACGAGGAACTCATCCCGATGATTGCCGCTGATTCCATCAATTATTCATCGCCGGTCACGCTCAACAACGCAGATATCAAGCAGATACTGGAGCAAATTACGAATGACGAATTACCCATAACGAATTATGAAGAGCAGATTCGTGAGATTGTAGCGGCACAACGTCGCTTCTTCCGTACGGGAACCACCCTTCCTGTCAAATGGCGCATCAAACAACTCAAACACCTCAAAGCGGCTGTGATTGAACACCAGAAGGAGTTTATTGAAGCATTGCAAACGGACTTGGGAAGAAGCGAAGTGGAGGCATACTTGTGCGACATAGGTCCCATCATCACGGAAGTGAATGAAATGCTCAGCGGTCTGCGCCGTTGGGCTCGCCCAGAATGGCATTTCAGCGGTCTGATGTGCTTCCCGAGTTTGATTACAAAGGTCTATAAGATGCCTTACGGCGTTTCGTTGGTTATCAGCCCATTCAACTTCCCCATCCTGCTTACGATAGGCGTAGTGGCTGCTGCCATTGCCGGAGGCAACACCGTTGTAGTCAAGTCCAGTTCCAAATCCGCAGCAAGCACTGCGGCGCTTAAGCGTTTCTTTGCGGAAGTATTCCCGCCTGAATTTGTGACACTTATTGATGGCGGACACGATGTAGCAGACATGTGCCTGGCACAACGATGGGACAAGATTTTCTATACCGGATCACCTTCCGTAGGAAAGCATGTATTGACGGAAGCGGCGAAGAATCTGACGCCCGTTGCGCTCGAGTTAGGCGGTGAGACAGGAAACTGGTGCATCGTGCGAGCGGATGCTGATATCAAGGATGCTGCACGGAAGATTGCATTCTTCAAACTCACCAACGCAGGACAGATTTGCATCAATATCAACCAAATTGCGGTGGCAGAAGAAGTGGCGGAAACATTCCTTGAAGAACTAAAGAATGCCTTTACCGCACAGATTGGCGAACATGCGGAAACAAATCCTGAATACCCGAAACTGATTACGGAAGCCGCCTACAACAAGTGTGCCGGACTGGCGGACGAGTACCGAGAACGGATCGTCTATGGAGGAAAGGGGGATAAAGAGGCTCGCAAATATGCGCCGACCATCATCTATCCTGTGGATATCAACGAGCATATTGTGCAACACGAACTATTCTGCCCCTTACTGCCTGTAGTGCCGTTCAAAGAGGCTGAGATTGACGCACTCATGGATACTATTGCGGACCGCGAACATCCCTTAGCGATGTACCTGTTCACCCGGAATATGAAATGGGCGAACCGCGTGATGCAAACCCAGCAATACGGAGGCGGATGCATCAACGAGGTTTGTATTCATATGATGGTGAAAGGTGTACCGTTCAATGGCACAGGACACTCCGGAATGGGCGCCTATCACGGCGAATGGGGATTCAGGGAATTTACCCATCCGCAAACGGTTCTCAAAGGGAGCACATGGTTTAATCTGCCGCTGCGCGAACACCCCTACACCGGAGAGGCCGGCAAAAAGAAAATGGCTTTATTGCGACTTTTTGAAAGATGAACAAACTGAATTTGAAAAATATTGACCGCACATTCTGGGTGATTTTTCTCGCCCTGATTGTCGTGGCAGTCATCGCTTTATTCTCTGCGTCTTCTACGCTCGTATATTCAAATCACTCGGCACTCGGACCTATCGGACAGCAGATTTTCTTCATTGTGTTAGGTCTCGCTGCTGCCTATGGCATTCAGTTCATTCCTACCTATTGGGTCCGGTTCGGAGGATACATACTGTTGGTTGTCAGCACGTTACTTGTCTATTCAACCATGATTCCGGGCAATCCGCTGGTAGTCACCATCAACGGCGCAGCACGATGGGTTCGTATTGCAGAAATCACTTTCCAGCCATCCGAACTCGCCAAACTATCGCTTATCATTGTAGTGGCGGATCAACTCGCTCGCATTCGGTCGGAGGAGGACAAAAAGAAATACTTCTACCGCACACTTATTCTTTCCGGGGTGGTGATGTTGCCGATCATGCTGTCCAACCTTTCTACGGCTATTCTTATCGGATTGATCGTCTTTTTCTTATGGATATTGGCACGAATCCCGTGGAAATACACCCTATCGGTGGTCGGCATTGCCATTTTGATACTGGCTTTGGGATATGTTGTCGTTGAGTTCGGTTTTGTCAGGAGCGGCAAAGAAATGCACGGTCCTTTCAAACGGGCAACCACATGGGTGGCGCGAATTGACCGACATTTTGTTGATGAAGGCACTTCCAAATACGTGCAGACAGATGACAACATCCAGGAATTCTATTCCTCGGTCGCCATTGCACGGGGAGGTACTTCGCCTTTCGGTGTGTTACCCGGCAACAGCAAGGAGCGCGATTACCTGCCTTTGGCGTTTGCTGACTATATTTTCGCAATCATTGTGGAGGAATCGGGTATTATAGGAGCCGGATTTTTGATATTTTTGTATTTGGCTGTGCTTTTCCGCGCTTGCAATGTGTCAAGCCGTTACTCGGACATGCCGGCTATGCTCATGACCATGGGCCTGGCTCTGATGATTACATGCCAGGCGCTTATCTCCATGCTGGTGGCAGTCGGCATCGGTCCTGTCACAGGACAACCACTTCCGCTTGTTTCACGAGGCGGCACTTCGGTGCTCATCACGGCTATCTATTTCGGCATTATGATGGGTGTTAGCCGCGAACAGGTAGAACTACGAGAACGCGTCAAAGAGACTAAAGACTCATCCATTGACGACGTTCCTGTTGTCACTTTGGAATAAAAAAACATGCCGGAGATACTGTTGCATTACATATGGGAACATTGTTTGTGGGCCGGGTTTGAACAGCAGACTACGGACGGAAAGACAGTGGAAATACTGTCTCCGGGAGAGCACAACCGCGATGCCGGGCCCGATTACAGCCATGCACGCATTCGGATTGATGGACACGAATGGGTCGGGAATATTGAGATTCATGTATGCTCAAGCGATTGGCAAAAACACCGGCATCAGTTGGATAAAGCCTATGACAATATCATTCTGCATGTGGTACGTACAGCGGACAAGCCCGTGTATAACTCGAAAGGCGAAGCGATTCCGCAATGCGAGTTGCGCTATCCGGAAGGAAAAGACTACTTGACCGGGCTGTTCGAAGCGGCACGAATGATGGATAGTGCTGCGGGCAGAATCGGTTGTGCCGAACAATTGCTCAAAGAGCCTGAACTGATGACTGAAGGGTGGCGCAAAACGCTGTTGCACAAGCGATTGGAATGTAAACGAGCATCCATCGAGCGGCTGTTGGAAATAACCAAAGGCAGTTGGGAACATGCGTTATATATTTCGCTCGCACGCAATTTCGGCTTCCATACCAATAGCGTGCCTTTTGAGGAATTGGCCATCAACACTCCCCTTTCCTACCTCCGGAAACATCGCAACAGTTTATTCCAACTGACAGCGCTCTTACTCGGACAGGCAGGATTGATTCAAAACGACAAGGCATTGGAGAAGGAATACGAATTCCTGCGAACGAAATTCAGCCTGACGCCGCTGGACGCAAGTGTCTGGAAAAACGCACGACTGCGTCCCCAGAACAGCCCGGAACTACGGATCAGACAGTTCGCACAACTCATTTATCAGTCGGAATCATTACTCAGCAAAATTCTGGACTCGGACGAATTGAAAAACTTAATCCCTTTGTTCGCAGTAGATAAGATGGGCAGAAGTAGCATTGATATTCTGCTGATTAACACCGTTATTCCTTACAAATACGCGTACGCGTTGCACAAGCAGGACACGGGAAAGGCGGAACAAGCAATGGCGCTCATGGAATATATAGCGCCGGAGAACAACACTATCATTCGCCAATGGCGTATTCTCGGACAGCAGGTCAATAATGCCGCAGACACACAAGCGCTGCTACACTTGTATCAAAACTACTGCCAACACCACGAATGTATTAACTGCGAAGTCGGGTACAAGATTTTCGAGAATAAGCAACTGCAACTGTTCTAATTCGAAAATCGCAATCAATATATTAGTCATTGAGTAAATTATAAATAGTATGCGGTATTTGATTTCCGGAGGGGGAACCGGAGGACATATTTTCCCCGCAGTAAGTATTGCTAATGCGCTGAAGGAACTGGATCCGGAGGCGGAAATTCTGTTTGTTGGTGCTCTCGGAAGAATGGAGATGGAGCGCGTTCCGCAAGCCGGATACAAGATTGTTGGGCTGCCTGTGCGTGGTTTCAACCGTGCGCAACCGTGGAAGAATGTGTCCGTGCTCATTGATTTGGTCAAGTCCCTTCGACAAGTGAAAAAAATCATCCGGGACTTCAGACCGGACGTGGGTGTCGGCGTCGGTGGGTACGCTTCGGGAGCGGCGATGTGGCAGGCTGCGAAAATGGGAATCCCTATCCTGTTGCAGGAGCAGAACGGGTTTGCCGGAGTCACCAACAAAATTCTCAAAGACAAAGCTGCGAAGATTTGTGTGGCATATGAAGGAATGGAGCGTTTCTTCCCTGCCGACAAAATCATACTTACAGGCAATCCTGTACGACAGAATCTCCTCAAAGGAGTCAAACAAATTACTTCGGACATCAAACATCTCTTGATTATCGGCGGTAGTCTCGGTGCACGGACCATTAACGAAGCCGTGCTGGCGGGAATTCCTGCTCTGGAAAAAGCGGGTATTCACGTCGTTTGGCAAACAGGAAAAGGGTACTATAAGGGCATCATGGAGCAAATTAACAATAACCATTTACCCGTTACCAATATTGAAATTCATGAATTTCTGTCCGACATGCCGGACCGCTACGCGCAGGCAGACCTGGTTATTTCACGAGCGGGAGCAAGCTCCATCAGTGAACTCTGTCTGCTCGGAAAACCCGCTATTCTGGTTCCTTCACCTAACGTCGCAGAAGACCATCAGACACATAATGCGATGGCTCTGGTCAACAAAAATGCTGCGGTTCTCGTCAAAGACGCAGAGGCGGCGGACAAACTGATTTCTACGGCTTTGGAACTGATTCACAATGAAAAACAGCTTGAGCTATTACATACAAACGTATTGAAATTAGCCCAAACTGATTCCGCCAAACGCATCGCTGAGGAAGTTATTTCACTCGCCAAACACTAATCGAGTAAGACTCAAAGTTAGGAAGAGTGTCTACTAACTTAGGTAAATAATCAAAAAACTGGCTACTAATTTTAGGAAAAGTCACCCTTTTTACAACAGGTGGTAGGCAACAGTCAAACCTGCCATTACAATCGACACCATCGACATCAGTTTGATGAGGATGTTCAGGGAGGGACCGGATGTGTCTTTGAATGGGTCGCCCACTGTATCACCTACCACTGTAGCTTTGTGGCAGTCACTACCCTTTCCTCCGAAATGACCTTCCTCCACATATTTCTTGGCATTATCCCAAGCACCTCCGGAGTTGGCCATGAAGACTGCGAGAACGAATCCCGTTGCCAAACCTCCGATAAGCAATCCTAATACACCGGCCACACCCAATACAAGACCGGTTATGATGGGCACTACTATCGCAAGGATTGATGGTAATAACATCTCATGTTGCGCACCTTTGGTAGAAATAGCCACACAACGAGCATAATCCGGATCCGCCTTGCCTTCCAAAATACCCTTGATCGTCTGGAATTGGCGACGTACCTCCTCTACCATTTTCTGTGCGGCGCGGCCTACTGCGTTCATCGTCAATCCGCAGAAAAGGAACGCCATCATCGAACCAATGAAGATTCCCACCAGCACTATCGGGTTCATGAGATTGACATTATAGGCATCCATAAAATCGACAAGTGTCGCTTTGGCGGCTTCTACACCATTCGGCAACGCTTCGCCTGTACGGATTAGCGCAATCTTGATTTCCTCCACATACGATGCCAAAAGAGCCAAGGCCGTGAGAGCCGCCGAACCTATAGCAAATCCCTTTCCGGTAGCCGCTGTTGTATTTCCCAACGCATCGAGCGCATCGGTACGCTGACGAACCTCGGCAGGCAGACCTGACATCTCCGCATTACCGCCGGCATTATCGGCTATCGGACCATATGCGTCTGTAGCAAGCGTGATTCCCAAAGTCGAGAGCATGCCCACGGCCGCAATTCCAATGCCATAGAGACCCATTGACAGATTCGCCGCCGAGAACTCCACATGGAATCCGTTCGCGCACAAGTACGCTAATATAATCGCTACTCCTACCGTGACCACCGGAATAGCCGTGGAAAGCATGCCAAGTCCCAAACCGCTAATAATAACGGTTGCAGGTCCGGTCTGTGAACTCTCACTCACTTTCTGCGTGGGCTTATAACTCTGAGAAGTGTAGTATTCCGTTGATTTGCCTATGATTACACCAGCCAACAGACCGACCACTACAGAAAGGCTTACCTGCCACCACTGATTGGTTTCCGTGCCAAACAACCACGCAAAGATACCAAACGTCACGCCTGCAATCAAGAATGCTGCCGTGTTCGTTCCGATACTCAACGCACGGAGCAACTCTTTCATGCCCGCTCCCTCTTTCGTCTTCACCATGAATATACCGATGAGCGAAAGTAAAACTCCACAGGCGGCAATCAGAGAGGGCGCCAAAACTGCCTTTAACTGCATGCCCTCCACAGCCGCGCCGGCAAAGGCCGATGCACCCAACGCCATAGTAGCCAGGATGGAACCGGCATACGACTCATATAGGTCTGCGCCCATACCGGCCACATCGCCGACATTATCGCCCACATTGTCAGCTATCGTGGCTGGGTTACGGGGATCATCTTCGGGTATATTATACTCCGTCTTGCCGACAAGGTCTGCTCCTACGTCTGCCGCTTTAGTGTATATACCGCCGCCGACACGGGCAAACAACGCCTGCGTCGATGCACCCATACCGAAAGTCAGCATGGTCGTCGTGATAGTAATAAGATTCGCCTCCGCGCCTACCAACTCAAGCAACCCGGTACTATTAAGAATAAGAAACCAACCGGCTATATCCAGTAGCGCCAGTCCGACAACAGTCAGTCCCATCACAGCGCCCGAACGAAAAGCCACTTGAAGACCTGCGTTCAAACTCTGACGAGCCGCATTTGCCGTGCGAGCCGAAGCGTATGTGGCGGTTTTCATACCGAAGAAACCTGCTAAACCGGAGAAGAATCCTCCGGTCAGGAATGCAAACCAGACAATACCGTTCTGAAGGTTGAAATAAGCCATCACGGCAAAAATCGCAGCTAGAACCACAAAGACGATGGTCACCACTTTGTACTGCTGTTTGAGATAAGCCATCGCACCCTTTCTAACATGCGAGGCTATCTTTTTCATTAACTCGGTGCCTTCATCTTTTCTTAACATCGAGCGATAGAAATACCAGGCAAAACCAAGCGACAAAATAGATGCCGCCAGAACGACGTACATCAAAACAGATAAATCTTCCATAAGTTGTGTTTAATTGGTATTAGTAGTATTAATTAATATATTGATTTTTAGTTTGTTTTATTAACAGCAGATCGGACAATCCATGCATTGAGGGCAGACATCAACAACCCAAAGAGTATCACGATGAGCCATGCCATAACAAGCGTTCCGGGCATATAATCCGGCGCAAGGACATATAGATACTTCAGATAGATATGTCTTACTATTGTCAGAAATAGCATCGCTGTCACAGCCGACAACATATTGGTCAGCAATACAATCAATTGGTATGGAAACGATACTTTAGCCGCCGTATAACCTATTCCGAGGAGATTGCGAATGGCTTCATGGTTTCGTTGTAACAGCAGAAAAATTGACAACATCAACACATACGCAGCCAACAGGCATATTATCAATCCGATAAGCATTACTCCGGCCACAAGCATACGCATTAGCCAACCTGCTTTCGAAGCGTTTAATTTGTCTCCCTCCACATTGAGTTCGTGCTCTTCGAAATAAGCTGCTATCCGTTCGTCCGTAGGATTCGTCACCTGAATAATAACACGCGACACGGGCGCATTTGCTGCCTCCGGAGCTAACAAATCATTCGACCATTGTACAAATGATTCCGGCACAAGAATGGTATTGAGGCGGGACGTGAAACCGATAATTTTGCCCTTCATGTAAACTTTCTGCCCGTTTCCCGTAAAAGCCAGATTCAGAACTATCGAACTGACCATACTCTCCGAAATAGCCGGAAAACTGGAAGTCGGAGCATAGCCGAAATTATATAAATTAAGGTACGCGCGCGGTAAAATAATCGGCACTACATGATCTCCCGGTTGGAAACTCCAATCCTCTGACTCTACATCCACAAAATCTTCGGGCACCGATTCAAAGAACAAATCCGAGACGACGTCTATGCCGTACGATCGGACAACCAACTCTCCCATTATTCCATACCGGGCGGGAGTAAACTTGCCAACCTTGTTTACAAACTCTTGGGAACGGATATCCGCTATCTCTTCTTCTGAAAAGGATGGTTTCTCGCCGCTGAAAGCATGCATGGTGGATACAGGTTTGGACACCACCATGTAATCCGGCTTCATAAAACCCGCCCTATCGGTCAGAATGGGCTGGATATCCACATACAGTTGGATACCAAGCACAATAATGGTCAAACCGATAATATTGGCGAGCACGAAACCGAAGAGTTGCCCGACGCTGATATTCTGACGTAACACTTTCCAAATCAATCTCATAGCTGTACTGTTTGATGATAATTAATAGGAAGTGTCTTGCCTAAAGAAGTAGCAATAATGCCGAAATGCCGTTCAGATTGCTCCTTCATCACCATTTCCGCCATCACGCCTGCATTCAAGTCGTCAAGATGGCTGATAGGTTCATCCATCAGCAGGAATGAACAGGGCTGGCTGAGTGAACGAACGAATGCTACTCGCTGCTGTTGTCCCCAGGAAAGCAGACGGGCGGGAGAATCCCATTTCTCTACAATACCCAATTGTTCAAACATCGCACGGATGGACTCTTTGCTCCGAAAATGGGTCTGCTGATTGACAATCTCTACATTCTCGTAAGCCGTTAGATTCGGGAAAAGACGCAGATCCTGAAACAGATATGCCAATTCTGTTCGATATAGTTGCGCCTTCTGCGCAGATGAATAATCACGGATATCATGCCCGTCCAATAGAACGGAACCATCATAATCGGTTCGGAAACCTCCGATGAAATGCAACAACGAAGATTTACCGATACCCGATGCAGCCTCTACGCAGTAATTCTTACCGCGCTCGAAGTGCATCGGGTGATATATGGACACATGAATATCTGTAATCATGGCTTATGATTTTTTACCATTCATAAGCGCCTTCTTCCAAGACAGAATCCCAATCGATTTCTTCTACCGCCTCTTCTATCTCATCTTCCCAATTATAGTTATTATTGTAACTATTATAACGTTCGTTTCTCGCCTTATCATATTCTAAAGCTGCCTTCGCTATTTTCATACCATGCTCCAAAAGCAGTTCAAGCGAGTTCTTGGAATCGTCTGTCAGTACAACCGATAGAGACAACCCGTCTAAATGCTCCGCCTTCAGTTCAGCATAGTTCAGCAAATCCAACGCATTACGCAACGAACGGTTAAATTGGGCTTTGTCACTATCGTTATCACCGTTCAATTCATCCTGTGCCAGTTCTACAATTGGCTCTGCATCCACAAATCCGTACAGATAGCATGAACTCGCGTGAGAAGCCAAATCAAACGGCGAACTTACATCTCCGTGAGAATAATTGCTGATATTGGTAATGGAAGTCGATTGCTTGTCGCCGTCGATGGAAATGCCATAAGGCAGATCATCTACATCCATCAAACGGAGAAACGGTTTAACCTTGTCGTAACTCATTGGCAACAATCCAAGGAACTCAGGATTATTCGTCCAATTTTTGCCGGAAACGGACACTACTGCTGTACCGTTCAAAGACTTCAGGTATTCGCTTGCCATGCCGATAGCCAGACTCACTTCTGTCGAATTATAATCTAATTTCTCCAACTGCTCATCAAGCGCTTTATAGAACTCCTCGCCATCTATGCCGAACGACAACAGAGCCACTAAGTTTTTATTAGGCACTTGTTTGAGCACATCTTTCGATATCTTTTTAGCCACATCCGGATACTCACTCTCCATATTAGTAAATAGATTGAGAGAGATGTCTCCTGATGTAAATTTCAGATTCATTACCAATTGCATTCCAAAAATCTTATCCCATAACTCGTCATTGAAAAAAGAGCGGAATTCGCGGTCTACTTCACTCTCAAAAGAACGGCGCAACTCGCGTTTCTCTTTATTCGACATAGCCTCAGCATTGAACATCGCTGTGATATCGCCTCTATGTTTGCGCAGGTATTTGCCGGCTTTGGAGCTAAAGAAGCAGTCATTTCCACTTTGCTCTAACAGAGAGCTATACACCGATTTATCGCTTGAGGAACCTACCAGCAGAGAAGTGGCGGTCAATACTCCTACATATTCATCATCTATTTTAATCCATGACACATCGCCGGACTCCTTAATCTCCACTTCGCCTTCCAAGAAAGAAGCGAATTTTTTGGCAACATCTTCTTTACTCTTGACGGATGCAAGGAAATAACCGTTATCAAACGTTGCATCAATGAAAACGTACATTGGACTCATAAAATCAATACCTATCTCCTCCGATTTGCGCAATGCCTTTGCTACCTTGGCATACATTTCGTTCTCAGGCTCAATAGATTCGATGAAATCTGCTATTTCCTCTTTGTGAGACAGGAAATTCGATTTCAAACCTACATTTTTAGCATCCAGTTCCACTACTACAGGCGCATCGGCCGGAATGGCTTTCTTGTACGCTGTCTTCGCGCAGGAACTTAACAACATGGCGATTACGACCACTCCGGTCATCATCAATCCGCGAAAGGTGGTGAACTTTTTCATAATATCACGTATTTAATATTTTAAAACGGCTGCAAATTTACAACTTTTTTTTTATATACACAAATTTTTTTTATTTTTATAGCATGTTGACCTTTTTACGTAACCTATTGAAACAAAAAATCAGCCTCTACGCGCTTTTTATTTGCGTATGTCATTTTTTTTTCGTAACTTTGCAGCCGGTTTTTGAGAAACAACAGTTTGTCGTACCATAAAATTCGAAAGACACTATAAATCATATTAATATTTTTTTAACAATGGAAAAGAAAAAAAGAGTTTACACCTTCGGTAATGGTAAAGCTGAAGGTAATGCGCAAATGCGTGAGCTGCTAGGCGGCAAAGGCGCTAACTGCGCTGAGATGAACTTGGTCGGTGTTCCCGTTCCTCCGGGATTCACGATCACCACCGAGGTCTGCAACGAGTACTATCAGGTTGGTCAGGAGAAGATTGTAGCAGAGCTGACCGAGGAAGTTAACGCGGCTGTTAAGCACGTAGAGGAACTGATGAACTGCAAGTTCGGCGATCCGAAGAACCCACTCCTCGTTTCCGTTCGTTCGGGTGCACGCGCTTCCATGCCGGGTATGATGGACACCATTCTGAACCTTGGTTTGAATGATACCGTAGCAGAAGGTATGGTAGCCAAGACCAACAATCCGCACTTTGTTTATGACTCCTACCGCCGTTTCGTACAGATGTACGGTGACGTCGTGCTGGGCATGAAGCCGGTGAACAAAACAGACATCGATCCGTTTGAGGCAATCATCGACGAGGTGAAAGAGATTCGTGGTGTGAAGCTGGATAAGGACCTTAACGTAGATGAATTGAAACTCCTCGTAGCTCGTTTCAAAGCAGCTATCAAAGAGCAGACCGGCAAGGACTTCCCGAACGACCCGATCGAGCAGCTCTGGGGCGCTATCTGCGCTGTCTTCCGTTCATGGATGAACGAACGCGCGATCCTCTATCGTAAGATGGAAGGAATTCCTGACGAGTGGGGAACTGCCGTTTCCGTCATGGCGATGGTCTTCGGCAACATGGGCGAGACCTCTGCTACAGGCGTTTGCTTCAGCCGTGACGCCGCTACCGGAGAGAACCTCTTCAACGGCGAGTACCTCGTGAACGCACAAGGTGAGGACGTCGTTGCCGGTATCCGTACTCCGCAGCAAATCACGCTGGAAGGTAGCCGTCGTTGGGCTGCACTCCAGGGTATCAGCGAGCAGGAGCGTGCATCCAAATATCCGTCCATGGAAGAGGCAATGCCGAAACTCTACGCCGAGCTCAATGAGATTCAGCAGAAACTCGAGGACCACTACCGCGACATGCAGGATATGGAGTTCACCGTACAGGAAGGCAAACTCTGGTTCCTCCAGACCCGTAACGGAAAGCGTACCGGTACTGCAATGGTGAAGATTGCGATGGATCTCGTACGCGAAGGTGTGATCTCCGAGAAAGAGGCGATCATGCGTTGCGAACCGCAGAAACTCGACGAGTTGCTCCACCCTGTCTTTGACAAGGATGCGCTGAAGAAAGCCAAAGTCATCACCCAAGGTCTGCCGGCATCTCCGGGAGCTGCTTGCGGCCAGATCGTCTTCCACGCAGATGACGCGCAGGAGTGGCACGAGAACGGTCATAAGGTAGTCATGGTTCGAATTGAGACCAGCCCGGAAGACCTCGCAGGTATGTCCGCAGCCGAAGGTATCCTCACCGCTCGTGGAGGTATGACCTCACACGCTGCCGTGGTGGCTCGTGGTATGGGTAAATGCTGCGTTTCGGGCGCAGGTGCTATCCAAGTGGATTACAAAGCAAAGACTGTAAAGATTGAGGGCGTGACCTACAAAGAAGGCGACTACATCTCTTTGAATGGTTCTACCGGACAGGTCTATGCAGGTGAGATCCCGACGAAAGCAGCTGAACTCAGTGGCGATTTCAAGGCCCTCATGGACCTCTGCGACAAATATACCAAACTGCAGGTTCGTACCAACGCCGATACTCCGCACGATGCACGCGTAGCTCGTCAGTTCGGCGCTAAAGGTATCGGACTGACACGTACCGAGCACATGTTCTTCGACGACCAGAAGATCATCGCCATGCGTGAGATGATTCTCGCCAAGGACAGCGAGGGCCGCGAGAAAGCACTCGCTAAACTCCTCCCCTATCAGAAGGCAGACTTCAAGGGTATCCTCGAGGCGATGGACGGCCTGCCTGTGAACATCCGTCTGCTCGACCCGCCTTTGCACGAGTTCGTTCCGCATGATCTGAAGGGACAAGAGCAGATGGCGAAAGAGATGGGCGTTTCCGTTGAGGAGATCCAGACCCGTGTAGCTCAGTTGGCAGAGAACAACCCGATGCTCGGTCACCGTCACTGCTATGCAGACCCGCGCTATCCTCTCCGCAGCTTGCGAACTGAAGAAGGAGGGCAAGAACCCGATGCCGGAGATCATGGTTCCGCTGATCGGTATCCTCTATGAGTTGAAACAACAGAAAGAGATTATCCAAAAAGTAGCTAAGGAAGTGTTCGCCGAGTACGGTGTAGAGGTAGAGTTCGAGATCGGTACGATGATCGAGATCCCGCGTGCCGCGCTGACCGCAGACCGCATCGCTACCGAGGCTCAGTACTTCTCCTTCGGTACCAACGACTTGACGCAGATGACCTTCGGTTACAGCCGTGACGATATCGCTTCCTTCCTGCCGGTTTACCTGGAGAAGAAGATCCTGAAAGTCGATCCGTTCCAGGTTCTCGACCAAAACGGTGTAGGTCAGCTCATCAAGATGGCGGTAGAGAAAGGTCGTGCCGTTCGTCCGGGACTCCGTACAGGTATCTGTGGCGAGCACGGTGGTGAGCCTTCGTCCGTTAAGTTCTGTGCCCGTGTTGGCATGAACTACGCTTCCTGCAGCCCGTTCCGTGTTCCTATCGCACGTCTCGCCGCTGCTCAGGCAGCCGTAGAGGACGAGCAATAAGAAGCCTAACCCCACCCTTCCCTAAAAGGAAGGGAGTAAGGATAACACAACGCACTCCCGAATGAGAGTGCGTTGTTATTTTGTCATCATACACACAATAAGTGCAGAAAAAGTGCATTTTCTATGCACAATTTTACAATTTTACTTGCATAATCAAAATATTTATTGTACCTTTGCAGCGAATTTGTTTCTATAACGCACTGATTTTGGTGCATTATAGAAATGATTAGCACATTATGACCTATAATTCGTTTTATAATCAGTGGCATCATTTGGCTTGTTTTTCTACAGCACAAGTGAAAGCAATACACCCGGACTTTCCGCGTGGGAATTATCTGCGTTGGCAAAAAGCTGGCTATATTGTTCCCTTGCGACAGGGATGGTATGCCTTTGCGGATTACGTGAACAAGTCGGATTACGCACGCTATATTGCATCGAAGATATATACCCCATCATATATCAGTCTGCATACCGCTTTATCGTTCTATGGCGTTATTCCCGAAGCAGTGGTGGCCATTACAAGTATTACAACGCGTAAAACAGCGCAGTTTGAGAATGTCTTTGCTTCCTATAGTTATCAGACTATCAAGCCTTTTCTGTTTTGGGGCTATGAACCCAAACAACTATCCGACGGCAAGACCTTTATGTTAGCTACGCCGGAGAAGGCGCTTATCGATTTGCTTTATCTCTATCCGCAGTATTCTACGGAAGAAGAAATGCGCGAATTGCGTCTGGACGAAGATTTTATGCAATACGAGTTAGACAAGGAACGGCTTACAGAATACGCCAGCCGCATCGGAAGCCCGGTACTGACCAAGCGGGTAAAACTAATGCTCAAAACATACGGAATATGATTGACTTAACATACATACGCGGTTTCTATCCGCCACAGATTGCCAACAATGCCAACTTCCAAAAGCATTTGCTCAAGGAGTATATTGAGTGTCTGGCAATGGAATGGATCTCTCAATCGGCATGGTCGGACAAACTGGCTTTCATCGGAGGCACGAACCTACGGCTGATACACGGCCTTGACCGTTTCTCTGAAGATTTGGATTTTGATTGCAAGAACCTTAGCCAAGAGGATTTTATCCAAATGACAGACGGCTTGATTCGCTATCTGACGCTGCAAGGCTTAACGGTCGAGGCACGCGATAAAGAAAACGCCAAACTAACGGCTTTCCGCAGGAATGTATATTTCCCGGAACTACTCTTCTCTCTCCAACTAACAGGGCATCGGGAGGAGCGGTTCTTAATGAAGATAGAGGCACAAGATCAAGGCATTGTTTATCCGCGAGAAATGGCGACAATCAGCCGTTTAGGCTTCTATTTTCCCGTTCCTGTTCCTCCTGTGAGCATTCTTCTTTCAATGAAACTATCGGCTCTATTGACCCGTCAAAAGGGGCGTGACTTCTACGACGTGCTTTTCTTGTGGCAACGCACGAAGCCAGATTACGAATTCCTAAAGCAACGCCACGGAATAGAAAACGAGGAGCAATTATATACTCAGCTCCAAGAAACCGTTGCTCATACAAACCTCAAGATCAAGCAGCGTGATTTTGAGCATCTTCTCTTTGATCCTCGCAAAAGCGAGCAGATTCTTCATTTCTCGGAGATCTTGGGTATAGCGTAATTATTGCCGATTATTAAGATTTAGCCTCTCACGACCCGCACACGAGCGACATACGACTCAGATACGGGAGGATAGCATACCGATAATCGCTTTAATTATCTCTAAAAAGTGTACGATTATTAAGATTCAGATGTATTTTTCGTCCACCACATTGTAGCGGTCAATCAGCCACTCTCAAGCATCTCTCGAGCCTCTATCAAGCCATTTCCTAAAATGTCCGATTATTAAGAATAAGGTTAAAAGTTAAAAGTATGCAAATTTGAATTTGCATCTTCATTCACGACTTCACACTTTCACACATAAATATCTGTTCAACGTTAAGCCGGTGTAATAATCAGTAATACTATATAATATAATTATAATAATATAATATTATATTATTAAGGCTATTTGCTGAAGATAAAAAGATGTGTGAAAGTGTGAACACGTGAAGTCAACTTTTTCAGGATAGCAAATGCCCAAGGAGTCAACTTTTTCAGGACGAATGTCTATGTATTTAGAAAATCGCATACTTTTAACCTTTTACATTTTATAGTCTCTGGACATAGGCATCTTACGGTCACGTACAGGATGCGTAATAATCGTTCGAACAAAGTGAGATAAGAACTAATGCAAACGGGAATGGAAGGTAGATGGAAGGTAATACACACCATACGGTCACGTTCAGGATGATCACGAAATGGTCGCCTAAATGGAAGGGAATACTCAAACAAAGCCCAACGAAACACTTCTTGTAAGCGTTGCGTTGGGCATAGAAAGATGTTTTTACAAAGTGAGAAAGATAAACTATTCTACCAAATAGATTTTGTAGTCGTCGAATGTAATGTGTTCTACCAATTGTGCAGAAGGACATTTAGCGTTAAACGCTTGCTCGTCCTTTTTATCCATAATCCATATGCCGGAAGCAAAATTCTCGCATTCCTCAACACGAGTAATTGAAAAATAAGGGTTGTTTTGACACCAACCTGCTTTGCTCTCCAGATACATAACTTTGCAGTCACGTATAACTAATTCTCCTTCGTCCAAAGCGGGATTTTCTGGCAAATAGTAGAATAAATCAACATTTGTAGCCACAATCTCGTTGAATTTGCAAATATTATTGTAATAGTTAATTCTCATTGATTGCCTTTCTTTGATTTCATTGGGAAGTTTACGGCAATAGAAACCCGCTAAGCAAACAAACAGAACAAGAA
Source organism: uncultured Bacteroidales bacterium (assembly GCA_900319995.1). Lineage (GTDB taxonomy): Bacteria > Bacteroidota > Bacteroidia > Bacteroidales > Paludibacteraceae > Colicola. Next base: position 45,603 of record ONQO01000001.1, read on the forward strand.
TCATCCACGGTTTGAGATATATTTTGGCGAAATACAAAAGTGCCGGAAGTGCCAAAATAGCCGCAGGTGTATAATATAAGGTGTAATCTAAATGCAAAGCCGCCGCTCCGCAACAATAAGCGCAAGAAGCCAAAAGCATGCTGTCATAGATAGTGTAGTCGGCTTGCTTTTTGATGAACGCAACCAAACGGACAATCAACGCTACAATTACCAGCCACATTATTTTCTGCGCAAACAAGATCTTCATCGCATTTGCAAAAATTGAATCGTGGGTGTAATGATGGTACATGTGTTCTATTCTTGGCACAACAAGGATAAGGTAAAGCAACAAGAATAGCACACCACTTGCTATCAACAAGTAATTAAATAGACGCTCTTGTTTATCCTGTTTCCTGTATGAAAATAACAGAGAACAAGCGCCTATCGCTACTGGGATAGTGAACATCGTTTCATAATAATAAAGCACATAGTTAATGGCTATTAAAGCAAGAATGCCAAATCCCCATTTCTTTGTATCTATGAAGCGAATATAGCCATATAGAAATATGGGAATAAATGTGAAAATAGTCCAAATGCCCGTCCAAAGTTGCATAAACAGACCGAATGTTCTCCCTAAAACGGTCAATAAAAGTGCAAGCGTAATGGTATATTTCCAAATAGGCTTTTCATCTTTGAGAAGATACAATCCTATGGCAGCAAAGAATGCCATGTAGATAATAAACCAAAAGACATGAATCGCATAATGGGCAGATGGTGGTATTTGTCCGTCATAAAAGATGGGCAGGATGTCATAGACTGTGTAATCCAAGGGGAAGAAACGCCCATAGGCAGGATCAACAAAGAATCCGAAAATCGGTTTGTCCCAGCCTGTGTACATGATTACTTGTGAGTCATCGTAATCTACCCAAGCCGCGTTTGCGACAATAAAATAAGAACAAACGGCAATAATGGCAAGCCATATTCCCCAAAATGTCCACTTAATGATGTTTTCTTGATTTTTCATATTTGTCTCCATTAAAAGATTGAACAAAATACACCGGACGATTTTTTGTTTCGTTGAATACGCGTCCCAAATATTCTCCAATTATACCGAGCGAGAGAAGTTGCACTCCGCCAAGGAACAAAATTGCTATCATCATTGTTGGGAATCCTGCAACAGGTTCACCCCAAGCAAGCGTTTTGACAATAACCCAGAAGGCATATAAGAAAGAAGCGGTAGAAACAATAATACCAATTCCCGTAGCCCATTGAAGCGGAGAAGTTGTGTAAGCCGTTAATCCTTCTATTGCCAGTTTTACAAGTACACGGTAACTCATAGAAGATTCACCTGCAACGCGGTCTTGAGTTTCAAAGTCAACAAAGGTCTTCTTAAAGCCGATGTAGCAATACATACCTTTGGTATAGCGACTTTGTTCACGTAATTGGCAAAGCGCATCCAAACAACGACGATCTAACAATCGGAAATCGCCCACATTGGGCAACACATCTATGCGAGTAGATTTGCTCAACAATCGATAGTAAGATAAGGAGAGTTGTTTACGTAGCCAAGATTCTTTTCCTCGCGAAATTCGGCGCGCATACACATCCTCATAGCCTTCTTCCCACTTGCGCAACATTTCATGTACCACATGAGGCGGATGTTGTAAGTCAGCATCCATAATAACCGCGCAATCTCCCGATGCATAATCAAAGCCAGCCAATAGTGCCACCTCTTTACCATAATTGCGACTCAAATCGACATAGTTGCAACGCTCATCTATTGCATGAAGTTTGACTAATTCATCAATAGTGGTGTCACGCGAACCATCATTGATGAATAGAAATTCCCACTCATATTGTTGCTCTGACTCTGCTAATTTGCACAACTCGGTATGCAGCAGTGGCAAAGATTGCGCCTCGTTATAACAAGGTATGATAACAGATACTTTGTTCATTTCTCAAAATGTTTAGACTTAAAGACAAAACGTACCAATAGAAAGTTTATCGGTATTACTATACAAAAGACAGGGATAGGAGCCCATTTGTTCGGGATTCCGATCCACAAGAATAATGTTAGAAAAACAATGTGTAACAAGTAATTGATAACATGGCTAAGCGCAAAGCCTCCTCCACGTTTTATTGTTAGTTTCTCTCTAAATGTAAAATGTGCCGTTAACCATAGATTACATAAAAAACTCACAGCATAGCCAATAGTGTAAGCAATGTCGGTGTTTGTTGTTTCGTCTTGTGCTATATCGAAGATCAGAACTAACAACAAATATATGCCATAATGGATTCCTGTTGCAATAGTTCCAACTATCGCAAAGCGAATAAACTCCTTAAGTTTAGACGAATGAAATATTTCTTGTATTAGTTCATTTGGGGACATAAAAAACGTGAGGCTTGTTAGCTTCAATCTGGAGTTTCGAGGAATTCTGGACTACCTTATCCTACCAAATATCCGTAAACAAGGCTCACGCTTGCGCATGAGCACTCAAACGCCTTGTTCTTGGTAGGAAATTTCAAAAGTGTCCAGTTTTCGAAACTCCAAGTTCTTAGCTGAATGCTTTATTATTTATATATGTTGTTTGTCTGTTGTTTTATGCCATAGGCAGATTTATTTGTTACGATTTTTATTCTTTTCTGCTGCTCCTTTATTTCCAAAGATGCTACGAATTGTTATAAACTTTATTCTGCTATTATTTCCCAATGACCACCTTTGTCAGGACCTATACGGCGAATGATGCCTTGTTCCTGCAAATTCTTGAGGTGAACTTGTACATTACGTGGCGCAATTCCTACTTCCTTAGCAATCGAATCAGCCTTCGCTTTCGGATTCTTCCATATATATCGAACAATTTTTGCACGCATCGTAGATAATTTTTCTACGATGTTTTCTACGATGGTATTCTCCCTAATTTTCTCCCCACTTTCATGTCCTGTTTCATGTCCCGTTTCATGTCCCGTTTCATGTCCTGTTTCATGTCCTGTTTGATCTGTAGCAGGAGCATCGCCTTCTTTTATTGTACTTTCCGGCCGGAAGTTGTTGTATGTCTTCAAGAGTTAATATCACCTTATTTTCTCAATTTTGCACGCAAAATTACTGCTTTTTTTTGATATATGCAAATAAATCTGTCATTTTTTCGGGCAGAGACAAAAAATCTGCACTTGGGATGCAGATTTTTGGATTTTACGCTTCAACGAATTACGCCTCGGAGAATTGGTCCTTGCCGACTCCGCAGAGCGGACAAACCCAATCTTCAGGAAGGGATTCAAACGAAGTGCCTGGAGCGATGCCGTTTTCCGGATCGCCGGCAGCGGGATCGTACTCGTACCCGCATACATCACAAATGTACTTTGCCATAAGATGTTAATTTTTAGAGAGTTAATATTTCAGCTTGTGCTTATTTCGCCAACAAGGCGTCCGCGAGAGTTTCCAGCTCTGCCGTTTGTTCAGACTTGAGGGATCCACGGATAGTGACGGTCGGTTCGACAATCTCCACGTTCTTGCATCCCACCAACATCTCCTTCATGACACGTACCGCTTGCGGCGCCCAAGAGCCGTTTTCTACAAGAGCCACACGTCTGTTCTGATACCCTTTGAGGCGGAGTTTATGAAGGAACATATGCATCGCTGGGAAGATGTCTCCATCGTACGTAGCACAGCAAAGCGCCAGACGATTCATACGGAACGCATCCTCAATCGCCTCTGCCATGTCGTCGCGGCTCAAGTCGGTAATGGCTACTTTTCCCGCCCCTTTCGCCTTAAGAATCTCTGCGAGTTGTTGCGCGGCTTTTGCCGTGTTGCCGTGAATGGATGCATAAGCCACCAACACGCCTTCGGTCTCCACACCGTACGCGCTCCAAATCTTATACAACCGAAGCGCTTCGTCTTTCTGCTCGCCCTCCAACATATATCCGTGCAGCGGCGCGATAGTCTTTATCTCTTTGTCAGCCAGTTTCTTTAGCACGTTCGTTACCGCTACGCCGTACTTGCCGACGATGTTGAAATAGTACCTTCTTGCCTCGCACGTCCAATCGTCCTCATCGGCATGATAGACGCCGAACTTGCCGAACGCGTCCGCGCTGAACAACACCTGTTCTTCGGCACAATACGTCATCAACACTTCCGGCCAATGGATCATCGGGGCTGCTATGAATTGTAATGTCAAGTCACCGAGGTCCAAACTCTGCCCTTCTGTCACAATTTGTACGTTCTTCCCCTCGATGCCGAACTGCTGCATCATCACCACGGCTTGCTTCGAACACAGCACTTGTGCCTGTGGGTATTTTGTCAGGAACAAAGCCATCGCGCCGCTGTGGTCCGGCTCCATGTGGTGGCAGACCAGATAATCGGGCGTGCGACCATCCAAAGCCTCCGACACCTTATTTAACCACTCGTGCGCGCAACGCGCATCTACCGCATCCATTACCGCCACCTGCTTCTCGCCAAGGACTACATAACTGTTGTAGCACATACCATCCGGCAAAGCGTACTGGCTCTCAAACAAATCCAAGTCTGCGTCATCGCAGCCAACATATTTGATATTTTTCATAAGCTTTAAAAATATTCGGCAAAGATACAGTATTTTTCTCAATTATGCAAATAAATTGCAAAATTTGTTCAAAAAACTTGCATATGTCCAGTTTTTGTTGTACTTTTGCAAAACAATTTCGACGAAATATGTTAAAGAAGTTATTTGGGTTTGACGCTACGCAACACAAAGTGCGTATGGAGATTTTTGCGGGTATCACTACCTTTCTGACCATGGTCTATATTTGGGCTGTGAATCCGGGTATTTTTAGTGCTTTGGAGCCGCAAGGAATGCCGACGAGTGCGGTCTTTACTGCCACAATCTTGGCTGCTGCGGTCGGCACATTAGTAATGGCTTTTTATGCCAAGAAACCTTTTGGTTTGGCTTCTGGCATGGGCATCAATGCCTTCTTTGTTTTTGGTGTCTGTCTGGGCATGGGGCATAGCTGGCAATTCGCGCTAACTGCGGTCTTTATTGAAGGTATTTTGTTTATTCTTCTGTCTTTCTTTAAAATCAGGGAGAAGATTGCTAAAGGCAAAGAAGGTGTTCGTCAGATCTCTCCCACCGTGTGGGTTCTATTCGCAATCTTTGTGCTACGGTATGTGCAGAAGAGCCTTAGTTGAGTTGAACAATGGAAATCCGGACAGATAGTTTGCATAAGATCGCGTACGCGACAGACGCGAGCGTGTATCGCGAGATTCCGTATGGCGTGGCGTATCCGAAAGACGAGGATGACATAATTGCCCTCATCGCCGAAGCCCGTCGTCGCGGGACGAACCTCATCGCTCGTGCGGGCGGTACGTCTATCGCAGGACAAGTGGTCGGTAACGGCATCGTGGCCGACATCAGCCGCCACATGAACCATATACTGGAGATCAACGCCGAGGAACGATATGCATGGGTGGAACCCGGTGTGGTTCGCGACGAACTGAATATCGCCCTCAAACCGTATGGACTTTTCTTTAGTCCGGAGACCTCCACCTCCAACCGTTGTTGTATAGGCGGCATGGTAGGCAACAACTCCTGCGGCACGCACTCCTTGGTTTACGGCAGTACACGCCCGCACATATTAGAAGCGGACGGCATCCTGTCGGACGGAAGCAAAGCGCACTTCGGAAAAGTACCAATAGACCAACTACCAAGTACCGGAACTTTGGAAGGGCGCATCTATCAGCAGTTGATTCATTGGGCGGAGGATGAAAAAACGAGAAAACTCATCGAAGAGACCTATCCGGACAAAGAATTGACACGCCGCAGTTGCGGATACGCCATCGACGAGACCATCGCCGATATCAACAAAGACCGCACAATCAACCTCTGCAAACTGATTGCCGGAAGCGAAGGAACACTTGCTTTTCTGACGAGAATCAAAGTGTCCTTGGATCCGCTGCCGCCGAAAGAAGTGATGGTCGTTTGTGCGCATTGCGTCAGCCTCGATGCCGCTTTTGAAGCGAACTTGACCGCTCTGGCACAAAAGCCAACCGCTATCGAACTGATGGATGGCGAGATCCTGGAACTGAGCAAACACACGCCTTCCGTAGAACGATTCTTCGTACAAGGCGACCCTGCGGCACTCTTGATAGCCGAACTACGAAGCGACACACGCGAAGACCTCGACCAACAGGCGGAAAAGGTGGAGAAAGCCTTGTTAGCAACAGGTCTTATTACCATCTGCACACGCGTCTATGGATCCGACGTCAGCAAGGTATGGAACCTCCGCAAAGCAGGGCTCGGCATCCTTAGCGGCATGAAAGGCGACGCCAAACCGACGGGCGTGATTGAAGATACGGCTGTCGCGCCATCCCGTTTACCTGCGTACATGAAGGACTTCCGCGAGATGCTCAAACGGCTTGGCACCTCCTGCGTTTTCTACGGACACATCAGCACGGGCGAACTCCACCTGCGGCCTATTCTCAACCTCAAGACCCAAGAAGGCAAACAACTCTTCCGAACTATAGCCCGCGAAACGACGCTTCTTGTGCGCAAACATCGCGGTACTATCAGCGGCGAACATGGCGACGGACGTTTGCGCGGCGAGTTCATCCCGCTCCAGTATGGCGAACCGACATACGAGTTGATGCGGCAAGTCAAGTACTGCTGGGACCCGGACAATATCTTCAACCCGCACAAAATAGTCGATACGCCCAAGATGGACGAGTACCTGCGTGCTGACCGTTCGAAAACAGGAGACGACCTGCTCTGCCGCGTCGAACAATGTAATGGAGCCGGAGATTGCCGTAAGTCGCAAATCATCGGCGGAACGATGTGTCCGACCTACAAGGCGAGCCGTGACGAATTACAAACGACTCGCGCAAGAGCCAATATTTTGCGCGAATTCCTGAGCGGAGAAAAAGTAGATAGCGCCCTGGTAAAAGAAGTGCTGCTTTCTTGCCTTGCCTGCAAAGCATGCCGCAAAGAATGTCCTTCGGGCGTTGATATGACACGTCTGCGCGCAGAAGCCCTGCAAAGGATATACGATCAAGAAGGCACGCCTGTGCGCACTCTCATGGTGGCAAATAATGCAACCGTTCAGCAAATAGGTTCCTTCGTGCCGCACATTTACAATTTCTTTGCATCCAACAAGTTCACTTCCGCCATCCTCAAAAAGATAGTTGGCTTTGCGCCGGAAAGGCAAATTCCGCTGATTGGTCCAAAGTCCAAAGTCCAATGTTCAAAGCAAAAATACACCAAACGGGTGTACTTGTTCCTCGATGAGTTCACGCGCTATAATGAGCCCAAATTAGTTCATACATTCATACAGTTGATGAACCGTTTAGGCTATGAGGTCATTATTCCGAAACACACGGAGAGCGGTCGGGCGGCTATTTCCAAAGGCTGTCTGCGACAGGCCAAACGCTATGCGGAAAAGAACATCCGTTTACTCAAAAACCTTGTTTCCGACGAGACACCATTAGTGGGCATCGAACCTTCGTGTATCTTGTCTTTCCGTGACGAGTATCCGGATATTGTGAGCGAAGCGTATCGCACTGATGCTCAGTCACTTGCAAAGAACTGCCTACTCTTCGATGAGTTTCTGATGCGCGAAGTGAACGCTGGACGTATTACCCAAGACGCTTTCTCCGACATGCAGGCGGAAATCTGGCTGCACGGGCATTGCCATCAGAAAGCACTTGTGGGCGTAGAAAAAACGGCGGCTCTTTTAGACCTGCCCGCCCACACCAAGGTCCATGTCATCCCTTCCGGATGTTGCGGCATGGCTGGTTCGTTCGGCTACGAGAAAGCACATTACAAAACCTCTATTTCGATCGGCGAGATGATTCTCTTTCCCGCCGTACGCGATGCTGTCAAAGACAACACCATCGAACATCCCGTTTTCATTGCCGCTCCGGGCATCTCCTGCCGCACACAAATCTTCGACGGAACAGGCATTAACGCCTTGCATCCCATCGAGATTTTATATCGTTTGCTGCGTTAGCTTATAAAACAAGTCTGGAAAATAAAAAAAATGCATATTTTCTTGTGTATGTCATTTTTTTTTACTATCTTTGCAGCCGAATTTAAATTGGCAAATTATAGGCTTATGATTACGATAGAACAATTGAAAGATGTACAGCAACGTGCAGACAAACTGAAAGCATATCTCCAGATAGACGAAAAACGCATCCAGTTGGAGGAAGAAGAACTGCATACGCAGGCTCCGGGATTCTGGGACGACGCAAAGGCTGCAGAAGCACAAATGCGCAAAGTAAAAGGCATCAAACGCTGGATTGACGGCTACGAAGGAGTACGCGCGGCGGTAGAAGAACTGACGCTCGCTTTCGATTATTACAAAGAGGAATTGGTGACCGAGGAAGAAGTGGATGCCGCTTATGCTAACGCACTCAAAGAGGTTGAGGACCTCGAAATGAAAAATATGCTTTCGCACGAGGAAGACCAAATGCCAGCGGTACTCAAAATCGTTTCCGGAGCCGGTGGAACAGAGGCGCAGGACTGGGCGGAACAACTCATGCGCATGTACCAGCGCTACTGCGAGAAACACGACTACAAAGTGACCATCGAGAACCTTCAGGAAGGAGACGAAGCAGGCATCAAGACCGTGACTTTCAATATCGAAGGAGACATGGCGTACGGCTATCTCAAATCCGAGAACGGCGTCCATCGGCTCGTTCGCGTAAGCCCCTATAACGCACAAGGAAAGCGAATGACCAGTTTCGCAAGTGTCTTTGTCGTGCCGCTGATTGATGACACCATCGAGGTCGAAGTCAATCCTGCCAACCTCAGTTGGGACACTTTCCGAAGCTCCGGCGCCGGTGGACAGAACGTCAACAAAGTGGAGTCAGGAGTGCGCCTGCATTACAAGTTCGTCAACCCACTCACCAACCAACCGGACGAAATCGTGATAGAGAACACAGAGACGCGTGACCAGCCCAAGAACCGGGAGAATGCCTTGCGACACCTCCGTTCGCAACTGTACGAACTTGAGTTGGAAAAAAGGCGTCAAGCACAGGCGAAAGTAGAAGCGGGAAAGAAGAAAATCGAATGGGGCTCACAGATCCGGTCGTATGTCTTCGATGACAGACGAGTCAAGGACCACCGGACGAATTACCAGACATCCAACGTTAATGCCGTCATGGACGGAGACATCGACGCCTTCATCAAAGCATACTTAATGGAGTTCCCTGATTAAATCGAGATAAGTACGAGAAAGAAACGAGAGAAACCTAGGTGATACATAGGTTATACCTAGGTTATACATAGGTTACATAGCCTATCTTGATATACTCTAAAGATGATAATAGCATTATGAAACGATTAGTAAATCTTATCACACTTGCCGCGATAGCAACGGTCGCTTTCGCGCAGACTGACACCACAGAAATAAAAAAAGATACAACGGACGGATTTCTGTTTACTACCGTGGACAGTATAGCAATTACCCCGGTCAAGAACCAAAACAGAAGTTCGACATGCTGGTGTTTCTCAACATTGGGATTTCTGGAGTCGGAAGTACTACGCACCAAAGGTAAAGTAGTGGATTTCAGCCAGATGTACGTAGTCAGCAAAACGATGCTTGACCGTGCGAGTTACTGCGTACGTCTGTATAACGAACCACGGTTCGCTCCTGGAGGCAGCGCTTATGACGTTCTCTACTGCATGGAGCACTACGGACTTGTGCCGAAAGAAGCGATGCCGGGTATCCGGTACGGCTGGACAGAGAATGACACGCTACCCGTTCACAACGAACTGGATCATGTAGCGGAAGGATTCCTCAAAGGTCTGTCTGGTTTGAAAAAACTGAGCCCCGTTTGGCGCGAAGCACTACAAGCTATATATGACACATACTTGGGCAAGTGTCCGGAGGAGTTTGTCTATGAGGGCAAGAAATATACGCCCAAATCATTTGTACAGAGTTTGGGACTGTCAAGTGATGATTATGTCTCTGTCACTTCCTTCACACATCATCCGTTCTATGAGCGGTTTGCACTCGAAGTGCCGGACAACTGGCGAATGGACCAGATGTACAACGTGCCCTTAGAGGATCTCATGCGCATCATCGACCACGCCTTAGCTAACGGATATACACTCGCTTGGGGAGCCGATGTCAGCGAAACTGGCTTCACACGCAAAGGCATAGGCGTCGTGCCGGACGAGGACCACGGAGCGGACATTACCGGTTCTGACATGGCTAAATGGGTGGGCATGACTGCGGACAAAAAGAAAGAGGAACTGACCAAGAAACCGTTACCGGAGAAAACCATCACTCAACAAATGCGCCAGGACGCTTTCGACAATTGGGAGACCACGGATGACCATGGTATGCAGATTTTCGGAACGGCCAAAGACCAGAATGGTAAACGCTATTACATGGTCAAGAACTCTTGGGGAACGGTCAAATCTGACTACAAAGGTATATGGTATATTAGCGAGGCGTTCATGCAATACAAAACACTGGACATCCTTGTGCACAAGAATGCCATCCCAAAGGACATCCGCAAAAAATTAGGCTTGAAAGATTAAACCATGTTTAGCAAGTTTCAAAACGCATAACACGATTATTTTATTTTGACATTCGAAGGCATATATAAGGACAGAGGAAGCAAGTTTCTGGCGTTCGCGGAACCGATAAAAGACGAAGAGGAAGCGAAAGCACGCATAGCTTGGTATAAGAAAAAATACCACGACGCACGACATGTGTGCTATGCTTATCGTTTGGGGCCGAACTTATGGCGTACGAAAGACGATGGCGAGCCACACGGTACCGCCGGAGCGCCTATTCTCCGCTCTATTGACGCACGAGAATTGGATAACATTCTTGTCGTTGTTGTCCGCTATTTTGGAGGCACACTACTCGGAACGGGTGGACTTATGGTCGCATACCGGGAAGCATCCAAAGCCGCTTTGGAAAAAATGAAAGAGGATAAATGATAAAAGCTTGTAAAAGATAAATGATAAAATGGCTAATGACTTTAAGGACATACGTGCATACCGTGTCGGCTGGTTGCTGGCTGTAACGGATTTCTTTACGGTTCTTCCATTACTGCATATTTGGGCTCTTCGTACCACCAAAGGCATCCGTCTTGACTACTTGGGAGACCGCAAACAAATAGAAAAAGACATCAAACACGGAGCTTTCTTCATGACCAACCACCGCGACATTATTATGGATGCCGCATGGCTGTCTTATCTGCTCCGGCTACGCTATTTCATTCGTCCGTTTATGGGTGTCGGAAACAACTTGTTTGCACGGCCGTGGATTGAACATGTGATGCGATTTCTACGATGCTTTGCAGTCAAACGAGGAGCCGGAGCTCATGCTCAATTAGAGAACGCACGCCAACTATCTGCATATATCCGTCATCTGCGCAGCCAGGGCAAGTCGATTTGGCTGGCGCAACGCGAAGGCCGAGCCAAAGACAGTAACGATCTGACGCAACCGAGTGTGCTACATATGCTAACGATGAATAACGGGCAAGAGACAAAAGAAAACGGAGACTTTTTTGAGAACGTCAAAACGCTGAATATCTGTCCCGTAAGCATCACATACGAGTATGATCCCTGCGATTATCTCAAGGCGGCGGAAATGCAACTCAAACGCGATAATCCCCATTGGCACAAGAGCAAGAAAGACGATGTTCTTTCCATGCACACAGGAATACGAGGCAAGAAAGGACATGTGGTCTATCGCCTTACGCCAAGCATCAATCCGGAAATAGATGCTCTGTTAGAGAAACATCCGGAACTGCATGAGGCGCCTGTTCACGACCAACTGCAAAGTGTGTGCGACATCATTGATCGGCATATTCATTCGGGGTATGAGATTTACAAACGTGGCACGGATTTTGATGCGTATATCGAAAGCCGCATCGCCATGATTGATATCCCTGGAAAGGATGACGCCTTTCTGCGCGACAAACTTTACGAAATGTACAGGAATCCTGAAATCAACTATAACAAAGCAATGTGTAATTCGTAAATTTTTAATATTCATGAAAAGAGCTATTTTCCCTGGGTCGTTTGACCCGTTTACTGTAGGCCACTACGATATTGTAGAACGTGGTTTGGAATTATTTGATGAGATTATCATCGGTATAGGACGCAATAGTACCAAAAAAGAAACTTTCCCGATTCGCGAACGCGAAGAAGCGATTGGCAAGATCTTCAAAGATGAGCCGCGCGTCAAAGTGGCTATATATGATTGCCTTACTGTCGATTTCGCCAAAGAGCAAGACGCACAATTCATCTTGCGAGGCATTCGTTGCGTCGAGGACTTTGAGTATGAACGCAACTTAGCGGAAGCGAACAAACAATTAGGAGGAGTGGAAACAGTTATTCTATATACGCGCCCCATATACGCACATATTTCCTCCACTCTTGTTCGCGATTTGTATGCTTACGGAAAAGACGTAAGTGCGTTTGTGCCCAACACGTTAAGATGAAAAGGTTTAAAATGATAGGTTTTAAATGATAGGCAAAAAGATATATTGTCAATTGACAGGACTTGCCGTCCTTTCAATTTTCTGCTTTCAAAGTTCAGTTATTCACGCTCAGGAACGACAGAACACCTCGCGCGCGGATGAGTGTATTACTATTTTCAATGACATATTGCGTCAAGTGGATGTGAACTATGTGGATACGCTCAATTACGAGGGTTTAACCGAGACTGCCATCAATGCCATGCTTCGCGAAATAGACCCTTACACGGTTTATTATCCGAAAAAGAACGACCGAGATCTGCGCATGCTGACCACGGGCAAGTATGGCGGAATAGGCAGTATTATACAACAGCGTCCACGCCCGGAAGCAAGAGGCAAAAAGGCAAAAGTGGATAAAGATTCCCTTTGGACTTATGCGGTGAACCCGTATGAAGGTAAACCGGCTCAGCGCGCCGGAGTACAAGCCGGAGACCGTATCCTGTCTGTCGATGGCAAAAGCACGGCAGGACTGAGCGTAAGCGAGGTCAGCAACAACCTGCGCGGAGTACCAGGTACCACCGTAGTGCTTGAATTGGAGCGGGAAGGGGTCGCTAAACCGTTCAAAGTGTCCATCGTGCGCGAAGATATACATTTGGATGCGGTCAGCTATTATACGGTACTCACAGCAGATACCCTGCCGGAGCCTGTGGCATATATCGCTTTGAGCGAGTTCACAGAGGGATCAGCACAGGCGTTCAGCAATGCCTTGGACGACTTATATTACAACCAAGGAGCACGCAAACTGATCATCGACTTGCGGGGCAACGGAGGAGGTATTGTGGACGAGGCGATACAGATTGTGAATCTGTTTGTGGACAGAGACCAGACAGTAGTCGAGACTCGCGGCAAAACCAGCCAAAGCAACCGTGTCTATAAAACCCGGAACAACCCGCGATACAAAGACCTGCCTATTGTGGTATTGGTGGACAAACACTCTGCCTCCGCAAGCGAGATCGTATCCGGCGCACTCCAGGACCTCGGACGAGCCAAACTGATTGGACAGAGAACATTTGGAAAAGGATTGGTACAGAACGTACGCCCTGTCGCTTACGGAGGACATATTAAAGTGACGACCAGCAAGTATTACTTGCCTTCCGGACGTTGCATACAAGCGATAGATTACAGCGAGCGACAAAAAGGACATGAACTGAAAAAAGACACAGCCGGAGGCATCCTGCCGGACATCGTGTTATCGGATTCATCGAAAGTGGATATCAGTTATTCGCTGTATATCAACCATTATTTCTTTGACTACGCTACGCGTTACCATCGCCTTCATGACTCTATCGCTACGCCGCTTGCATTCGAACTGACAGACGATGAGATAGAAGAATTCTGCAAGTTTCTGGATGAACGGAAATTCAAGTATGAAACAGAGACAAGCAAGTTCTATACCGACATGATCAAAATGGCGAGAATCGAAGATATTGACTCTACCACGCTCGCCTCATTAGAAGCGCTGGAGCCGATGCTCACACCGAACTACCAGGAAGCTGTGATGAGAAACAAAGAGGAGATAAAGCAACTGTTAGGTTCCGAAATCGTGCTACGCTATTTCTACCAGAAAGGTCAAGCAGCTTACAATCTCCGTTTCGATAAAGAACTAAAACGGGCATTACAGGAATTGAAGTAAATCCAAACTCTATCCCAAAGAATGACATTTACAACAAAGGCACTCACACTTGTGAATGCCTTTGCTTTCTATTGTAAATGATCCTTTACGCCTACTCCACTTTTCTACCAGTAAGATCGTATAGTTCGTCGCCTTTGCGGATGAACATATGTCCGCCAATAAATACCTTTGTCCCTCGGACATCTTCATCTTGTACTTCGGCAGAATGTAATCCCGTAGCCGTTTTCTCTAGAACGGTAAGATGGAGCGTAAATGTGGAGTCACAGCCATAGACAGAAGTGTATTCCGCAACGAGAGTGGTATCACCTACAGGAATAGTACTGAGGTCCATATTCTGCCATACAACCGCTTCGCCTTCCGTAATCGTTTTGTTGGCAGACAGGCGCATTACTGGTCTTACATAAACCACAAGCACAACAATAGAGTCGCCTCCAAACCGATTGGGTTGGCTGACCAGCACAGAATCAGTAGTCGGACGTTTGTAAGTTCTTCCTTCGTATTCCACTTTTTCGCCGGCGCACACATGGATGGTGTCCGAGCCATAGGTAACAGGAAGCGGAAGTACGGTCAAATGAAGAGTATAGACAGAGTCACAACCGTGGACAGTAGCATACTCTGCGACGAGCGTAGTGTCGCAGACAGGGAGTGAACTTAAATCTCTATCCTGCCAAAGTGCTTTCTCTCCTTTCTCTATTGACAACTCGGAACTCTCATGGAAGACCGGCCATTGATTGACAACAAGTACCACCACGGAGTCACCGCCCAGATGGTTCTTGGTACTTATCAGCACAGAATCCTTGCCCGGACTATCATATACTTTGCCCTCATATTCGCCGCTACCACCTTCGCAAATATCCAGCGTATCTGCTCCATATGTTGTAGGTCTCGGAATAACGGAGAGATGAAGGGTAAATACCGAATCACATCCATGTACGGAAACATATTCCGCAACAAGCGTTGTGTCACAGACAGGCAAGGTCGCAAGATTGATATTCTGCCAAACCTGCTCTTCTCCTACCATGATGGTCTGTTCGGATTCCGAATGCATGACAGACCATACATTAACCACTAACACAACAACCGAGTCTCCGCCCAAATGGTTCTTGACATCCAGCAACACGGAGTCTATGCCGGGCTTGTCATATGTCTTGTCCTTGTACTCTCCGCTACCTCCTTCGCATAAATTCAGCGTATCGGCGCCGTAAGTGGCAGGAATAGGAATGACAGACAGATGAAGGGTATAAACAGAGTCACAGCCTGAGAGCGTAACGTATTCGGCAACGAGCGTCGTGTCACAGAGTGGCAACAAACTCAAGTCCACTTCCTGCCAAACTTCTTGTACTCCGAGATAGACCGTACGTGTGTCTTCGAATGTATAGACATCGTTAACAATCAAGTTGAGACAAATGATTGAGTCGCCTCCATATACATTCGGGATCGTGTCATAGTAGAGTCCCTTCGCAGACAAATTTTCAAAATGCTCATCCGAATACACATCTCCTGCACAAATCTCTTTGCTATACTCGTAATGCGTCTTTGCCGGGTTGATAGTAATTTCTTTGGTTACGGATTCCGCTGCATTATAAACCGAATTACCGGATTGCGAAGCAGTAATTGTCACTTTGCCCTCAGAAAGGATAGTAAACGCCCCGTTCTCATACGCAACGATTCCTTCCGGTTCAATCGTATATTCAACAGGCAGTCCCGAAGATGCAGAAGCCGTTTCAATAGTAGAGGACGAGAGTATCGGTGACGTCGGATTCCACTCAATCGTCTGGTCTATCTTGCGCCCGATACCGGTTACTGTTGCCTTGACTGTAGATGTGCCATCGGTTATCGTTATAACTGCTGCGTATTCCTTTCCTTCCTGCGGAGTGAAGTAAACAGGAACAGAATAGTTGTCTATATTTGCCAAAACACCTTCTGTAGCCTCGGCTGCACTTCCTTTCGCTGATGCGCAGGCATTGGCTCCTACCGCATAGATAATCGCTTCCGTGTTATCCGCTGCGCCAAGCCGGAAGATTTCCGGTTCCGAGCAGGAAACAGTAATGTCGCCTGCCGATAGGAAAGAACGCAGTTTAAGCATATACGGTTCTGAGGCTGACAGCGCATCCTGCTCACCGAAGTCATGCGAAACGGTTGTTGTTCCGTAATCACCGGAAGCGAACAGAATATGCTGCGCAAGAGGAATAGCAAGATGATACACTATCACCTTGTGAGTCGGAAGTCCTTCTCGATTGAACTTAATCCAGTTGATATTACGACTCAGATTAAAGTTCTCGGTAGTATGGCTGTTCTTGTCGGTATTTTCCGCCAACTGACCAATTGTATTGGTAGAACTGCCTTTATTGGCAGACTCAAGCACTTGTGTATCGATCTTTCTCGCCACTCCAAACCAATCAATCCACTCATACCGCCACTGAACATTCAGTTTTCCGGCAGTAGGAGCAAAGACGGTTGTCTCGTAGTCTCCCTGTGTATTCATCGTGTGCTCTTGTGTATCGTACAATGAGTACCATACGCCGTTGCTATAGGTCTGGGCAACGGTAAACTGAATAACAAAAGGAGAAAGGAGAAAAGCCAATAAAAGTGCTGATAGTTTCGTTTTCATATTATTTAATCCGTGTACCGGATATATTATACCATTCATTTCCGCAACGGATTACCAACTGTCCGTTCAGCAACACTTTCTCAAAGTGCTTTCCTGCAGCAGAGATATTGTCCACTCCTTCGGTGGGGTCAATCGGGTTGAGGTCTGCTGTCTCGCTGTCAGCAAATACCACACGGTAGAGGCTGTACGCACCGGATTGAGCATAATCATCTGCTACCACATAGATATGGATACATTTATGCGCAGCATCAAAAGCGATGAAAGTTTGTGAGGACACACCATCACTTTGTGCGGCATACTTGGCACAATCGTCACAATAATTATCCGAAACGGTGGCTGTGTTGTTTACAAAATCCAGAGTTTCGCTTCCTTTGGCAAAAGCTTTGAGTTGTCGGTTATAGATCAGTTCCACATCATCCAGATAAACCGTGTCAAGCACATTGACTTTGTTAAAACTGCTGCCTGTGGTGTACGAAGAACCACCACCCGGTGTTTGATTGGAAGTAAAGGTGGTCAGTATATACGACGGGGTGACATCAGAGTGGTATTCAAATGGCACGGATATACGCTGCCATCCGAAATCCGGTGTAGCAGCATAGTTAATCGCAGCTGAAGCAATCTTCGCAGAAGCGAAATCACCGGTCTCCGGATCCTGATAGCGTGCATTGGTAGTAAGAGCAACACTCAGACGCGCTTTGTTGACCTCGTTAGCAGCGTCACGGTCGGCAGGCATGTACTTTGCCCAGAACACGACCGAGTCTGGACGACCCTGGAAGGGAGTATTAAATCCATCATTGGCAGGATCAGAGAAGTTATAGTTATTGGCTGGGTCATCCGCAGTGGTTGAACCGGCGTTGATTTGTCCGTTGGTACAGTTGCCGTTCGCTTTGGCACTCAAGGCCATCGTAGAAGAAACCAACGCGCTGTGTGTACCCGTTGAACCCGGACGAACATCCGTGGACTGAATGAACTGATCCGTTCCTTTGATAAAGTCCACCATAAGACCGGTAGCCGAATTGAAGGAATGCCATCCGGCTGGTTCTCCGTCTGTCCACTCACCTTCAAAACCACCGTTGACGATCGCATAATTTTTGTTCGTAGCTGCTTTTCCTTGGAAAAGAACCAGGATTGCTTCCGGCAGCGAAGGGGCACCTATAGAAAGAATGACCTGTGCGTCTGTCTCCGAAATGATGGAGTTATACACAATGCCTCCATCCTCGATTCCATTGAGGATAGTGATAGTAGCGCGCTCGGAGATAGAGTCCAGATAAAGCGTACTGTTCTCCAACGTCAACATTCCTTTCTCATCCATAGGAATATTCGGCAGCACGATATTACCCAACTTACCTGCATTGTACTTGAAATCCGGCAATACAAAAGTTACGGTATTGTCCACTGTACCCGGTAACAGATATACTGTCTTGTTCGGATAGGCTGAACCGGCGATATTCAAATCACCATCAAATTGTCCGCAGACATCCTTGGCGGATACCGCCCATACTTGTGCCGAAACCATCAGTCCGGCAAACAGAATAGTAAAAATTCTTCTCATTTTCTTTTTCATTTTATTATTTTATTTTTTTTCCTGTTATATCATACATTGTTTCATCTTCTTTAATGAAATAGAGACGTCCTTCCCGAAGCACTTTCCGTGCATGACTTTTTACCTGTTGTTCGGGAATATCCGTGGATACTGCTACCGGTTGCACCGTTAGATGCAGCACTAATGTGGAATCGCAGTCATAAATTGTGTAATAGGACGTGCTGAGCGTCAATTCACCGACAGGCACCGTGCTGAGATTCCATCCTTCCCATGTCTGGTCGTCTCCCTCTGTGATTGTCATATATTCGTCTGTCACGTAGGACGGTTGAACGGTAACCGTAAGATGCACGATAGAGTCTCCACCATAAATATTCGGTTGCGCCACATGGATATTTCCTTCAAAATTGTCGCTGTATGTAACGCCCTCATAAGAAACGCTTTCTCCTTCGCACATGTATGCTTCATATGCACCGTACGTAACCGGTATCTCGGACACATAGACGGTAAGCATAAACACGGAGTCACATCCGGCAAGCGTTGTTAGACTGTCGTAGAAGATATACGGTTCTGCAGACGCAGCCAACTCCTTTATGGTTGTACCGTGCCAAACAGTGTCAATCGTGTTCACATGCAAAGTCTCGGCAAACTGATAATCCGGATGAACGGTGAGTGTGAGTATATAAACCGAATCCATGCCGTACACCGATTTGAGCGAATCATACACCGTGAATGTGCCTGCCTGCGAAGTAGGAAGCACCTTGTCATGCCATTTCACTTCTTCTTTTCGGCATACAGCAGTCTCTTCCTTGAATGAATAACCGATGGAGTTGACGGTCAGAACAAGCGTTAGGAGAGAATCACATCCGGCAAGCGTTTGGAGTCGTACGGTATCTTTGTACTCACCCGGAACAAGATCTTTGTATTCCTTACCCTGCCAAGAATAGGACTCGTTCATTTGGATAGAAACTTCTGTCGGAACAGAATAGGTCGGATGAACGGTGAGTGTGAGTATATAAACCGAATCCATGCCATAAACTGACTTGAGCGAGTCATACACCGTGAATGTACCTGCCTGCGAAGTCGGGAGTACCTTGTCATGCCATTTCACTTCTTCGTTTTGACAGGCGGAAGTCTGCTCCTTATAGGTATAACCGATGGAGTTGACGGTCAGAACAAGCGTTTGGAGAGAATCACACCCGGCAAGCGTTTTGAGACGTATGGTATCTTTGTATTCACCTGGTGTTAGATTCTTGTATTCCTTGCCCTGCCATGAATAAGACTCGTCCATTTGGATCGAAGCTTCTGTCGGGACTGAATAGGTCGGCAGAACGGTCAGCGTAAGAGTCACCACAGAATCGCCGCCTTGCGTGTTAGGAATAGTTTCTGTATAGACGCCCGATTGAGTCAGCTCTTTGAACAAGTCGTCCGAATAAGGCTCATTGTCACAGGTTGTTGCGGAATAGGAATACTTGGTATCTTTGATCGGCGCAGCAGGTTCTTTCATCTGCAAAGTATATACGGAATACATGCGCGCCTGAGAATAGTTGTCCGCAACCACATAAACATACACACGGTTAGTGGAGGCATCATAGCCGGTAAAAGACTTCGCTGCCTTGCCGTCCGGTAACGCAACAATATCATAATCGCTGTCGCTGAACTCCAGAGAAGAGTTGGCTTGACCGTTGGTAAACGACACCGTTTCGCCATCTACTTTGAGCGAAGAAAGCGAATGATTATACACCATCTCCACATCATCCAAATAGACGTTATCCAAATAATACGTCTTGTTGAATAGTCCTCCTTCTGTATGCGACGAACCGCCTCCTGGCTCATAATTGGAGGTAAACGTTATCAGCATATACGCCGCGGACGCAGGATCAACAGACTTATAGGAGAACGGCACGGATACACGTTGCCACCCCAAATCTGCTGTGGCTGAGTAATTAACTTCGGCGTCGGCTATTTTGACAGAAGAATAATCTTTCGTCTCTGGATCCTGATATCGCGCGTTGGTAGTAATGACTGCGTGCGCACGAGCTTTATTGACCACATTGGAAGGGTTGTTGTCCGCAGGGATATATTTTGCCCAGAAAACCAGCGAATCAGGATTTCCGACAAACGGTGTATTGAACCCGCTCGCCGATGGATCCGAGAAATTATAGTTACCCTCGGCATCGGTAGCCGTCATAGATCCCGCATTTATGCGTCCGTTCGTACAGTTTCCGTTCGCATTGGCGCCTACTACTATCTTGGTTTGAATCTTGGCACTATGCGTGCCGGACGAACCCGGACGGATTTCCGAAGATTGTGTAAATTGTTCGGTATTCTGAACGAAAGAAACATAGTCACCGGTTGCTGTATTGAACGAATGCCAACCGGACGGCTCACCATTGGACCAGTTGCCTTCGAATCCGCCGTTTGTCACTGCATAATTCTCGTTCGTTACTTTGTTGCCTGCAAAAAGAACCAAAATAGGTTCCGGAAGTGAGGGAGCCTCTATGGACAACAACACCTGAGCCGACGAAACGGATATAACGGAATTATACGTGTCACCGCCGTCCTCAAATCCGTTCAGAACATCTATCACTGCACGCTCTGAAATTGCTTTGATATACAGAGAACTGTTATCCAAACTCAACATACCGCTACCGTCCATCGGGATATTGACCAGCACTATGTCACCTAAAGGTGCATTGTTATACTTGAAATCAGGCAGTACGAAAGTTATCGTACTACTCTCCATGCCCGGCAGAATATATACTTCCTTGTTCGGATAATTCGTTCCGCCTATATTCAGGTTGCCCTTGAACTTTCCGGTAACATCATTCACGGTCACCGCAAAAGCTGCAACACTCACCCAACATGCTGTAATTATGCTAATTATCTTTTTCATCATATCATTTTCCATTTGGTCATGTACCATGTACCATTTTTTTGATCATTTAGCCTTTTTGCCAACAACTAACCTCTACCACCTTTTAACGACCTTTTAACGAGGTTTTAACGAGGTTTTCACATAACCCCTTTTACTATTCAACTTTCAACTTCCAATTTTTACTGCAAATATATACCGGATTTTGGCTTTTTTGTTGGTCAAAATAACCAATTGTTGCAAAAAAATTCACTTTTTCTTTCAATTATAGATTAATATTCAATCTGCACACAAACGTACGTGGAGGAGCGAGCGCCATCGGACGGAAACTATATTCCGTATTGAGCAGATTATTCACTAAGAATTGCATTTCCACATGCTCTTTGAAACGAACCGAGCACCGCAAATCCATGGTGAATACACCCGTATTATGTTCCATCCAGTAGTCATGAAGCGACATACCATCCTCGTAGCCGAAGATGAACTTACGCGCATAGTCCATTAAATCCGGAGACTCTTTTGCACGCTCGTCAACCATCAGATAATCAACCGCTAACATCTTGCTTCGGTAAGACATATTCACGCCTAACGACAACCATTTATAGGTGTAGTCAATGGTGGCTTTGAACGAATGTTTGTTGCGGTATTTGAGATATTTGGAGTCGTTGGACTTGTTCTTCATCTGTAAGGGATCCACATACTGTTTCTCCTGCTCGATGCGCGCTTCGTTGTCCATATCTTCCGGTTCTGTGAACGTATAACCGATGGTATAACGCAAATCCATATCCTTTTTGATATCCACTTTACCCATCGTGCTGACTTCAGCGCCGTAGATACGGGCATGACTGACATTGACGAACTGAGCACCAATACCGATACCGGCTCCGCTAAGCGATTTGGTCGCTTTAATACCGTCTATCATTCCCTGCAACTCATCGATGACATCGTACATAGAATTAATCATCGAGAAATCGGAATTTCGGAACAAACCGAACTGGTATTCAATCATATTCTGATATTCGGTATAGAAAGCCGCTACATCAATTGAACCGGATACGGGTCCGAACTTGTACAACTGTTTGTAGCCGATCTCGGCATTGTAGCCGGACTCGGGTTTGATAGCGTGGTTAGGATAAACTCCAACACCGCCAATATCTTTGCGCGCAAATTTCTCGGTGATAGAAGGATTACGATATCCCTGTCCGAACGAAGCGCGAAGGAAGCCGGCTTTATAAATCTCCCAGTTCAAACCGGCACGGAAAACAGGCCGAACAGGACATAACCATTTACCTATTTGAATGTTCGCCTCTTTATACTGGTCATCCATGCGATAGTATTCAAGACGCACGCCTGCACTCAGAGATAGGCGGTTGGCTATACGATGGTCATATTGCAGATATGCTGCCAGATTGTCCGTATGGTGAGTTCCGGTAATATTGGCGGTATTGGTGATATGATTCCAGTTGACGCCGGTTGTCAAACGTACACCGGATTTCCATTGTTTGGCAAACTGATAGTCAACATATCCGTTGTAGGTCAACTCCGGACGGGTCGGGTTATTATCCGCCAACAGGTTCATCGCGTACGCTAACGCGTCTTGTAACTCAGCCACCGTTCCTGTATAGCCGAGACCGTTCTTTACAAGGTCGATTCCGTTCACTACAGCGTCCAGCCATTGCTCGTTCTTGACGGGTACAGTCACGTCACTGAAAGTGACTAACAACGCGTCTTCCAACGACACCCCGGCATCCGTGTAACCGGTTATTTGGTCGTAATAGCCTTTCACTTTGTCCAAGTCAAAACTGGTGACCGCCCATTTGAGCAAATCCTCTGTGCTTATCGTCGCCGACGGAGTGGTGAGGTTGTCCGCTGTCATATAAAAACGAGTGCGCAACTTGTGAGATATACCTTTTTCCGGATCGTCGTAGTTGAAGAAGGGATCAATATTGAAATTATGTTCTTTACGACCCATATTGGTCAGAGGAGAAGGGTTTATTGCGTCTTTCGGGCTGCGCCAAATAAAGAAATCACCGTATTGGTTGGCAACATAATTAAGATTAAAACCGGCACTCAAATACTTCCCTTCAGGCATAGGCGCATGATACGTCATGTTTCCGCCAAGACGCGCACGGTCATTGAAACTCTGACGGCGGAAACCCTCATCCTTGAAACCGCTGAGCGCACCCGATACATCAAAATTTCCTATTCTGCGCGTATGCGACGCTTCGGCTCCGTAATACAAAGGAAGTCGCGCGCCCGTGTACTTATATTTATTGTAATTGTCATACACTCCGACATATCCCGACACTTTCGTTTGGGGAGTAATACCCGGACGCTGTGTACGAACGTTGATAACGCCGTTCAGTGCCGACGAACCATACAACACGGAAGAGGCGCCTTTAACCACTTCCACCTGAGCAACGTTCTCCAAAGGAACGTTGTTCCAGTTAATCTCACCGGTCTTGGGATTCAAGATGGTCATCTCATCCATTAAGACCTGACAACGGGAACCGACACTATAGGTCCATCCTCCTCCGCCGCGAATACTGGGCTGTTTGTCAATAATCTCCACGCCCGGCAATGTTTGCAGCGTTGCCGACAAGTCCGTCGGAGCCTGCGTTCGGATGGCTTGAGGTTTAACCACCTCCATACTAACGGTAACATCTGTCATGCGTTGCTCGAAACGACCGGCTGTCACCACTACTTCTTCAAGTACCTCGTTGTCCGCCTGAAGGACAAGGTCATACTTCGCGGGAATCGTCTTCAGTACTTTGTCTTCTGTCTGATAGCCCACATAGGAAAACTGCAAATGAACAGGCGTGGTGGTGATTTGCAATTCATAACGCCCGTCCAAATCTGTTACGGTACCCGTCCCGTTGTCTTTATTCAGAATGGATACTCCGATTAATGGTTCACGCGTAAACGCATCGGTAATAACACCTGTCAGTGTTTCCGCTAATAGGGAACTTGATAATACAATAAATGTAACTAATATGTAAATTTTCTTCATAAGCTAAAACCAAAAAACGTGCAAAATTACTGCTTTTTTTTGAATTGGCAAAATACATACTATAAGAAAAAGGTTACAATTATTAATATTATAAATAAAATGCACGTTTTTATTTTCAAAAACACAATATTTTTTCAAGAAATATTAATAATCGTGTATATCTTTGTACTTCAAAGCGGTATCCTGAATGAATGAAAAAAAGAACAAAAAAAGCCCGAGGGGTTAGCTCGGGCGGTAGAGAGATAAATGTTTTCAAACATGCCTCTATAATCTACAAGAACCAGAGGCAAGAGATAATGATGCACAATCTCCATCTTTTACTCCAGTATAATGTACAACGCGAGCAATTTTTGACCCTTCAGAAAATTCTACTCGTACATTATAAGTATGACCGTTAATAGTGACTTCTACGAAAACCACTGTGTTGGGTTTTGCTGGCTTTTCCAAATTAACTTTGATATCAATGCCCGGTGTACCACTAGACATATGAGGTGTTTCACATACAAAATTAGATTCAAGTGCAGCCATATTGTCCCCATCGCCATAAATTCTACAAGAAGAACGACCATCTGCAAAAGCAGTTACAGACATCATCAAGACTGTCAAAATAACAAATATTTTTTTCATTTTGTTTGTTGGCGGTTATATCCCATCGCCTCATCGGTTTTTAGATTAATAAATTAAGTAAATCCCCATATAAAAAGAAATATGAGCGCTTCCTTATCCCCATCGGGGCTGTAGGAAATGCCCATTAAGTCGATAAGTCACGCCCATATACACTATGGACGCTTGCTGACTTATTTTTGACTTAATTCAAAACTTCCTACATTTCGATGGGTCAAATAAATCGCAAACGCGAAATACAATATGTCATGTCAGTCCTTTCGGAAAGACGGTGCAAAATTACAACAAATTTCTGATATATGCAAATAAAAAGGAAGAAAAATGCTATTTTATGGCAAAAACGGCGCTGCCGGCGTCACAAAAGCTACGATTATTTGTAGTCGCTAATCCGAAATAACGGCGAGAACAGGACAAAAAAACTCCCCCACTCCAATGAAGAGAGGGGGAGAAGGATGATTGTGCATCAATGTGCGATGCAAGGAGAGATGTTACTTAACCTCTTCGAAGTCAACGTCCTCAGCGGTAGAGTTAGCGTCTCCGTTGGAGGAGTTTGCGCCTCCGGCGTTGTTGGAGGTATTTGAAGAGGTTTGACCTCCGGTCTGTTGTGCTTGTTGTTGCGCAGCGTACATCTCTGCGCTGGCAGCTTGGAACGCTGTCATGAGAGCATTGTTGGCTGCTTCGCAGGCATCGGCGTCACGTTTAGCGTAGGCGTCCTTGAGGTCTGCGAGGGCTTTCTCAATCGGTCCTTTCTTGTCAGCCGGAATCTTATCGCCGAGTTCAGCGAGTTGTTTCTCTGTCTGGAAGATGGTAGCATCGGCTTTGTTGAGTTTATCAGCCTGCTCTTTTGCTTTCTTATCGGCTTCGGCGTTGGCTTCAGCCTCGGCTTTCATACGCTTGATCTCGTCGTCAGAGAGACCGGACGATGCTTCGATACGGATCTTCTGCTCCTTACCGGTAGCTTTGTCTTTTGCGGTGACGTTCAAGATACCGTTGGCGTCGATATCGAAGGTTACTTCGATCTGCGGTTCGCCACGACGGGCAGGCATGATTCCATCAAGGTGGAAGATACCGATTTGCTTGTTCTGAGCCGCCATCGGACGCTCACCTTGGAGGACTTTGATCTCAACAGAAGGCTGGTTATCCACAGCCGTGGTGAAGGTCTCAGTCTTCTTGGTCGGGATGGTAGTATTGGCCTCGATCATCTTGGTCATAACACCGCCCATGGTCTCGATACCAAGGCTCAGCGGGGTTACATCCAACAAGAGGACATCCTTTACATCGCCTGTGAGGACACCACCTTGGATGGCTGCACCGACTGCGACTACTTCGTCTGGGTTAACGCCCTTTGAAGGAGCTTTGCCGAAGAACTTCTGTACGGCGTCTTGGATAGCCGGGATACGAGTCGAACCACCAACTAAGATGATCTCGTCGATATCGGAGGTCGTGAGACCTGCGTTCTGCAGAGCCGTACGGCACGGAGCGATAGTACGTTGGATCAGGTCATCGATGAGTTGCTCGAATTTAGCACGAGTCAGGGTCTTAACGAGGTGAGCCGGAACACCGTTGACCGGCATGATATACGGCAGGTTGATTTCCGTAGAGGTCGAAGAGGACAACTCAATCTTAGCTTTCTCGGCAGCCTCTTTCAGACGCTGCATAGCCATCGGGTCTTTGGAGAGGTCGGCACCGCCGTTCTCGTTCTTGAACTCCTGAACGAGCCAGTCGATGATACGGTGGTCGAAATCATCACCACCAAGGTGTGTATCACCATCGGTTGCTTTTACCTCAAAGACACCGTCACCGAGTTCAAGCACAGACACATCGTGCGTACCACCACCACAGTCGAAGACTACAATCTTCATATCCTTGTTGGACTTGTCAAGACCATAAGCGAGTGCTGCAGCAGTCGGCTCGTTGACGATACGGCGTACGTTGAGACCTGCGATCTCGCCGGCTTCCTTAGTAGCCTGACGTTGCGAGTCATTGAAGTATGCCGGAACGGTGATGACAGCTTCTGTAACCTCCTGTCCAAGGTAGTCCTCAGCGGTCTTTTTCATCTTCTGAAGGATGATAGCCGAGATCTCCTGCGGAGTATAGAGACGTCCATCGATGTCCACACGCGGAGTGTTGTTGTCGCCCTTTGTTACTTTATAAGGAACGCGTGCGATTTCAGATTGCAAACGATCATAAGTCTCGCCCATGAAACGCTTGATAGAATAAATAGTTTTGGTTGGGTTCGTAATGGCTTGACGTTTAGCAGGGTCACCCACTTTGCGCTCGCCACCTTCGATAAATCCAACTACAGAAGGAGTAGTACGTTTCCCTTCAGCGTTAGCAATGACGATAGGTTCGTTACCCTCCATTACGGCTACACACGAGTTTGTGGTACCGAGGTCAATTCCAATAATTTTAGACATAGTATGTTTCCTTTCTTTAGTTAATTTTCTTATTTCATTTCGCTCAAACGATTATTCGTAAACGAACTTTCGTTTTTAAGATTCCAGGAGCCTAGGGTACTAGGAAACTAGTCACCTAAATAATGACAAAACATGTGCCAAAGGGATTTTGGCAGAAAAGGACTGACAATTTGGCAGAAAATGCAATTTTATTTGCATATGTCATATTTTTGTAGTATCTTTGCAGCCGCAAAGATTTACTTATATGAAAAAATCATTTTATGTTATTATGGCAGCAATGACTTTGCTGAGCGCGAGTTGCGCGAACAATGGTGAAAAAGCTAAAGAAAACAAAGTTCCGGTTACAAAACCGCAGATTACGATTGAAGGCGGACGCCTGACACCGAAAGGATTATGGGCGATGGGCCGTATCGGAAGTGTGAAAGCGGATATCGAGACAGGTTTGTTAGCCTATACCGTAAGTTATTATTCCGTAGAGGAGAACCGCAGTACGACGTGGATCCGGATAGTGAATCCGTATGAAGAGATGGAGGTCGTTGATGAGTTTGTAGGTTCTGATCCGGCATGGTTCGGCAACAGCGGCGCCTTAGCGTACCTCAAAGGCGGCAAACTGTATATCCGCCGTGACAAAGAGGAGGTAGAGGTCATGCCTAATGACCAAATGGTAAATGACCAAATGGTAAATGATATTGAGGGTTTCCTGCTCTCCCCTATGCGCAACAAGGTTATCCTTGTGAAACAAGTGAAAACAGTTTCCACGACGGCAGACAAATACCCCGACCTGCCTTTGGCTACAGGACACATGCACGAAGATCTGATGTACAAACACTGGGACGAATGGACAGAGACCGCTCCGCAACCATTTGTCTATGAGTTGCAGACTGAATACTACGGTGAATGCGAACGGATGAAATCTGCCAAACTGGGTGAGGGATTCAATATCCTCGATGGCACCGCTTTCGAGAGCCCGATGAAGCCTTTCGGAGGTATAGAGCAATTAGCATGGAATCCGAACAACGAGGAGATCGCTTATACCTGCCGCAAGAAAACGGGATTGGATTATGCCGTTTCGACGAATAGCGACATATACCTATTTAATACGCGTACGCGAGAGGAAAAGAATATTACAGTGGATAACAAAGGTTATGATACCAACCCGTCCTATTCGCCGGACGGCAAATGGATAGCGTGGCAATCAATGGAGCGCGACGGTTATGAGAGCGACGAGAACCGCCTCATGGTAATGAACTTGGAGACGGGCGAGAAACGTTTCCTCAGCCGCACCATGGATACCAATGTAGATGAGTACCATTGGCTCGATGACACCTCACTCGTCTTCACCGCCTGTTGGCATGCCACGACTCAACTCTATCGTGTGACCTTAGAGGGTTGGACCAGCAAACTGACCGATGGTCAATGGGATCTCGGGATAGGCGATGTGCAAGATTATCAAACATACTTGCTTGGTCACTCAATGCAACAAGCTAACGAGATTTACAAGTTGGATATCCGCGAATGGTTGCATAAGGATAGCGAGAAAATGGCACACACGGAGATTTACTACGATCAGCCGTTTGATACGTATAATCAGCTTCTTGACCAACTGACTCACGAGAATGACAATATCTATAACCAGATCGAGCGCTCGACCGTCGTGCCGCGGTGGCAGAAGACAACGGACGGCAAGGACATGCTGACATGGATCATTTACCCGCCACATTTTGACCCGAATAAGAAATATCCGACAATCCTTTATTGCGAAGGTGGTCCGCAAAGTCCGGTGAGCCAGTTCTGGTCCTTCCGCTGGAATTTTATGATGATGAGTGCAGGCGACTACATCATAGTAGCACCCAACCGCCGCGGTCTTCCGGGTTTCGGCAAGGAATGGAACGAAGAGATTTCCGGTGACTACGGAGGTCAATGTATGAAGGATTACTTCACGGCGATTGACGAGTTCTGCAAAGAGCCGTATGTAGATAAAGAGCATTTAGGTTGCGTGGGTGCATCGTTCGGCGGATTCAGCGTTTATTGGATAGCCGGACACCATGACGGACGATTCAAAGCCTTCATCGCCCACGATGGTATTTTCAATATGGAAATGCAGTATTTGGAGACGGAGGAGAAATGGTTCGCGAACTGGGACATGGGCGGCGCTTATTGGGAGAAGAACAATAAGATCGCGCAGCGCACGTTTGAGAACAGCCCTCATCGGTTCGTTGATAAATGGGACACGCCGATTCTGTGTATCCACGGCGAGAAAGACTACCGTATTCTGGCTAATCAGGCGATGGCAGCTTTTGATGCAGCCAAGATGCGCGGCGTTCCGGCTGAGTTGCTGATTTTCCCGGACGAGAACCACTGGGTGCTCAAGCCGCAAAACGGTATTCTTTGGCAGAGAGAGTTCAGAAGTTGGCTTGACAGATGGCTAAAAGAGTAAAATCGTAGGAGTTAATCTTTACCTATTATTTTCTTGAGGCGCAGGTAGAAACATCTATCTGCTCTGTACGTAGTACCCATTCAGAATAGACTTGTGCAGCGATTTCGGCATCGTTGCGAGAAATCGTGTGAAGGTAATGGTACATAGGTGCGTCCGTTTCATTGGGTAATAAGTTCAAACGACAGGTGAGTGTATCCCCCAAGAAGGTCTCTTTGAGCCAATGAATGGCGAGACAATGGATGGCATGTGTATCCATGAATGTTTCGTCTGCTGATTGCATGGCGATGTTGAGATATGTGCGGTTATTCACATGACCATTGAAATCAAGGTTGATCGGATTGACGCGATGCTCGATCTGTTGTAATTGTGTTCCCTCCATCGGGAAACGACGTTTCTTATGTGTTTCGGAAGTCATTTCCGGCAGAATAGGTATCTTCGGTTGGAAAGGAATCATCGGTGCAAGACGATGTGTCTCGGTGTCGAGTAACGTCCAACAGCCGTAGCCGTGCGCCATTTCTACACCATTCGACCGTCTTACACGGAACTCGGCATAGAGACGTAGCGTGCCCACTTCACTATTCCAAACGGTTACATCAATGTCATCCGACCAAAAGGCTGTTTGTTGTTCGAACCAAGCATTAAACTCCGTTATTACCCATATGCGATTCTGTTTGACCACATCAAAAGCCGCCAAATGGAGGCACGACATGTATCGCGCCCAACAATCTTGATAATAAAGCAGCACAGCGTTAGGCGTCATGCGGTAACGCGTGTCCATATCCGCCGCTGTGAGCGAATAGCGGTGAGTGTATTGATTCCGTTCTATTGTATTCTCCATGTATCTATAAAATCTGTTTTGCTATTATTGCACATGCATTAAGCCTTAACCAAAAGGTCACCTATTTATGTTCGGCACGATTGATCCGTTACTCATAATGCCGGATACGGACGTCAATATGTTCGTCGGAAAGCGCAGAAGGTATTGGACTCAGATCCGTGTCGCTGTAATGATACGGGAAGAGCACTTTCGGACGGATGATTTTAGCAACCTTGATTACTTGTTCCGGCGTCATGGTGTATGGTTGATTGCACGGCAGGAAAGCGATGTCAATATCCTTGATATTTGCCATTTCAGGAATGTCTTCCGTGTCTCCGGCAATATAAATGCGCAGGCCGTCAATGGTTAGAATATAGCCGTTGTCGCGTCCTTTGGGATGGAACTGCAAATGACCCTCGGTCGTGTTGTATGCCGGAACCGCCTCTATGGTTATCTTGTCGGTCAATGTACGTTTGTCGCCATTCGCCATGACGATACCTTTGCCCAGAATATCGGCAGATGCTTGGTTGGCAATCACTTGTGTATAGAGGTCGTGCGACAAGTTATGAATCGATTCTTTGTTCAGATGGTCATGATGGTCGTGCGTAATAAGAATGAAATCCGCCGTTGGCATGGTGGTGTAGTCTACCGAACGGTTGCCGAGGAGTGAAACGGGATCGATGAAGATCTGCTTGTCGCCGGCTTCAATCCATATACTGGCATGTACCAACGCATGCAGTTTCACACTCATGCCGTTAGGCGTCCGAAACTCATCACACTCATAGAGTTCAGCCTGAACGGTCTTGTCAGCCGCTTTCCACGCTTCAAAACCGCCTTTCAGTTCCACGATATGCTGGTAGCCCATAGTATATAACTTACCCGCCGCAGCGTGACTGCGGCGACCAGCTTTGCAATAGATGGCAATGGTCTTGGACATATCCAACATGCTTGCGGCATCATCGGTAAAAGAATCGCTTTTCCAGTCGATATTCATCGCGCCAACGATGTGCCCTTGCTCATACTCTTCCGGTGTACGCACGTCAATTAATTGTACGTCCGATTCGGCAATCGCCTGTTCAAACTCGTCCGGTGTCACGGTCGGAAACTTCGGCGCACATGCAGCAAACAACATTGTGCTGACTGCTATAAATAATTTTTTCATATCCATTATTTATTTCATTTCCATTAAGTAAGTCTATTCAAGCATCTTATCGCTTTTTACAAAATAAATTTACTGCTATTTACCTTATCGCCCTCTTTAAAAACAATGATATACAGACCATTTTGTGAAAATGGACAAGTGATGGTGTTTTCTCCTTGTGACCGGATATAACCGCTTTGCATCAAATCTCCGTTTGTATTATAAATCATGTATGTCACCGGTTTTTGCACAGATACAGTTAGCAATCTACTTACTTTGTTAACAGAAACCAATACAGGTTCGTCATATTTATAGGTATCCGACAAATCAGTAATCACAATCGGGCATGTGCATATCGCATAATCATCTTCAGGACGTGTCAATTGAGCATACACCATATCGCCGTTATGCATATACTGCGGCGTATAAATATACGATTTTGTATTGTGCAGATATTCCTTGTCATTCACGAACCAATCAAACTGTTTAAACGAATAACCTCCATTATAATCGGCATTCAACACAGCCACCACATCATTCCAGTTCTGCTCTATTATCCAAGAAGGATATTTAATCATAAATGCGAGATCAAAAGCAGATTGCGAAGGAGCACACGTACCGTTGTCAAATTCAATACGCACATTATAGATATCCGGTCTAAGGTATATTTTGTCCACAAACTGCGGAATTGTATCGTATATATAACCAGTAAAGGGAGCGTCGCGTACATCTTTAAAGCCCATCATTCGTGCGTGGGTATCATAATACAAACTATAGGTAAGAGGAGTCGGACCGGTATATTGATATTTAATTTGGTAAGTCGTATCATCAGCACAAGCGTCATCAACATGTGCCGTAGAAATTATCGTGCTGGCTACCGTCTTCAGACGCAATGTATGAATCTCACAGCCGTTTCCTTCAGGCTCTTGAATTGTATCCAGATAGAGACCATCGTCATACAACATGTTTCCCGCAAACAGGTAGTATTCACCTAAGCAAACAGAAGCATCGATCGTATCCTTAATCGTTGGCCGTACCCTCAAATGCAAGGTATATACACTGTCGCAACCATGCACCGTAGGAATCGTGTCTTTGTATATACCCGTTTCGCTAAACAGTTTCCCCTGGAACTTGTATGTCTCATAGTCACAAATGGTAGCCGATTCTTCAAAACTGTATGTCGGATACACCGTCAGGTCCAGACGATACACACTGTCACAGCCAAAAACTGTTGAAAGGCTATCAAAATAAACGCCTGATTTGTCATACAGTTTACCCCGGTACGAATACGGATGATTGTCACAGGTCGTTTCTACGGTATGGAAGAAATACGTCGGATGAACAGTTAGATTCAATTTATAAATACTGTCACAACCGGTTCCTGTTTCCAACTTATCATAATATGTTCCTGTTTGATTGAGTGTTCTTCCGCGGAACTCATACGTTTCATTATCACAAATCTCTATATCCTTTTCGAAAAGATAGGTTGGATTAATGGCAAGAACCAATTTAATCACGCTATCACAACCGTTGACTGTTTTAAGGGAGTCATAATACGTTCCTTGTTCCGTTAAGACTTTTCCTCTGAACGTATAATTCTCGCCTTCGCATATAGCGACAGACTGCAACACTTCGTATGAAGGAGTGACGGTCAGATTGAGTTGATACACACTGTCACAGCCGTGAGAAGAAATATAATTCTCATAGTAAGTTCCTGACTTGGTCAGTTCCCTTCCGAAGAAATTACAGACCTCGCCTTCGCAGATAGTGACGTTTTTCTCCGAATGGAATGTGGGATGGACATACAAAGTCAGTTTATAAATACTATCGCATCCGGCAGCGGTAGTAAGGCTATCATAATAAATGCCTGTTTGAGAAAGTTTTCTTCCATGAAAATCAAATGTTGCTTTGTCACAAATGTCCTCAACCGACTCATAGAAGTATGATTGGTTTACATGTAGGTGTAAAACCGTGGAACTATCACAGCCATAAGAAGTTTTAATTTGATGTGTATAAATGCCTCCTTTATTCAATTTTTCTTGGTCAAACATATAAAACTCAGAGCTGCATATGGTGTCATATATTATTTTAGTATGATTGTCGTTGAAACCATGCATCAAGATATTACGTTCACAGACATCGATACAGTTTCCATTTATAAGTTTCGCTGTAAGTTTGACTTTATACGTGCCGGTATTCTCATAAATAATGGGCTGATTGATATCCTTGGATTGAATAACTCTTCCATCTCCCAAATCCCATATATACTCATCACAGTCTTCATGTGGTTCGTAAAGGAGTTGCCCATCTTTGGAAACACCGCTAAGGTTCGTCAGATACAATGTATCGACACAAGTTCCCTTGCGCTGATAACTATAATTGGCCAGTGGGACACGCGGGTTAGCTTGCGCGTTCAGAGTAAAACTGCAAGTAGGTTTGCCAGTCTGATTCACTTCACAGTAATAAATTGTTTCGTCAGTAGGGACTGTGATATTCTGTGTATTCCCAACGAATTTTTTATTTCCGTTGTCATATGTGTACCATTTATACTCAAAGCCATCCGGTCCTGACAAGGTTGTCTGGTTGTCATATCCACAAGTGAGAGATTGAATCTTCTTTTGCTGGCAAGCAATATTGAGATACGCATAGCCATAATGTCCACTTTGTTTGCAATCGTATGTAGTGAAACGAATATAGATAGTCTGACCGCTATATGCAGACAAATCCAAACCGACTGCTGTCCAATCCTTCCATAATACATTTCCGTTAACGTTCCAACCGAGACTCTGACTCGCAATAAAATCAAATGCTCCGCAATAACTATCCACCATTTTGTTATTTGCATCCAGAATTTCCAATGTCAGTCGAGGTTGTTCCGCCGGTGTATGATCAGGATCTTGCATGACGGCAGCATATCTGAAAACAAGAATAGGATTCTGTTCTTCATTTACAAAGTACTCATATGTAATACTTTCCGCCTGAGCGCCGGTACTCCAGTTTCCCAAACGTACAGAGGCGTATTCTCCTTGAGGAACGGTACGCAGTTGGTTATTTGTGCGTGGGTCTCGTTCGTTAACATCCGTGTGGATGGTATGACGACTGGAACCCGCTCTCGGACCATCGTCTATAATACCGACTCTGGCATAGGGATCATCAAACGTTCCGTATGTGCATTTCACAGCAGATGAACGGAGATCCGTGAAATCAATACATTGTGCATTTATTGTCACACAGATGGTTAGGAGATATACTATTGTGCATATTTTCTTCATGACATGATTTATTTACAATGACAGTTTTTCGTGGGAATACGCAGCATCCACGTTAATTTAATGCCGGCACTCAAAGGCAGGACTTTGTTGGTAGTCGTTGCCTTGTTGTTATAATAGGACCATACATCCAATTGAGTTGGATGTTCGGGATTGGGTTCAAAAAGCGAAGCATCGGTCTTGTTGCTGAATGCATTCATCAAACCATACTCGGCATATACCCCTATTTTCAGCACTTTGTCCCTACCGTACATACGGTCACTATACCCGTATAAGACATCATAACCTATTTCCGCTATAAGATTCACCGGAATATTCATGCGCAAATGTTCCGTATTGGTTGCCGTAAAGTTGGTGTAATAATGGTTCGGCATATCCTCAAAATCCTCGAAATACTGGTCATACGTGGCATACCCGGTATAAGGTCTGGCGACACGGTTGTCGGAAAGGATATGGTAGCCTACGTTTGCTCCCGCACCGAAATAGAATCCCTTCCAGTTCACGCCAATCATAATAGGAATTCTCGCTGTCAAGCCGTACGAATGTTCTTTACTGGCAGCCAAATCATAATGAAACGTCATCAACTTGCCCTGGGTATCATACATCGCCCTATCGAATTTCCATGTTTGGGTAGTGGCATTGGAGAGCCAAAAAGCAAAATCAATACCCGCTGACAAGTAAAACCAACCATACCGCATTTCATAGCCGCCGGCAAGACTGACCTGCCCGCCTCCTTTCGTCGATATATCATCGAATTTCTCCAACAAGGTAAAATAGCCTCCTTCTAACGAAAGCCATCCATAATGCTTGTCCAACTCCGTATTATTAATATCCGTTTGCGCGGCATATGCATTTATTCCAAGCAAAACCGCCAATGAAAGTACTATGTAGTGACAATATTTATTATGCTTCATATTATTTGTAAGTCTGAAATGTGGGAAGTGTACTATTCCATCTACATTTCTATAAATGAGAAATCAGGGTTGCATGTAGGGGATTGCACAATCAATGGACTCACCAGACTCGTTCTCGTAACGGAAAACTAAATTGTACTCCATTTCACGAGTAACTTCCAAGGCCGTTTGGACTTCTTCGGGCATGTCGGTCATATAAACAAGGATGTCTGTCATGATGGTTGCCATCAATTCACCCATTTCTTCTTCCTTAATCAAGATTCTGAAAAATATATCTTTGTCTGCCATCTGCGCTTGGATATATTCCGCATTACATCCCTCCAATACCTCCTCTAATCCGTTAGAGAAATAGGCTATGACCGTTTGTAGCTCTTTCGGTAATTGGTCTGATTCAAGAACGGGGTTACTATTCAGTTCCTCGTATTCTTCTCTCGTCCGCCAAGTCGTATAAGGAATAGTACATTCGACCACTTGGAGAGAGTTCGTTCCGGTAAACCGGACAATGAGGTTGTATTCATGTTCACGCAGGGCAAACAACCCTTCTTTGCTACATGTTTCGGCAAAGAAATAAGCAAACTCTTCCGTTAATAAATCCTCATCAAGATTCAGTTCCTGAAAGTGCTGTTTGATGGATCGTCCTTCCGTTGCCCCTTCTTCGCTTTCGTCAAAATCGAAATTACAGATGATGTTTTGGTCTTCGACGTCAAGGCTTTTGTATTTGATAGTTCCCCAAGGCGTATTGGCCAATTGGGAATCTGTTTCCTCAACAAATTCCTGAAGCGCTTCGGGGAGGTCATCAACTGATTTCTGATGTTTGCAGCCCGTGCAAAGAATCATCAGCGTCACTACGGTCAATATATAAGTAAACTTTCGCATAGTCGTTTGGTTATTAAACTTACTGAAAATTAGTGATTTTCGGCATATGCCAAATAGAAACCTACGACGGCGATGATGCCTTTCTCCCAGACCTCGAGATCCATTGACTCATTGGGTGAATGGATGGCATTCTGCTCCAAGCCGAAGCCCATGAGTATGGATTTGCAGCCAAGGATTCTCTCAAAGGAAGCGATGATAGGGATCGACCCGCCGCGACGGGCTGCCAACGGACGTTTGCCGAAAGCCAGTTCGAAACCTTTCTCCGCGGCTTTGTAGGCAGGGATATCTATCGGGCAGACATAACCTTGTCCGCCGTGCATAGGCGTGACGGTGACACGGACACCTTGGGGTTTGATGGTTTGAATATAGTTTATAAATGCCTGAGATATTTTCTCGTGGTCCTGATTTGCGACGAGACGGCAGGAGACCTTGGCAAACGCTTTGGAGGGAAGGACCGTTTTGGAACCTTCTCCGGTGTAACCGCCCCATATTCCGCAGATATCGAAGGACGGGCGGCAGGAATTACGTTCGAGAGTGCTATATCCTTCCTCGCCGAAGACATCGTCCACATCTATGGCGGCGTTGTATTTCTCCTGTGAGAAAGGAATTTGTGCAATCATTTTCCTTTCTGCTTCCGGAATAGGGAGCACCTCGTCATAGAAATGGGGAATCGTAATATGTCCGTCTTTGTCCACCACTTGTGCGAGCATTTCACACAAAGCGTTGATGGGATTCTTGACGGCTCCTCCGAAATGTCCGGAATGGAGGTCTCGGTTCGGTCCCTGCACTTCAATTTGCCAATAGGCAAGTCCTCGTAGTCCGGTGGTGATAGAAGGCGTTTCTTTGCCAATCATAGAGGTGTCTGAAACGAGTATGATATCGGCTTTGAGCATATCTTTATGTTCTTCCAAGAAAGCCTCAAGTGAAGGAGAACCAATTTCTTCCTCTCCCTCAAAAATGAACTTGACGTTACATTGGAGTTGGCCTGTTTGAGCCATGTATTCAAAGGCTTTGACCTGAATCATCGCCTGTCCCTTGTCATCGTCAGCACCTCGAGCATAAAGGCGTCCGTCTCGGATGTTTGGTTCCCAAGGGTCTGATTTCCAGAGTTCAAGCGGTTCAACGGGCATGACGTCATAATGGGCGTAAACAAGGACCGTTGGTATTTGTGACTGTTTATCGGATAGAGGAGCCAGATACTCTCCAAAGACAAAAGGATTGCCGTCAGAAGGCAGTAACTCCGCCTTCTGACAGCCAGCTTGTAGAAGCAGTTCTTTCCATCGTTCAGCACAACGCGACATGTCCGGTTTGTGCTCGGATTGACAGCTGACACTTGGAATACGGAGGAGCGATGCCCACTCCTCCATGAACCGCTCTTTATGAGCTGTCAAATATGATTGTATATCCATATTATGGAAGTTCGTCGTATTCGATGCGGCAGTTCATTTCGTCTTTCGACTTGCTGCCTATGAAACGGAATACGAGATTGAACTTGTTTTTGCGTAGCGGTTCGAAATCGTCGCCATTGAAAGCGTCAGATTCAAACATCGACTCTTTCATAAGGTCAGCGATATCTTCTTCAGTCATACCGAGCATTTTGAACGCCTCCTTGAAAGACTTGCCACTAAATTCGCTTTCGTCCAACTCAAATGCCATAACGACATCGTTTCCCTCGATGTTGATACCTTCATAGGACATTCCACTCTCTTCCAAGTCCTCTTCTGCAATTTCCTTGTCTATGGTTTCAATAAAATCTTTCACCTCTTGAGGAACCGAAGCAGATTTCTTACATCCGACAAAAATCAAAGCAACAGTAAGAGTTGCCACAAAGAATAATTTTTTCATAATAGTAGTTTTTTGAGTAATTTTCAATTCGGGCGCAAAGGTACATAAAAAATTTGACATACACAAGA
Source organism: uncultured Bacteroidales bacterium (assembly GCA_900319995.1). Lineage (GTDB taxonomy): Bacteria > Bacteroidota > Bacteroidia > Bacteroidales > Paludibacteraceae > Colicola. The sequence continues at coordinate 84,128 of ONQO01000001.1, forward strand.
AATTGACAAAAAAAATTAAAAATTGTTTAGGGGATGTTATTTGAGAAGAAAAGAGTAACAAAAAGTATATTATATATTAATATATAATATAGTATAAGGTTAAAGAAAAAGTGCTCCAACGATACTGTGAGAGTACGGTAACATACCTTGTATGGTCTAGGTATGGTCTAGATATGGTCTAGGTATGGTCTAGTGCTGTCAGGTAGAATTCAGGTATGTGGAGTGATAAAAGGTTGATTGGCTGTTGCATTAAAAAGATGTGGCCAAAAGCGATATGGGCTATTTTATAAGTCCATCATTACCGAAAACGTGCCTGATATCAATGGAAAATGGACGGGAAATGGGCGGGAAAGAGGGGAGGAATTGGAGAAAAAGCGGGAAAGAGAGGAGGAATTGGAGAAAAGAGAGCGGGAAAGAAGGGTGGAATTGGAGAAAAGAGAGCGGGAAAGAAGGACGGAATTGGAGAAAAGAGAGCGGGAAAGAAGGACGGAATTGGAGAAAAAAGAGCGGGAAAGAGGGGAGGAATTGGAGAAAAGAGAGAAAAAAATTGAGAAAAAGAGTGGAGAAATTTGCATATGTGAGAATTTTGTTGTAAATTTGCAGCCGATTGCAAATTGGGGTGGTTTAAGCAATAAGGGAGTGGTCTAATCAAAAGATTGCAAACAACAAACATTAACGGACCCGTAGCAGGGTGTTTTGATGGAAATATGCGAATGAATTATGTATGGGAGAGAAGGGCTATATGGATTGTTGGGAATGATACTTTTTGTAAGCGGAGGTTGCAGAAAGGTCTCTTATGAGGGAAAGAGTGCTGAGGAATTGTTGCCAATAGTCGAGATTAGCGGCGACGAGGATTTCAGAGACGGAGATTTGGTGTTGCGTTGCGGTAATGGTTTAGAGAGCTTTTTGGTGACCCTTGGCAGCCATTCGGAGTACTCGCATATAGGTATATTGCTGTACGACAGTACTGAAGGCGGATGGCATGTGATTCATGCCGTTCCGAAAGAAACGCCGGAAGGAATCCCAGAGTACATCAAAAACGAGCCTATCCGGGATTTTTACTCGCGTGAGCGAGCCATCAAAGGTGCTTGGTTGCGGATAAGATGTTCTGAGGAGACCTCGCGCAAAGCGGCTTTGTACAGCCTGCGCAAGTATGAAGAGCACGTCACCTTTGACAACAATTACCTGCTTCAAGACACGAGCCAGATGTATTGTAGCGAGTTGGTATGGCAGGCCTATTTACACCAAGGGATAGATGTCAGCGACGGTGTCCGGCACGACATACCGAGCATCATATGCAAAGACGGAAAATGTATTTATCCAAGCGATATAGAAAACGGGTCTAATACCCTATATGTCAAACAATTAAAAACAAAACAATTATGAAGAAAATTCTTGGAATTTTGGCCATTTCCGTAATGGCAGTATGCTTTGCCGGTTGCTCTAAAAACAGTCCTGAAGCAGTAATGAAAGACTATCTGAAAGCGATGAAAAGCGGAGACTTTGCGAAAGCTATGTCTTACACCAATCTTTCGAGCGAGGAACAAACGAAGATGGTTTCCCTGTACGATGCTTTCTTGAGCGAGGACGATAAGGCAGCGATGAAAGAGATGTCTTACGAGATTACCGAGACCGTATTATCGGAAGACGGCGAATCGGCGACCGTTAAGTACATTACGCGCGTAGGCGATGAGGAAAAAGAGTCCGAGCAAAAAATCTTAAAAGTGGACGGCAAGTGGAAAGTTGAAGGCAACATGAGGAAATAATTTTCCATACATTTCTGCATAAAAAAGCAGGAAAAAACACAAAAAGTGGCATGTGCATTTGCATATGTCATTTTTTTTTTGTACCTTTGCCGCCGTTTTTTAATTTGGCGTATTGTGCGCGTACGTGTACACATATTATTAAGTGTTGTTTTGATGACAATTTTCCTGCTCTGTCCGACGTCGGCGCAGGGTCAAGTGTCGTTGCAAAAGGTGGAAAGTCCGAATGCACCTTCGAGCCGTTCAGCCAATAACGAAAACAGCACAAATAGCGAGAAAGCGGCAAGTGGGGATAGTGTACAGGCGGCAAATGGGGATAGTGTGAAGGCGGCAAGCGTGGATAGTGTGAAGGCGGCAAGCGTGGATAGTGTGAAGGCGGCAAGCGTGGATAGTGTGAAAGCGGCAAATGGGGATAGTGGACAAGTAGAAGGACCTATAGAAGGGAGCGGACATGCGCGTATAAAGACGAAGAACTCGTTGAAGGCTCCAGTCCATTATCAGGCGGCGGACTCGATGATTATGATGCACAACGGCATCGCCTATCTGCACGGCAAAGGAGAATTGAAATACGAGTCGATGGAACTTCAGTCCGACTATATCCGCATGAACATGGACAGCAGCCTTATCTATGCTCGTGGCGTATATGACAGCCTTGAATACGAATGGAAAGGCAAACCTGTTTTCAAAGACGGCAAGGACAGTTATGAGACGAACGAAATAACGTATAACATCAAAACTCAGAAGGGTTATATTCGCCATGTAGTGACCCAACAGGGCGAAGGTTATATCATAGCCGACCGGACAAAGAAGTTGAACAACGACGAGATGCTGATGGCAGGTGGTCAGTACACGACTTGCGACGACCACGAACATCCTCATTTCTATCTCAACCTAACGAAAGCGAAAGTGAAAGCGGGCGACTATATAGCGAGCGGTCCGGCGTATTTGGTAGTTGGCGATGTTCCCCTTCCGATAGCTGTACCATTCGGATTTTTCCCCTTTACGGACAAGTATTCGAGTGGTCTGATCATGCCTAATTTCGGAGACGACTACACGCGTGGTTTGTATTTACAGAATCTGGGATACTATTTTGCGCTAAGCGACTATATTGATTTGGAGTTGACGGGAGACATCTATACCCGCGGCACATGGGCCATCCGTGCGAAGTCGAAATATATATGGCGTTACCGTTTTTCGGGAAATCTGAGTATCAACTACCGAAACGACGTAACAGGAGAGCGAGGATTGCCCGACTATGCCGCGAGCAAGAACTTCAGCGTCACATGGAGTCATTCGCAAGACGCGAAATTCAATCCATACAGTACTTTTTCGGCGAGTGTTAATTTCTCGACCAGCGGTTACAACCGCAGTAATATCAACAGTTACTACAACTCGAACCTCTATTCTGAAAACACGAAGAGCAGTACGATTAACTACACTCAACGTTTTCCTGACAGTCCGTGGAGTTTGAGCATGAGCGCCAACCTGACTCAACGAACGAAAGACTCCACATTGACTCTGACTGCTCCTCAGTTGACGGTAACGATGAGCAGCGTTTATCCTTTCAAACAATGGCGTCAGGCGACCCTCAAGCGTAAAGGCAAAGTAGGCGGCAAGGAGAAATGGTACGAGAAAATCAAGATGAGTTATACTCTGAACGGCAAGATAGCAGTCAATAACATCAAAGAGAAAGATTTTCTCCATTCGGATTTTTTGCGTGATTGGCAGACAGGAATCAGTCATAACCTTCCGATTAATGCGAGTTTTACGCTATTCAAATACTTGAGTATCACTCCCAACATCAACATCCGTGACAAGATGTATTTTACCCGAATAGATCAGCGTTGGGACGAAGAGATCAACGGCGTAGCGCGTGACACGACGACCGGATTTTTCAACGTATTCGATTTTGATGTGGGCGTGAGCATGAGCACCAAACTATACGGTTTTTACACCCCGTTGAAGAAACTATTTCCTAACAGCAAAGTGGAGAAATTCCGTCATGTGATTACTCCGACTCTCAGTTTCTCCTACCATCCGGATTTCGGGACGAGCGGTTGGGGTTATTGGGGCAGTTACGACCAGCCGATATACACGAACGAGATAGACAGCATCACAGGCAAGAAGATCCCAAAGACCGACGAGTCAGGCAACCCGGTATTTGAGAACAAGGTCTATTCCCGCTTTGCGAACGGTTCATTTGGAAGTGTCAGCCGTGGCATGTCCGCTTCTCTCAATTTCGGAGTGTCCAACAACTTGGAGATGAAGATTGTCAACAAAGAGGACACGACAGGAAAAGTGCCGTTCCGAGTGGTGAGTCTGATAGACAACTTCAGCATCAACGGCGGTTACAACTTCGCCGCCGATTCCATGAACTGGAGTCAATTCAGCGTTAACCTGCGTCTCAAATTCCCCAAGCTGAACAACTACAGTTTGAACCTGAACACGACGCTTGACCCGTACATGTACGAGATTGTGAACGGCTCGCCCAGACGAACCAACAAACAATATTGGAATAACGGCCGTTTCCCTCACTGGAGCGGATTGAGGTGGAGTTTCAGTTACACGTTCAGTAATAGTACGATTAAGAAATGGAAGGACAAAATTAACGGTCGCAAGCCGAAGAACGATGAGCCACCGGAGGAAGAGGAAACGGATGTCGGCAGTACGGGCACCGCTACTATCACCGCGGTGGAGAAAGACGGCGAAGGCATGGACCGTAACGCCAAACGAAGCGGTAAAAAGAAAGAAGAGAAAGTAGATGACGGTTATGTAAAGACCGACTTCCCGTGGAGTTTGTCCATAAACTATTCTCTTGCCTATGCGCCAGGCGGCGAGTTCGATTACGAGAAGATGTATTACAAGATGAAGTTCTCGAACTACCTAAGCCTGAACGGCAATATCGGTTTGGGCAAAGGTTGGAAAGTGAGTGCGAGCATGACGTACAATTTCGACTACAAGAAAGTGACAGCATGTACCGTGAATATCAGCCGTGATCTGCATTGTTGGAACATGACGGCCAGTATCAACCCGATAGGTCAGTTCAAGAGTTACACCTTCCATATCGGTGTGAATGCGTCTATTTTGAGCGACCTCAAATACGACACCAACAGCAACCAGCGAACGAATTCACGCGTCAACTGGTGGTAAAGGCATTTACCATTTGGTCATTTATTTGGTTATAAAAATATTTAGAGATATGAAAATTGAGAATTTAAAAGTAGTACGCGCCACTTATGAGTTGTATATCAACGGCGAGGAAGGCAAAGAAGAGTTAATGGAAAAAGCGACCGAGGAGACTCCGTTAGTGTGGTGTCAGGGCGAAGGAATGATGTTACCCGCTTTTGAAGCTGCTATGTCAGGCAAAGAAGCCGGCGAGACATTTGATTTTGTGTTGGCAGCGAAAGATGCTTATGGCGAGTATATTGAGGAAGGTCTGATGGAGTTGCCGAAGAAAATGTTCTTCAACGGCGACGGCGAGTTCGATGAGGAACGTGTTTATGTAGGCGCCATCGTACCGATGAACACAACCGACGGACAAGTGGTCAAAGCACAAGTATGCGAGATCACGGATGAGAGTGTGACCATCGATCTGAATCATCCTTATGCAGGCGAGGATCTGCATTTCAAAGGAACGATTTTAGATATCCGCGACGTGACCGAAGGCGAGTTGAAAGCCATTCGTCATCCTCACGGTTGCTGCGGAGGCGGTTGCCACAAGAAGAAAGGTGAGAGTTGTGGCGAATGTGGAGAAGGCGGCTGCGGTGATTGCGGCGAATGCGGAGGATGCGAGTAAATTACGAATACAAATTACAAATAACGAATTAAAAATAAAATACTATGGCAAATATTGTAGCGATAGTGGGTCGTCCCAATGTAGGGAAATCGACTCTTTTCAATCGCCTAACGGGCACACGTAGGGCGATAGTGATGAACACAGCAGGCACTACTCGTGACCGTCAGTACGGCAAAGCCGAATGGTGTGGACGTGAGTTCTCAGTAATCGACACAGGTGGATGGGTCGTGAACAGCGATGACACTTTCGAGAGCGAAATCAACCGTCAGGTGAACCTTGCCATTCACGAGGCGGATGTGGTTATGCTGGTTGTAGATGTGAATGAAGGAGTGACACAGTTTGACATGGAAGTGGCACATCTTCTCCGTCAAGCCAAGAAACCAACTATTCTATGCGTGAACAAAGTGGACACCTTTGAAAACCAATACGGAGCAGCTGAGTTCTACAAACTGGGGTTAGGTGAGCCGTTTATCTTGTCGGCGGAGAACGGTTTGGGCACCGGCGACTTGTTGGACGAAGTAGTAAGCCGTTTTCGCAAGGAGGATGACAGCGACGAAGAGTTGGAAGAATTGCCGCGTTTTGCAATAGTTGGTCGTCCCAACGCCGGCAAGTCAAGCATTCTGAATGCTTTTATCGGCGAAGAACGTACCATCGTGACGGACATACCGGGTACAACACGCGACAGTATCTACACCCGTTACAACAAGTTCGGCAAGGATTTTTATCTTGTTGACACAGCAGGTATCCGCAAGAAAGCGAAAGTGACTGAAGATCAGGAATATTATTCGGTTGTTCGCTCTATCCGAGCCATCGAGAACAGCGATGTGTGTATTCTTATGATAGACGCAACGCGTGGCATCGAAGCTCAAGATTTAAACATCTATTCTCTGATCCAAAAGAACAAGAAGGGGCTCGTTGTCTGTATCAACAAATGGGACTTAGTGGAGAGCAAAACCAACTCAGACATCAAAGCATATGAGAGTGCCATCCGCGAGCGAATCGCGCCGTTTACGGATTTCCCCATCATCTTTACGAGCGCTGTGACCAAACAGCGGATTTTCAAAGTGGTAGAGACCGCCTTGCACGTATATGAGAACAAGAACAAAAAAGTACCGACAGCACAGTTGAACGAGAAATTCCTTCCGCTTATCGAAAACTATCCCCCTCCTGCATGGAAAGGCAAGTACATCAAAATCAAATACTGTACACAGTTGCCGAACACTCAGATACCGACTTTTGTGTTCTTCGCCAACCTGCCTCAATACGTGAAAGAGCCGTACAGACGCTTTCTGGAGAACAAGCTGCGCGAATGGTGGGATTTCACAGGTACACCTGTGCAATTATTTATACGGGCTAAATAGTTATTGGCTATCGGAAGTGGGATTTTTTAAGAAAAAGTAACACTTTTTTCTTAGAGACTTGCATATATCAAAAAAAAGTTGTAACTTTGCACGCTTTTTGCTGTTTGAATGAAAATAATAGGTTTTGTATATACTGACGGCCAAACTGAGATGGTGCTAAAAGGTGACAGTTGTTTGCTGAACGGCCGCAAGCCTATGTTCATTCCGGACCGGACCAAGGAATTAGGTGTAACAGAGTGTCTTATTCTCCGCGTGAGCCGTTTGGGCAAAGAAATAGGGCTGAAGTTTGCCAATCGCTATTATGACGCCGTAGCTCCGGGAGCAGATTTTGCAGCGTTAGATATATTGCGAGACCTGCAATCATCGGGCCGCCCTTGGACTAAAGCTATTGATTTCGATTATTCAATGGCTATCGGAGAGTGGTGTGAAGTACCAAGTGACGAAGCAGATTGGACAAAGGGATTGGTTCTAAGTCCCGAAGAGGCGATTTCAGAAGCAAGCAAAGTGATGACCATCCGTCAAGGAGACCTGATATACATCCAAAAAAAGTGCGCCCCCAGACGCGTGGAAAAAGAAGATATCATCCGCAAGGAGATAGACGGCGAAGAAAAACTATATTGTAAAATCAAATGAGAAAAATCCTATCCATAGTATTGTTTGCAGTACTTAGCCTGCCCATGGTTGCAGGAATCCACAGCTATGCCAACCGCTCCGTGCTGGCAGAAGGCAAATGGGTAAAAGTACGTGTGAGCGAGTCCGGCGTGTGCCGCATGAGTTTCAGCGAGTTGCGTAATGCCGGTCTGGATCCGGAACAGGTACGCGTATTCGGTTACGGCGGTGCGCAGAAAGAACAGGATTTCAGCATGCGCAATATAGACGACCTGCCGCAAGTACCTGTCTATACAAGTGAAGATTTCATTCTATTCTATGTCCAAGGTCCAATCAGTTGGTCCTACGATGCAGACAAAGGCCGTTTCGTACACACGCGCAACACCTATTCGGACTACGGTTATTACATGCTGACAGACAATACGGGTTCGCCGATGAGTTTTCCTGAAAGCGCCTCTGTCAGCGGCAGTCCTACAGAAGTAACCACCTACCCACTCTATCAGGTACAAGACAAAGATTCTATCAACCTGATAGACAGGAACGGTGTCTCCGGCGGTGGACGTACTTTCTACGGCGAGCAGTTTACAGCGAACAAAAAACGGTCATTCCTATTCTCCACCCCCGGTGCGATAGAAGGCGGTACCAGTTACTTAGAGATTGACCTTGCCGCTAACGCTCCGACGCCGTCGTATTTTTCCGCCAGTCTCAACGGCGGCTCCTCGAAAAACGTAACTATCAGTTCTATTCCCGACCATTACACGTTCGGCTGCGAAGGAACAATCAGCATGAGCGGTCTTGCCGCGACGGACAAACAGGAAGTTCAGTTACACCTGCAAAACAGTTCAACAGGCGCGTTAGGATGGCTCAACTATATCGAACTCACGACCCCTTGCGAGTTGAAGATGAACGGGAGTTGGACACCCGTGCGGACGCTTGTCAATCTCAATACAGCTGTGCCCGTACGTTTCCACATGACCGGCGCCGATGCCTCTACTCAAGTATGGGACGTTACCCATTTGGACGCTATCACACGTATGCCAGTCACCTATGAGAACGGCGAGTTGACCTGGACGGGCACGCAAGCGGACGGCGTACATGAGTATGTTGCCGTGCAACCCGGCGGCAACCTATTCGTCAAAGCACAAGTGGAAGGCGAGGTCAAGAATCAGAATCTGCACGCGCTGAACAACATCGACTACGTAATTATATGCCCCGAAGGCTACGAAGAAACAGCCACCGACTTAGCAAAAGCTCATGAAGCGAAAGAAGGAATTACCTGGGCCGTAGTTACAGACAAGCAAGTATATAACGAATTCTCGTCCGGCACACCGGATGCCACGGCCTATCGTTGGCTGATGAAGATGTTGTATGACCGCGCAGACGGCAACGGTATCACCAAACCACGCTGGCTTTTGCTGATGGGTCACGGTTCGTTTGACAACCGCAAACTACTGCTGAACTCCGGCAGTAACTTATTGCTCACCTATCAATCGCTCAATTCACTCAACGAAGTGAAAGCTTACGCGACGGACGATTACTTCGGATTTTTGGACGACAACGAGGGAATCAACGATGTAAAAGGACGGATGGATATAGGAGTCGGTCGTCTGCCGGTGGAGAGTGTAGGAGAAGCCCGAACAACTGTCGACAAACTTATTCGCTATATCCGTAACGAGCAGACAGGCAAATGGAAAAACCAATTAGTGTACCTTGCCGACGACGGTGAAAACGGCACGCATACAGAGACCTCAGAAAAGAGTGCTGAATTGGTGCGCGTTAAAAACCCCGATTTCGTGGTACACAAGATTTTTCTGGATGCTTATCCACAAGAAGTGAACGCCAGCGGCGAGAGTTATCCCTTAGCCAAGAACCGGGTTCTTAACCTGCTACGCAACGGTGTTCTTTTCTTCGATTATTCGGGTCACGGAGGCTACAACGCCATCACCAATGAGTCTATTCTTAACCTCAAAGATATAGAAGGCATGACCAACCGCAACCAAGCGTTCTGGCTGTTTGCCACCTGTAATTTCGCGCAATGCGATGCAGGCAAACGGTCGGCAGCGGAAACGGCTTTGCTGAATCCGAAAGGCGGAGCGATAGGTGTACTCGCCGCCACTCGTACAGTGTATGCTACGCCTAACACAGAACTCAACCGTAGCGTATGCGACACGCTCTTCGGCCATTCGGACGTTTACCATTACACGATGACGTTAGGCGAGGCAACGGCTATAGGGAAAAACCACCTGAACAACGATGACAACAAATTGGCATACGTGCTCCTCGGTGATCCAGCCATGCGTCTGAACTACCCAACCGACTATCAGGTACAAACAACCACAAATATAGACACACTGAATGCACTGAGTGTGCAGCATGTTGAAGGACGTATCATTGACGAGGACAAGCTCCTTGTTTCAGATTTCAACGGAAGAGTGGATATCACTATCTACGACAAGATGCAGTCTATCCCGACGCGTGACAATGACGAAGCGGGTGGCGAGCCGCGAGTAGTGGAATACAATGATTACCCGAGTACAATCTTTTCAGGTGCCACCGACGTAAAAGACGGCCAATTTACCTACACGTTCATGGTTCCTAAGGACATCCGCTACAATTTCGGCAAAGGACGTATCGTCTATTATGCCGTCACCACCGATTCACTGGAGACAGCAGAAGCAGTGGGTCATTATGAGGACTTTACCATAGGCGGCACAGGTTCGATAGTAGCGGCAGATACAGAAGGCCCGCAAATGGAGATTTACCTGAACACCAAAGCATTCCACGAAGGTGACAAGACCTATTCAACACCGCGTTTCTTTGCCGACTTGTACGACGAGAACGGTATCAATACGGCAGGCGCCGGTATAGGACACGACCTCATGCTCATTATTGATGACGATCCGAAACAGATTTACTCTCTAAACGAGTATTTCACGGCAGCGAACAACAGTTATCAGGCGGGACAAGTGAGTTACCTGATGGAAGAATTGGCGGACGGACAACATAGTTTATCATTCCGAGCGTGGGATTTGCTGAACAACAGCACCACCAAGACGCTCAGTTTTATTGTAGAAGCGGGTTTGGATCCATCTATCTGCTCTGTCACAACCTACCCCAACCCAGTACAGGCACAAGGTATCGTGAATATGACAGTTAATTACGACCAGCCAGACGAGTTGCTACAAACAGAACTATACCTATTCAACACTGGCGGTCAGATGGTTTACCGCCATACACAGGACAACCCTGACGCTGTTTCCATCAACCTACCGTCTTTAGGGCTGCAACCAGGAATATACGTCTATTCCATCAAGATTAAATCCGCGTCCAGCAAATACAGTACTGCGTCAGGAAAGATTATAGTTACACAATAAGATAAATTGATAATTGATAATTGATAATTTGAATGATTGCCTATGAAGCATATCGCTTGAGAAACAATATGATAAAATTAGATACTATAGGATTCTATAGGCTCTAATATAAAAACAGAAAACAACAAACAAAACAACAAATAATTAACAATGAAAAAAATTCTTATTTCTCTCACTGCTCTGTTATGCGCTGTATCAATGAGCGCTCAGACAGTTGATGACACGATGAACCCACTGATTACGGCAATGCCGTCTTTGTCAATCGCTCCTGATGCTCGTGCAGCAGGAATGGGTGACGTGGGCGTAGCCACAGATGCTGATTTTAACTCACAGTTCTGGAACCCCGCCAAGTATGCTTACATGTATTCAAAGGGTGGTTTGACAGCTAACTACACACCGTGGTTGCGCAAATTAGTAGGCGATATCGACCTCGCTTATCTCGCCGGTTTCTATAACTTCGGCGATCTCGCCGGCGGTTTAGGCGCATCGTTTACGTATTTCTCAATGGGTGACGTAGCCCTGACGGACGCTACCGGAACCACTATTCAAAGCGTACGTCCGAACGAATGGGCGTTGGACCTCAGTTATTTCCGCAAACTACATGAGTATGTATCCATGAGTGTAGCAATCCGCTTCCTCTATTCAGACCTGAATAATGGTTACAACAGTTCTGTCAGCGGCGGCACGGAGATGCATCCGGCATGGTCAATGGCAGCCGACATCGGTATTTACTACCGCCAGCCGCTTGAGTTGCCGATGGGCACAAGCAACCTGAGTGTCGGTTTCACGCTGAAGAACCTCGGCGGCAAGATGACGTACGCCGACGACGGAAGCAGTAACTTCATCCCTTCAAGTATGAATATCGGTGTAGGTTACGAACTGCCGATTAATAAGTATAACTTCCTGACCTTTAATTTGGAAGCAAACAAACTGCTTGTACCAAGCCGTCTTTCCCGCTTTGCTCCAGACCAGACTACCCAAAAATACACCCAAACCGAGTATTCAGAGTTGAACCCAGCTAAAGGTTGGTTCCAGTCATTTGCAGATGCTCCAGGCGGAGCGGCAGAAGAATTTCGTGAGGTTCGTTGGGGCGCAGGTATCGAGTATAGCTATAACAAGCAGTTCTTTGCACGTGCCGGTTATAGTTATGAAAACTACTACAAAGGTAATCGTAACTACATTACTTTTGGTGCAGGTTTCCACCTCTCCATCGTAACACTTGATATCTCATACTGCGTAGGTCTGGCAGCATCTAACCCGCTCGATCAAACAATGCGCTTCACATTGGGCTTCGACCTCGCCGGCATCAAAGATCTTGTGGATAACAAGAAGAAAAAATAAGTAGTTATAATTTATGAGAATAGGCTTCGGATATGATGTACATCAATTCGCCCCTAACCGCAAACTGTGGTTAGGGGGGATTGAGGTACCATACGAGCAGGGTCTTCTCGGTCATTCAGATGCCGATGTAGTTATTCATGCGCTGTGCGATGCGTTGTTAGGGGCCGCAGCCATGCGCGATATCGGTTATCATTTCCCTGACACCAAAGGCAATGAGTACGAAGGGATTGACTCAAAGATTCTGCTTCGCCGCGTAATGGAAATGCTCCGCGAGGCCGGATATGAATTAAGCAACTGCGACATCACCATATGTGCGCAAGTTCCCAAGTTGAATCCGCATATTAATGCAATGCAGACATGTCTGGCACAAGTGATGGATGTATCCCCGGGACAGATAAGTCTCAAAGCTACCACTACTGAGCATCTCGGCTTCGTGGGACGCGAAGAAGGCATCGCAGCGTATGCGGTAGCTCTGATTAGTCAGAAATAAACAAAAGATAAATACAACAGTAACAGTGCGGTCACTTATTCTTTTCATATCAGTTGTTGCCATGCTTTTTAAATTAGGTGGCACACCTGAGATTCAGGTTCATGAAGGGCAGTATTCACGCATAGCACTAACAGACAGCACTACGCTTGAGACCTACGAATTTTCCGAAGACTCAATGCTAACCGTCCTCACTGTTTGTGCGCCGCAATGTTCTTCTTGCGCGCGCGTATATAATAAGGAAGGAGAAGTTCTCCGAACAATCACTCCTCCTTTCGTTTCCATATTCCCTCTTGCTGCCATTGACCCTGAATCAGGACACATTAACTGGACAGACAATGACACATGGGAATATTAAGAACATTTATCATTTAAGATTTTAAGAACTCATACAATTCTTCGGCGATTCGTTCGTCGGACAGTTCGTCGCATATATCAACGTCCAAAATATGGTTCGCCTTAGCATAGAACGGCTCACGCGCTTCCAGTTGAGGAATAATGAATTGCAGAAGTTCTTCCTCCGTACGTCCCTGCAAGACAGGACGATCGCTCAAGTCTGTAAGACTCAAACGTTTCGCAAGATGTTCAGGTTTCCATCGGATATAAATACTAGTGCCTAATTCACGCAGGCACTCCATATTATCCTCCCAGCACGGGTAACCACCACCCGTAGCATAGATAATTTTCTCAAACGGAATTTGGTCAGCCAAATCCTCCAGCACATACTTCTCTTTTTTACGGAAATCCTCTATACCGAACTGGCGGATATAGTCAGCCGTAGAATAGCCGTGAATTTCCTTGAACGCTTCGTCCAAATCAACAAAATGCCAACCGAGTTTCTCGGCAAGCATTCTTCCGGCAGTGGTTTTCCCGGCTCCCATATAACCAACTAAATAGATAGGAAGGGTCATGAAGATGTAGGATTTGTGAAATCGGATTAACTGGTAGCAAGGAATGTCAGCGCGTAGATGCGCATCTGCTTGAGCATTGCCACCACCCCATTGCTGCGTGTAGGGCTCAAGTGCTCGCGCAATCCTATCCGATCAATAAAATAGAGTTCGGCGTCCAGTATCTCCTGCGGTGTATGACCGCTGAGCACTTCAATAAGCATTGCAACTATACCGCGGACAAGAATAGCATCCGATTCTCCGGTATAATATATATTACCTTCACGCAGCGTAGCCGTAAACCACACTT
>ONQO01000132.1 GCA_900319995.1 uncultured Bacteroidales bacterium
CGACCATCGAGGCGGCAAGACGGCTTGTGAAGTATCTCATGGAAACCTACAACATTAAGCAGGCGAACGTGATTAGACACTACGATGTAAACGGCAAGAACTGCCCCGCCGTATATGGTTTTTCGGGTGACAACTGCCCCAAGTGGAACAAATTCAAAGCATCACTCTCCGAATCCACCGCTTACGACGACCCGCCGCAGGTGTACCGCGTCCGTAAGTCATGGGCGGCAGCAGATACGCAGGTCGGCGCGTTTGCGGTCCTTGAAAACGCACGGACTTGCGCGCATAATTGGGGAAGTGAGTATCATGTGTTCGACAAAGATGGTCAGATGATTGAATAGGGAGAAGAACGTTTTCTGCTAGCATACGTTTTTCACTATATGAGCCTTGCGGGGGTAACGCCCTGTGAGGCTCTTTTTTTATTGTCAAGGAAGTGCCACTTCCACTTTTTTGACACGCATTTTGGCATGATTCCAAACCAACTCGATAAACAAACGCCCTTATGCGGGTTCGACCCCCGCTGCCGGCAGTACACAACCCCGTAGAACGCTGTATTTGGCGTTTTGCGGGGCTTTTTTATTTGGAATGAGGATTCTATTGGAATGGATTTTGGAACGCGGAAACGGCTTTCTGCGAGTATTCCAAATGCTCATTGTCGAGAGCGTGGCGGTACACTTTCTGCATAACGTGCGGAGTGCTCCACCCGCCTGCACGCAGCACATAGGCGTCAGGAATCTGCTGGGCGTGGAGGTAAGACGCAAAGAAGTGGCGGAGAGAGTGGAACGTGTACGGCGTTTCAATTCCGAGTCCCCAACTCCCAATTACAGTAGGTATTTTTCGCAACGCCGATTTTTACCGCAACTTCTTCCTGTGTCATGTGGGCGTTTTGCCTTGCTTTCTTCAAATTCTCATTGAATTTATCCGTCATGGCACATCCCTCCTTTTTCTCTATAATAGCATAAATTCCCATCATGCGTAACGTGTATACACAAAATGGTGCCAATTCGTTCCCAAAATGGGTATTTTGTTCTTGACACGGGAACTATATGCGTTTATAGTTGTCTTATCGGTTCTCGAAACGGGAACTAAAATACACAAAACGAAATACGCATGGAAGGAGGTCAAATGTTTAGGAATTTAGATGCGGAACAGGCACGCCTCAATAAGAACAATCAGCAGATGGCGGAGTATCTCGGATACAAAGACAGGAAGAGTTACGAAACCAAAAAGGCTACTGGCACATTCACGCTGACCGATGCCAAGAAACTGGCAAAGCTTTTCGACGTGACTATGGATTATCTTTTTGAGACTGTCGCAGACAGAGAGGCAAATGGCAATGGCTGAATATGATTTTAAGCACAACATCTACGTGCTGACTTACTTGCCTACTGGCAAGAAATATGTCGGAAAAACAGGGTACAACGATGGTGGAAAAGTAAGACTGCATTTCCATATCAATAAACTGCAACACGGCGTACATCCCAGTAAGCAGTTCCAAGCCGATTATGAAAAATATGGCGGGGATAAAGAAAGTTTCAAAATAGAATATGTTGGCGTTCAATGGTGGTCTGAAAAGTTCAAATTGAAGCATTTTGATTTGGAGAAAAGGCTAATGCTCAAGTTGAAAACATATGACAGCCGATACGGATACAACTCACAAGACCCATCAATGAAAAGATGGATACGTAAGTGCCGAATGTATTCGGTAGACGCATCATGAACCCTAAAGAACCATACAACAACGAAAAGGAGAAGAAGGAGATGGCAACAAAGAAAACAGAAGAAGTAGTTATCCGCAATTTTGAACAGCAGACAACCAAGATCCGTATCGTGGGAGACTCTCCGTTGATCGTCCACAACTGGAGCGAGAAGGCAAAGAAGGAAATGCTTGACGCCCAGACAGGGAAGAACAAGACGAAGAAGAAACCCTGCAAGATGCCCTTTGATGATTTTGCAAGAGCTCTCTACTGGAACACCGAAATGCCCACCGAGATCATCAAAGACCCTTCCACCAATGAAAGCCGCGATGTGGTCACAGAGGAGCTTTTCGACAAGGCGATCGAAGAGGGCGCGAAGTTCGGCTTTCCTGTTTCCGCTTTCAAACTGGCAGGAAACTCTGCGGCATACCGCATGGGATGGGTTAAGAACCAGATGGCGCTGAGAGGTGCATATTTCCTTAAATCGGAGTGCGGCGAGGTCGCATGGATCCGTGGAAGCGTTCCAGTCATGCGTGAAGATATGGTCAAGGTCGGCATGGGTTCGTCCGATCTGAGATACAGACCGATGTTTGAGAACTGGTACTGCGATTTAACTCTCAGCATTAACACAGGCTTCGGAATGACGTTCGACGACATTATCAATGTGATCAATGCGGGCGGCGCAGGCGTTGGCGTCGGCGAGTGGAGACCCGAGAGAGACGGCATTTTTGGAATGTACCACGTCGAGATTGTGAAGTAATCGAGGCAGTTTAGGCCTGTCACGTTAGGGCAAGTCGAGTTTTGGCAAGTCGACGTGCGGAATGGTTTGGCAGTCATGTTTGGGAATGGCGAGTCAGGGACGGGC
>ONQO01000042.1 GCA_900319995.1 uncultured Bacteroidales bacterium
TGGAGCCTCGAACTGGCTGCTTACGACGCACGGCCGTAAAAAAAAACGCCCCGCATCGGGCGTTTTTTTCGTGAAATGCTTGTATATTCCAAATATTTGTTGTACCTTTGCCCCGCAAAACAAACAATTGATTCTATGAAAAAGCTTCTATCTCTTTTGGTGGCGCTGTTGCCCATGTTGTTGGTAGCCAGTCCTATCAGTCGCGAACAAGCCCAGAAATCAGCCGAGGCTTTCTTGTTACAGCGTGGTAAACCGGCGCATATTACCAGTGTGTCAGGTCCTAAAAAAGCCCGCGCGGGCAAACAATCGGTTTCGAGTCACTATTTGTTCCGTTACGACGATGGCATCGTAGTGACATCCGCTGACGACCGTCTTCCGGCTGTTTTGGGCTATTCCACCTCGGGAAACCTCCGTGACGAAGCCATGCCATTGGCTCTGGAAGAGTGGCTTAATGAAATAGATGAGTTAGTGTCGCAAATGCCTGAGACCGAGACAGATGCAAGCTCGGCTCCGCGCAGGACACGAGCATATGAGCAACCCCAAGATCACCCTTCTATTGCGCCAATTATCACGGCACAGTGGTATCAGCGCGAGCCGTATAATCTCACCTGTCCGGAGTATTTGCAGACCGGTTTGAGGAGTGTAACCGGTTGTGTGGCAACGGCAATGACGTTGGCTATGTCCCATTACCGTTATCCGAACTATACGACCAAGGCGATTCCCAAATATACATATACCGGCGACTACGAAGGCGTGTCAACGAAAATTACTGTTCCGGCTCTGCCGACTCATCTACTGATAGACTGGGATAATATCGTTGATTACTACGACACCTTGCACGCTCATACGCCTCAGCAAGACACAGCTATCGCTAATCTGATGATGTACGCAGGTAAAGCGGTCAAAATGCAATACACACCTTCCGGTTCGGGCGCCTATTCGATTAATGTGGCGTCGGCGCTGAAGGATTATTTCGGATATCCTTCGACCGTCATTCATCAGCAGCGCGAGAGTTTCAGCAGTCACGAATGGGACGAACTGATTTACAACGAGTTGGCGAATGACCGTCCTGTTGTTTATCACGGTTCGACATCCAGTAGCGGTCACGCGTATATAGTGGATGGATATGACAGCAACGGCTATTATCATGTCAATTGGGGCTGGGGCGGTTCGTACGACGGTTATTTCTTGTTGGACGTGCTCAATCCCCGCAATAACGACAAGACGGGAGCCAGCAGTACGCGCGAAGGTTATGTTCAATCGTCCGGAGCGATTATCGGAATAACGACGGAGACCATCAGTCCTATCCCAGCGCGACTCATGATGGAGCTGCAACGGAACACAGCCGATAGTCTGTTCTACCGCTCGCGCAACTACACGACTTGTTCCACGCACTTTGACATCGCCATCGCGCAACTGGACGAGGACGGCGAGATAATCAAGATATTAGACAGTATAGCCGACATAGCGTACACCAACACGTCGATTAAGACGCATGGTTTTGCCATCAACATCCATACGAAAGGCACCTATACCATTGCTTTTGTGAGTCGTATCAGCGGCACCGAAGATTGGCTAATCAGTCCGAACTATAATAACAACTGCGCGTTGATAACACTGATTATCAACAAGAACGGTGCTACAGTCCAGGAGCAATCGTCGCAACTGACTATTCTGGACAAAAACATCAGCAGCACGTTTGAAGTCGATTCGCTGGTTACCATCCATGCAAGGATTAAGAACACCGGTATGGCGACTTATAACGGGACGCTGTATGTACATTCGTTGACATGCAACGGCTACGAGCACCGGGTTAATCCGCAATCGGTGTTTATCGAGGCGGGTCAGACGACTATTGTACCGTTGGGTCATTCGCCGCGCCAGTGGGGCAACTATAAGATGTATATTACCACGGCGCAATCGCTTTCCGAAGGCGTCATCCTGGATAGCGTTGATGTGACGATACAAAACCCGACGGCGGGTCACGGACTGAGTGTGGTTGATTATGTTATTGACAACAGGTCCGAGAATGGCGAGATACAAGGGAATGCACTGAGCGGCAGTATTACTGTGCGCAACGTCGGCACTGCCCATCAATCTTATCCTTTGGCCATCAACTTGATGAAGAAAACGGAGCCGAAGACGTATAGCGTGGTTTCGTCGCAACAGCTAAATCCCAATCGCTCCGCCTTGGCTCCACAAGAGCAAGCCACTTACGCTTTCTCGTTCGATAGCTTACAGTTGGACAGCATTTATACGATACAAGTGGTGTATGACAGTTTGACTACTGTGCGTCCGTTGAATGGCGGATTCTATCAACTTTTCCCGCTCTGTAAACTAACGGAGCCGTACGCAAGCAAATATGTGGCCAAGGTGACGACAGCGGACACCACGATGTTCTACACTTCTGTTGCTTCGGCTTTGAGTGTGGCGGCTAAACAAGTGAATCCGACTATCACGCTGTTGCAGACAGTAGAGAACATAAGCAAGCGTCTCAAATATGCCTCTGCTATCAATAATTCCGTCTGTACGCTTGATTTGAACGGTCATACTCTATCCGGTGAATTGAACTATCTGCTGTTGCTGCAATCAAAAGGCGAGAACAACGAGTTTGTTATCACCGACTCAAGCATCAGCAGGACGGGTAAAATAAGCAGTAGTAAGTCTTATAACGGTCTGATTCGTACTGTTTATCTCTACTACGGTCGTTTGCGTATTGAAGCCGGCACTATTGAGGCGGAGAACACCCTGCCCTATTCGACGAGCGCTACCAGCATCGGCGCCACCCCTGTCTATACCCGCTCGAACACCTCTTTCGAGTGGAACGGAGGGCTTCTTACGGCCACATCCGAGTGCAAAGCCATCGGTCTGGTTAATCACGGAGCAACGGTCATCAACGATGGTCATCTGGACGTAAACGCTACCATAACCAATGCTTACGGCATCTATGTCGGTGCTGAGACAGCGACGAACACCCCGACGGCACTCATCAAAGGCGGCTATTTCATGGTAAAGGCACCTTCTGCGCCCAAGATGGTGAATACGTACGCTAAGGCTGACGCGCTGAAAATCGAAGGCGGCTTTTTCAATGCGAACCGTAACTTGAGTTATTACCTTGCGCCAAAAGTTGAAGGCAAGTTCTACGCCCGCAAACTGGCGACGACAGAAAACGGTTATCCGGACGGCTACCGATATACCATCGACC
The DNA here is from genome assembly GCA_900319995.1 of uncultured Bacteroidales bacterium. Classification (GTDB taxonomy): domain Bacteria; phylum Bacteroidota; class Bacteroidia; order Bacteroidales; family Paludibacteraceae; genus Colicola. The sequence continues at coordinate 3,206 of ONQO01000042.1, forward strand.
AAGCAACCGTTGCTGTGACCAATAATGCCACGAACACCACCGCATATTACACGTCTTTGCGAGAAGCCGTAGCAGCAACGAAGAAGATGACTTCTGCTACCGTCAAACTGCTCGATGACGTGACAGCAATAGATACGTATATCCTCTTCAATTCCCAAAAAGAGAATAGTGTCATTACGCTCGACCTGAACGGACATGTATTGCAAGGTAACGCATCGCCGCTATTGTATATCAAACCGTCTTATGCTTCGAGCCAATTCGTTATCACCGATAGTAGCAGCCAACAAACAGGTAAGATTCAAGCCGACCTGTTCAGCAATAGTTCTGCAAGAGCCGTTTATTTGTATCGAGGCTCTCTGGTATTGCATAGCGGTACTATAGAAATAGACAACGACCTCAGTTATTCTGAGCAAAACAGCAAAGTGGCCGCCATTGGTATCGTCACTCGCGCACAGACACAATTTACGATGCTTGGAGGACGTATCTACGCGCATTGTGCACAAAAAGCATTTGGTATTTACGCGTATTCAAACGTTACTATTCAAGACGGTCTTATTGAGGTTGCGGCAGACAATAAGAGTGCTTACGGCATCTACGGCAAGCATACAGAAGGACAGCAAATCATTATTTCCGGCGGTAAATTCCTTGTATCGGCTCCTAAATATTTTGCGCCGCTAAAAAGAAACAGCGAGAAAATCTCTGTCGTCATCAGCGGCGGATACTATAATACGAAAACTTACCTCTACAAATTTACCGCTCCGACCATAGATAGCGAATATCAAGTCGTAGATTTAGACGCAGATGACGAGTTATATGCGGAAGGATATCGTTATACAGTAAGGTCTGTAAATGACGACAAACGTGCGATTGTGGGTCAACACAATGCAGCAACTGCCCTTCCCGAAATCGAGACCGATACCGAACAACCGGGCACTAAGAGCCAGAAACTCCTCCGTAACGGTCAACTCCTCATCCTCTGTGGCGACAAAGTATTCAATGCCAACGGCACACAGATCAAGTAATTCACTATGAACCAGACAAATCCAAATATCCTCACTAAGGATGTCGTGCAAAGCGCGAAAATGAAACTGAGCAAAACCTATGATCCGGTACATCTGCTACAATGGGCTCATAGTGCGAATTTTCAAATGACTCTCGATATTAGACATCATGCCCGAGAGTGGCAAGCTATGCTCCAGGACGGGAAAGATGGCAAAGAAGCTAAATTCGAGGTTTGCACGCCATGGGACGACCCTGCCGATTGTATGGATCTGCTCATCGCTACTATCTATTATCACCCTAACAAACCAAGCGAAGATGGGAGTGTCTTCTTCATCACAGAAATGTTCTATGCGGTAGGAATTGCGGGAACATACCACATAGAAAGCCCGCTTTTTCGTTGCAAAACAGAACAAGAACTAAAGGACTTTTTGGAGGACAAAGAAACACCATTTAAGCGCTATTTGCATTTGGAGCACATCATGCAACAGATGCGCGATTCTGAACAATGTCGGGATGCTGCACGCAAACTGCGTCAAAGGCAACAAGAAAAAGAAGAGGCAGAGAAAACCCCAAATACAACCAATAGTGCACCCGACCCTGAAAAATTGTACATGGAATTAGACGTACCAAAATATAGTTCACATCCTTATACGTCGGATGATTTGGAGGAAGGAATGAGAGTCGTAAAGGAATCCATCAACGGATGGTGGAAACCGCGGTTCTTAGTGGATGACGATGCAAAAAAGGCATATGAGTTCATGAATTCTATGCTCGTTCTCCAAACAATTACAGACGAGGATATCAATTGGGAAAGCCTGAACGGACTACCCGAAAAGGCAATCAATCGGGCTAAAGCTCTTAGTGGATTATACCCCACCTTCATCCGCAATTTCCATGATGGCGAAGCCGAAGTAACATGGCAAATCAATCCTGACGGACGATATTTCATGGACGATGATGGATATGGAATGACTGATGACGAGGAAATAACTTTGGTCGGAAAAATTGATCGCACAGGAAAAGTCACACAACGATTCTGCTATGTGGGATAAATCAATCACGTAACTTTGACCATCTATTGTTCCTATAAAATAGAAATTCTACATTAAAAGCGTTCTTCGGAGCGCTTTTTTCTATCAAAACACAAAATTAGGAAGTAATATTTGCGTATTTGCAAAAAAAGTTGTAACTTTGTAGCCGTTTTTGAACAACATGAATATTAACTCTTTAAAATATTAATTATTTTGAACAGATTTTCGAAATTATATGATATAAAATAACGAAACTATGACACAGGCTATTCCATATATTTTATTGGCAAGCGTGTTGTTCGGCGGATTTTGGCTGATTCTGCACACGCAATTCCGAAACGAAGAGAAAAAGCGCCAATGGGAACTGAAACGTGAATCCCAGAAAGTTATTTCGCCCATCCGTTTACGAGCATATGAGCGCCTTGCACTCTTGTTGGAACGTACCAAACCGGAACACATGCTGATGGAACTACGGCAAAAAGAACCGGAAGCTTTGGTCCATTGGACCGTTGGACAAGTCCAGCAATACTTATTGCAGACTCTACGCGCGGAGTTTGACCACAATCAAAGCCAGCAAATCTATGTGAGCAACGAAGTTTGGGACGCTATCATCGGTTCAAGAGACCAAACAGCTTCGTTCATCATTTCCATTGCTGCGCAGATTCCGCAAAATGCTTCCGCACAGGAATATGCTACTGCTCTGATGACCGCTTACAATTCGAATGGACTGACTCCAACCGAAAAAGCTTTGGAGATGTTGAAAGAAGAAGCCAAAGGACTGATGTAAATTAGAACACTTCGTTGAAAGATAAAATAGGAAATGAGCCGACGAATAGTTATATGTCTATTGTCCTTTGTCCTTTGGCAGTTGTCCGTTGAGGCTAAGAATGACAGCATCTACGCGGGAACACAAATCAAAGTCGATATCGCTTCGCCTATTCTGATTCCTGCGGCGAACAACTGGAAAATGCAGAACTACGAAATAGCAGCCAACGTGCGGTTGGCTAAGCGGTTCTACCCCACTCTCGAATTAGGTTACTCAGGAGGTACGACCAACAAAGGAGACAGCATCAACTATACAGGACATGGCGGCTTTTTCAGAGTGGGATGTGACCTCAATCCGCTTAAGAGACATCCGGAAAGTCCACACGCGCTATTAGTCGGTATTCGACTCGGAGCATGCGCACAGCAGTTCTCACAAGACTTGGAGAGAAAGGGAAACGCAACCGCAGATTTGAATAGCGAAACAACATACAAAGTAAACGTTAACGGCGTACGAGGAGACTGTTGGGGAGAAATTGTGGCTGGATGCCAAGTGGAAATAGCGAAAGTTAAAGACACCGCATTTTACATGGGTTGGATGGGAAGGTTTAAAGCTCTCTTCTCCCGTACTGCGAAAGCAAAAATTAAAGCAACACTCGCACCGGACATTGTGGACACCGGTATTTTGATGCCAACTTATATCCCCGGATTCGGCAAACGGGACAACATCGGTTGGGGAGTGAATTACTATTTGGGATGGAGATTTTAACCACCCAAATACGACACTTTACCGACGGTCGGCCGACGGCTGAACGACAGTCGAAAACAAGATCACTATATTTTTAATGGTATAAAACAACAAAAAAATACAACTACTATGAACAAAACACAACTTTTAAATCGCGCAGCGGATAACATTCGTATCCTGGCTGCCGCAGCAGTAGAGAAAGCAAAGAGTGGTCACCCCGGAGGAGCTATGGGTGGCGCAGACTTTATCAATGTGCTCTTCAGCGAGTTCTTGGAATACGATCCGGACAATGCCGGTTGGGAAGCGCGTGACCGTTTCTTCTTGGATCCGGGACACATGGCTCCGATGCTTTACGGACAGCTCTGTCTGGCTGGTAAGTTCACGTTGGAGGATTTGAAAAACCTCCGTCAATGGGGTTCGGTTACACCCGGACACCCCGAGCGTGAGATTGAGCGAATGATTGAGAACACCTCCGGTCCGCTTGGACAGGGACACACGTTCGCTGTGGGCGCTGCGATTGCGGCTAAATGGTTCAACCAGCGTTACGGCGAGATTCATAACCCGACCATCTATGCGTTCATCTCGGATGGCGGCGTACAGGAGGAGATCTCGCAAGGCGCAGGACGTCTCGCCGGACACCTCGGGCTCGATAACCTCGTTATGTTCTATGACTCGAATACGATTCAGCTCTCGACGGGTTGCGGTGAGGTGACATCAGAAGATGTGGCTGCCAAATACAAAGCGTGGGGTTGGTATGTGCAGGAGATCCCAGGCAACGACCCCGACGCCATCCGCGAAGCCATCATCAAAGCGAAAGCGCACAAAGGAGCTCCGTCTCTCATCATCGGTCATACGACCATGGGCAAAGGTTGCGTGACTGCGGAAGGTGCTAACTGGGAAGGCAAATGTTCGACCCACGGTGCACCGCTCTCCAAAGCCGGAGCTTCGTTCGAAAAGACCATCGAACATCTTGGAGGTAACCCCGAAGACCCGTTCCAGATCTTCCCCGAAGTGAAGAAACTATACGACGACCGTGCGGCTGAACTGCGTGAGTTGTGCAACAAGAAATACGAAGCATACTACGAGTGGAAACAAGCGAACCCGCTCGCAGCCAACGAATACGAGACCTTCATGTCCGGCGAGACGCCGTGCATCGACTGGAGTCTGATTCAGCAAAAAGCCGGAGCGGCTACCCGCAACGCAAGCGGCGCGGTTCTCTCCTTCCTCGCAGAGAACGTGGGCAACATGATTGTTTCTTCTGCGGATTTGAGTAATAGCGACAAGACCGATGGTTTCCTCAAGAAAACGCACGCATTCAAGAAAGGCGATTTCAGCGGTCAGTTCCTGCAAGCCGGTGTGTCCGAACTCACGATGGCGTGCGTCATGATCGGTATGGCGCTTCACGGCGGTATCATCCCCGCCTGCGGTACATTCTTCGTCTTCAGCGATTATATGAAACCCGCGGTACGTATGGCTGCACTCATGGAACTTCCTGTTAAGTTCATCTGGTCGCACGATGCTTTCCGTGTCGGCGAAGATGGTCCGACTCACGAGCCGGTTGAGCAAGAAGCACAGATCCGTCTTATGGAGAAACTGCATAACCACCACGGCAAACCGTCTATGCTTGTCCTTCGTCCGGCGGACGCCGAGGAAACGACCCTCGCTTGGCGTGCTGCTATTGAGAATACTGCTACTCCGACAGCCCTTATCCTCAGCCGTCAGGACATAGCTCCGGTGCCCAATGTCAACCTCGCAGGTTTCCGCAAAGGAGCATATATCGTCTCCAAAGACGAGAATCCGCAAGTCGTTCTTCTCGCTTCGGGTAGCGAAGTAAGTACGTTGTTAAGTGGCGCCGAACTCCTCCGTGCAGAAGGTATCCGCTTGCAGATCGTCAGCGTTCCGTCCGAAGGTCTCTTCCGTGAGCAGCCCAAAGAGTACCAAGACTCCGTCCTCCCGAAAGGTATCAAGCGTTTTGGTATGACTGCAGGTCTGCCCTGCACCCTCGAATCCCTTGTCGGTGAAAACGGCGCTATATGGGGTCTCAACTCCTTCGGCTTCTCCGCTCCTTACAAAGTCCTCGATGAGAAACTCGGCTTCACCGCCCAGAACGTCTATGACCAAGTAAAGAAATTACTATAAGAATACCACAACGATGGATGATAATTTTGCCATACAACTCTTTGAAGGAAAGCGTGTCCGCATCGTGTGGGATGCCGAACAAGAAAAGTACTATTTCTCTGTTGTAGATATAGTACAGGTGTTAACGGATAGTGCGGATGGACGCAAGTATTGGAACAAACTGAAAGAGCGTCTAAAGAAAGAGGGAAATGAGTCGGTGACAAATTGTCACCAACTGAAATTGCTTTCTTCAGACGGTAAAAAATACAAAACGGATGTAGCTGATTTACAAGGTATTTTCCGCCTCATTCAGTCTATTCCATCTAAGAAAGCGGAGCCTGTCAAGCAATGGTTGGCTAAGTTAGGCGAGCAGCGCATAGACCAGATGATCGATCCGGAGCTGACCTTCCAAATGGCGGTGGAGGACTATCGCCGCCAAGGTTATTCCGATAAATGGATTAACGAAAGGATGCGCTCCATCGAAATGCGCAAAGAGTTGACCGATGAATGGCATCGTGCAGGAATTACAGAGCAGAAGGATTTTGCGATTCTCACGAATGTCCTCACGCAGGCTTGGAGCGGAATGACCACCGGTGAATACAAACGCCACAAAGGTCTGACCAAAGAGAACCTGCGTGATAACATGACAAATGTGGAACTGGCGCTAAACACACTTGCCGAAGTGACTGCAACGGAAATATCCCGTCAGCGTAATCCCAAAGGCATGGCTCAGAGCCGCCAAACAGCCAAAGAAGGTGGCGAGGTCGCTCGCAACGCCCGCGCAGACATTGAGAGTCGTTTAGGTCATTCCGTCATCTCATCCGAACGCGCTTCGGACCACATCCGTCCGATAGAAGAAAAAGGCAAAGCAGAATTGCCATTCGAAGACAAAGAAGACAAATAGATGACCCATACGCAATAAGTTGAATCGCACATTTGAGCATTGATGCTGATAATATCCTAAAACATGTAAAATAACAAAATCCCGCTTATGGCGAAATAAGAAATCGTCCATCTCCGAGCGGTGCTTCTGTGGACTTCGGGAAAGGAAAAAGAAAAAATCTGCATCAAAAGTGCGGATTTTTTTGTGCAAATAACAAGGCTTTGCAGCACAAAATACGAATTCTTTTGCATTTCTTGTTGAAAATCTTGTGTATTTCAAATATTTTTAGTAACTTTGCAGCCGAAAGTTGCAAAGACATGAACGAACAATATCCGACAGCGTATTGCGTTGCCTCCAACTATCTGGAGGATAGAGGTTGGAGCGAGTTAATCGATCCGCGTTGGGCACCGCAGTTATTAGAGGAATTTCGGCATTCAGGTCTCGGGTGGACAGACAAAGAAATAATAGAGGTAGTTAACGAAGTACTCTTTGGCAAAGCCGAATGGGATTCAACAGATCGGATAGAAATGCGAGAAAACATGTGGCCGACTCGCCAAGAACAAATCAACACTTCTATTACATACAACGGTTTCTCGGCTCATACACTACAACTGATAGATAACTATACAAACGATATACTCAATGGAAGAACAAATCTTGATCGATTTAATCAACAAGAGCATGCAGGCCTCTGCCTTGCAGATTCGCCGCTCATTGGGGCGTACGCCGTATGTGGCTACGCGCGAGCAAGCTTTGAACCAGGTCGCTTTTCTTCTAAAAGCCAAACAAGCAGCCCAAGTAATTGGGAAATAGACGCTAAACAAGAGGAATGCGTAGAGCAGTGGGCACGTGCTAAGGGAATTTGGTTCTCGGATTCCGAAAAAGTGTTCAATGCTATCTATGGTCCGATAATAGCTACAGGAGCTGAAGCAAAAGTGTACTATAAGTCCGGTGACACCTCTGTTGTCAAAGAGCGTACATCCATCTATGCAACATTAGGTAAAGCGTTAGAAGCGATAGTGCTCCACAATGCTTTGTTTCCGGAAACGCAGATGACCACTATTGGCTTTACGCGAGACTCGGATGGCTTGTTCCGCATTATTCTCACGCAACCGTATATCGGTTGTCAAAGACTTGCCACAAAAGCGGAGATTGACGAGATGGTTGCATCCAAAGGCTTTCATGACAATGGAGATAGCAATGGTGTGAACTATATTAGCGACAGATTGCACCTTGAAGATATGCACCCTGCTAATGTCTTCATTGACCCGCAATCCGGCAAGCCTATTTGTATTGATTGCATTGTAAAGTTTATAAAGAAAGATGAATAAATAATCGTCCATCTCCGAGCGGTGCTTCTGTGGACTTCGGGAAAGGAGAAAGAGAAAATCTGCATCAAAAGTGCGGATTTTTTTGTGCAAACTCGATTTTTACGACAATACCCTTGCATAATTCAAAAAAAAGTAGTAACTTTGCAGCCGAAAGTTGCAAAGACATGCGAAACGACACAGACATATTTTCGTTGGAAAGCACTTTGTCGGCATTTTTTGATTGTGTCACCAAGAGCAATCTAAAGGGGTCAGCATATCCTTATTCGGATGCGATGACCACTCTCTTCTATGGTGAAACAAATGCGCTGATTGTGCCGTTTGCCTTGGACGACAAATCTACGACGCGTGTTATTGCGCAACTGAAAGAACACCTGCAACCTTATGTACCAGAGCTATTAAAGTCACTTAATATGCCGCTGACTTATTTGCTGGACGAATTGATTTGTAACATTCAGCAACATGCCCAAACTGACAAAGGCTATGCGTATCTGATGTACAACAAAGCAGCAAAAAACATAGAGATCATCCTTGCGGATTTCGGTATAACTATATATGGTAGTTATGTGGCGGCACAAAAACACCTTGACAAATTAGGTGATAGTGATGCAGATGCCCTTAATCTCGCGCAAAACGGATATTCTGTAAAAAACCTGCCGGACACGGAGAACCGAGGTTATGGTATTTCCTCGAATATGAAAATGGTGGTAGATGGTCTGAAAGGTGAGTTTGCTGTTTTATCGGGTAGCGCTTTATTACTGCAAGCGGCAAATAACCGTAAGATCCTTGCCTTACCGCCGGAGATAGATTTCAAGGGCACAATGATTATGGTACGTATTCCGGCTGAAGTACCCGATGGTTTTAACCTATATGATTACATGAGTTGAGTATGAAACAGATTATTAACATACAAGAGAAATATGGGGCAGAGTTGCACACGCGTCAAATGATGGAGCGTTTGACTGCTTCGTTAAGTCCAGAGAATGAATATCTGCTGGATATGGAGGGTGTAGAGCAAATCTCCCGTTCGGCAGCTGACGAACTCTACAACCTCACCCACAGCGAAATGCATGTGGACTTGATCAATCTGGAACCGTTTGTAGAGAAAATGCTCTCTGCGGTCACCAAAGGTCGTTTCCTTCCGCGCCAACACACAGCAGGTGACATGCCAATTATCCATTGCGCCACCATCGGCAGCGTCCAACGCCAACTGATGGCAAAATAAAATAATCGTCCCTCTCCGAGACGTAAAAGATGGAGAAAGACAAATATAGAAACAAATTAAATCAGCCTATGGCATAAAACAACAGACAAACAACATACATAAATAATAGCGTTATAAGCCGATACTTGGTTCCCTTGAAATCTCGACAGTTTCAAAGAACTATTAATACTTCAAGCTACGGTTTATGCACGCTCACGTATCAGCGTGAGTTTTCCGTGCGTAAATTTGAAGTATTAAGGTAGTCGAGAACCTCAAGGAACCAAATTTAAGCGAACGAAAGCGCACGCTTTTGTTGTATATAATTTAAATTTTATGAAAACACAAGATAAGACATATTCCATCCGATGGTATGGACCATTTGAGACAAAAGAGCAAATTGGTGAATACGAAAAGAATCATGCAGAGATTCATTTTCAATTGTATATGTTTCACGGAATGAAGAAACGAGCGAAAATATATGAGAGTTATTATTGCGGACAAGCCAAAAATAGTGTTTTTAGAAGATTGTTAGATAAAAATCATCACATTAATGAGATCAATAGAATGACCGCCATATGGATTGGGACAATTTCTAATGTATCACCTTCCGCACAGGACATAAATTATGTTGAGAATATCATCACAGCTCAACTTGCTAAGATATTTGGGAAAGACAATCTTCTTAATGCAATCAATAAAAAGTTCCCAAACTATAATATTTACGTCATTAACATATGGCACAAAGTAAATGGTGACCGATACAGAAAATATACAAATTACTCATTGCCAGCGGAATTGCCGGATTTATTAGGACACGAGTATGATATAGATCCGTTTCCTCTTCATAAAATATATAGTGCAGAAAAGGTAAAATGGACTGATGTGGATTGGTAATAACAATAAAAATTATACATTATGAAGAAAAGTTATTTATTGCTTTTGGCGCTCTTTTGGCTGCCAAGTGTGTACGTTTATTCTTTAGACGTAATTTTAACTAAGGCGAGAATGCAGATTCAATGTAATATCGTCTCACAAGACGAGCATACTGTGACGTATCAGCTTTTAGATTCTCAAGATAAAGAATTGTACACGATGGAGAAATCGGATATAGAAAAAATATACCCGCATATAGACGATGTTACTATACACAACGAGCCTAAAGTTGAGCCTCAAAAGGAAGAAAATGTTAATGACGTAATAGTGTTGAAAGATGGTACACATATAGATGTTGTGCTTATTGAAGTAACCGACAAACAAGTAAAATACAAAAAAGCAAATAATCCAGAAGGACCACTTTTTGTTAAGGAGATTGCAAATATTAGTTCTATTATCTACTCAAATGGCGAAAAAGAAGATTTTGTCTCTTTAACACAAAAAACAGAATTAACTGTTGTAAAAAATGAAGAAGTAAAACCTAACACCACTAATGCGAGCAAAAGTGGCCGCATTTATAGAGACAATGGGCACTACATGTACAATGAAACATACATTTCATCAAAAGAAGTAGCGCGTATCCTTAAACGAGAAAATGCAGCTGCTTATAAAAAATGGCAAAAAGCTGATGGAATGTTAACAGGAGGAGCTGTATGTGTCGGTATTGGAGGTGGGCTCGTATTAGGAGGATTATTTCCTTTGATATACGGACAATATGGCGCATGTATAGGAATAGAATGTTCTGCGTTAGTTCCACTTGGTATCGGATTAGGATTAACACTTGGTGCTTCCAGTCATTATAATAAAGCCATCGACATATACAATTCAAAGTTTGATCAGGCTGCAGTACAACTCCGATGGGGAGTTTCTGCAAACGGTTTGGGATTAGCTATAGCATTTTAATACCTCTAAATTTCAATTAATCATGAAAAAATCTATTACAGTCCTGTTTTTAATGTGCGTATTAACCACCTCTATTGTAGCAAAAGAGCAAATGGTGGAATTAAAACCTATAGAACAAATGGGAAAACCATTTAATGCCTTTGGTGGACTAAAATTAGATAGTACAACATACTTTAACAATAACGTTCAGTATGCTTTTGATAGCAAAGCTACTAAGTATGTTTACGAATATAGCAGAGACGGTCGTGTTAATGTTAAAGCATATTACGATGATTATGATGATGCCAATCAGGTATGGATAGGATTTAATAAAGACGAATATACATATCTACCAGGAGGAAATATAATTTATAAAAATTATGGGTGGGATGACACAACTTTAGATTGGGCATTAAGTCGTCAAGTAAATGATGAATATGATTCAAATGCACATAATACGTCAACTACATATTTCGATTGGGATGAGACTAACAATTTTCTTAATATATCAAGCAAACAAGAGTATGAATATGATTCCAATGAGAATATTATTACAATCACTACTTATATATGGAGCAATTTGAAATGGGTTAATTCAGAAAAAACTAGTTTTACATATGATGAAAATAAAAATATAATATCTACAATTTCTTCTAAATGGAGCAATAGCACATGGGTTAATAATTCAAAAATAGCACAGGTGTTTAATAATCTAAATCAATTAACAAATAGAGAAATATTTCAATGGAATACCACAAAAAAAGCATGGGTACCACTCATGGAATATAACTATGTATATAATACTTCAGGAGCAGCAAATGGGAAAATATATACTGAATCACAATGGATTTGGGATAGTTCGCAAAATGAATATGTAGCGTATGAAAAAACAAAATACACTTATGATACTAATGGTTATTTGCAAATAGAAGAATCTCAAGAACCCGCAGGATTAGGCTATCTGTGGAATACAAAATCCACAGAAACATATGTAAGAGATTCACAGGGTAATGTTTTATCTTATGTTATGGAATCAACTTCAGTGGGCCCTATTTCACATTATACTTATACATACGATGATAGAAATAATCGTCTCTCAACTACAACCTATGATTGGGATAATAATTCCGAGGCATGGGTTATTTCACGTGTGGAGAGACGTAGTTATGATGGATATAACAACTTACTTTCTATAACTTCATTCGATAGCCAAAATGTGCAAACTAATGTCACCACCTATTATTACTCATCATCTGATTATTGTCCCATAGATATAGATTGGAATTATATGTTCACTTGGGAAGGGGAATTCCCGAAACAATGGTATACAGGAGACTCCATAGCGGTTGTAACTAAAATTAACAATAATAATGAAGAACCTTTTTCGGGAAGTCTCGCACTTCAATTTGTGAATGACGATGATGAAGATATAAGTCAATTTGTTGCTGTTCTTAATTTGGAGGATTCTGTAATTGAATCATACAATTATCAGTTCGTACGTTTTGAAGGCAAATTGATTGTACCAGCAGGAAACTATCTTATTTATCTTTTGTACAAAGAATCAGCAACAGATAATTGGAAATTAGCCGGAGTAACAGAAGGGCATTATAATCCAGATACATTTGTGGTCAGCACAAAGCCTATCATTAAAGAATATGTCATACTTGCTCAAAGAAAGACAAATGCCAATTGGTACTACCTTACAAGCGTAAACGCAGGAACTGAGTACACACCACATTTGGAAGCTGTTAATTCGGGTACAAGTGATAAGACAAAAGTACAGAGAGCAAATTTAGAAGATAAATTTATCTGGACAATAGAAAAATTAGAATCTAATGTGCTTCTGAAAAATGGTGACGAATATATTTCATATTCAAGCGGTTATACAGCATACATGAGTGCTAATGGTAGATTACTTACGCAAGAAACAGGGAATCCTAGTGATTTAGTCTGCTATACTTTTATTGATAGTGGTAATAATAAACGCTATTTATCCTTAAATACTACGAATGACTACTTCTCTTTCTATAAAGGTACACAAGCGCAGAACTTGTTAGTGTTGGAATATGGAGAAGATACCGCCACTTACATTGAGAATATCAATATCAACCATCAAACAGCAAATAAAATCCTCCATAACGGTCAAATCTTCATCCTCCGTGGCGATAAAACATTCACCATCACTGGTCAAGAAGTCAAGTAAAGGTATAGTAAGGTTATAGCAACCCTATACAAGAGCAGGTGATCAGATGGTTACCTGCTTTTGTTATATTTGAATCTTTACAACCGACCTTTCTTGTGCCATGTACTGAAGTAGCGCGAGAGTGGCGTGAGAGTGGCTGATTAACCGCTGTTATATTGAAAGGTGTTCAATGCCTTATTCTTAATAATCATATTCCGTTCAACCACTTTCCGCTATGGCGACCATCTCGTGACCATCCCGTACGTGACCGTAGGATGCCTATACCACAAGTCACGAAAAAGGTAAAAAGTTAAAAGTATGCGATTTCCTAAATACATAGACATTCGTCCTGAAAAAGTTGACAATCATCCTGACTTAGTTGACTCCTTGGACAAGTTTCTATCCTGAAAAAGTTGACGCCGATAATTCACTTGTTCACACTTTCACACATCTTTTTATCTTCAGTAAATAGCCTTAATAATATAATATTATATTATTATAATTATATTATATAGTATTATTTTGATATTAGTACCAATACAATCAAGACACATTTATGTGTGAATCTGTGAAGGAGTGAATGGAAATTCAAATTCGATACTTTTAACCTTTTTCTTAATAATCGGACATTTTCAGAGAAAGCTCAATAGTGGCGCGAGAGATGCTTGAGATATGCTGATTGACAGTCATTAGTTGGTATGCTTTCCGTTTGCATAAATCTTAATAATAGTACATTTTTCTGGGCAAAAACGGGCGATTTTGGGGTCGGTTGTGTCGGCTTTAAGGAGTTCTTATTTCACATGCGTTCAAACGATGATCACTATGTTCGCTCCGCGAACTCGCGCGGCGCACTTACTCCTTGACTGTCCACGGGACACTCTGCGGTGCGCCT
>ONQO01000019.1 GCA_900319995.1 uncultured Bacteroidales bacterium
TATGCGCGTGAATGGACGAGACATCGCAACGCTCGAAAATGCGGACTACATCATACCAGTAGGAACTTATCCGGTCTCGGTCACATTCTCACCGCGCTTTCAAAGAAACCTACCGCTTATCAGTAACGTGCCCGGACGCAGCGGGATTCGGATTCACGGAGGTACAAAGCCGGAACACAGCAAAGGTTGTGTCTTGGTAAATGCCGCCATGGAGCAAGAACTTACCGCGAAATGGCTTGCGTTGCAAGCAAGTAATGAACCAATTAAAATCATAATTAAAAATGAAGACTGAAAACGAAGAAAAAGACTGGGTGAAAGTCCTATTTGAAGTAATCATCAAGATTCTCACGCTGGGCTTCTACCATGTGGAGAAACATCGAAACGCTTAATCTAAAACTGCGCGTGACTCGCAGCACAGCCGCTCGATTACGCCTACGTTTTGATCTACGCTTCCCCCACTGCAACTCTACGAGTTACATCGGGGACCCTGAAAAATAAAGGAAGGCGGCAGCAATGCCGCTTTCTTTGTGACGGCATAGAATGCCGACGAAATGGACGGAGGACAATCGTAACACCCGACCGATGGTAATTAGAAATAAAAAGATTTTTCTTTCCCCCATTTTTTTCGCGAAGCGAGAGAGAAGAATAAAAAGAGAAACAAATCATGCATGAACCGACAGAGCAGAGGATATATAAACGAAGAGAGCGCCCCGAAGGACGCTCTCTCCATATATGCGCACATGCGTGCGTACCTTATTACCATTGCGTGCCGAGCATGCGGAGGTAGGATTTGTATCGCCACTGGGCATTTTCCTGAGCGGCGGCGAAGAGCTCGTCTGCCTCTTTCGGGAACTGCTTTGCTACAGAAGCGAAACGAACCTCACCCTTGAGGTAGTCTTGGAACTTATCCCACTGCGGCTCTTTGGAGTCGAGCGAGAACGGGTTCTTGCCTTCTGCCTCGAGCTGCGGGTTGTAACGCCAGAGGTGCCAGTAACCGCATTCAACAGCCTTCGCCTCCTCAGCCTGGGACTTGCCCATACCGGCTTTCAGACCGTGGTTGATACACGGAGCGTAAGCGATGATGAGCGACGGTCCGGGATAAGCTTCCGCCTCACGGATAGCCTTGAGGGTCTGAGCCTGGTCAGCGCCCATAGCGATCTGAGCTACATAGACATATCCGTAGGTGGTAGCAATCATACCGAGGTCTTTCTTACGAACACGCTTACCCATAGCAGCGAACTTAGCGATAGCGCCAAGCGGCGTTGCCTTGGATGCCTGACCACCGGTGTTGGAGTAAACCTCGGTATCGAGCACGAGGATGTTGACATCTTCGCCGGAAGCGATGACGTGGTCGAGTCCGCCGTAACCGATATCATAGGAAGCACCGTCACCACCGACGATCCACTGGCTGCGTTTAACGATATGATCTTTCTCAGCGAGGATAGCCTTGCAGGTGTCGCAACCGCATTTCTCCATAGCAGCCACCATCGGCTCGTAGAGACGGTTGGTAACCTCTGCAGAGTTCTGGTTCTCCAGCCACTCTTTGAACATTGCTTTGAGTTCGTCGGAGCAGTCAGCGCACTCGAGGCCTTTCTGCATGAGAGCAGCAAGACGCTCGCGCAGTTTGCGGTGTGCAATCTGCATACCAAGACCGTACTCGCAGAAGTCCTCGAAGAGGGAGTTGGACCAAGCCGGACCATGACCCTTCTCGTTCTTGGTATAAGGAGTAGAAGGTACAGAACCGGAGTAGATAGAGGTACAACCGGTAGCGTTAGCGATGATCTCGCGATCGCCGACGAGTTGGCTGATAAGCTTCAGATACGGAGTCTCACCGCAACCGGAGCAAGCGCCGGAGAACTCGAAGAGCGGCGTAGCGAACTGGCTGTTCTTGACGTTGTTGAGTTCAACGAGGTGTTGCTTGGTAGCGACTTTCTCTACGCAGTAGTCCCAGTTAGCAGCCTCGCCGAGTTGGCTCTCGAGGTCGACCATAGCGAGTGCCTTGCCTGTCTTCGGATTGCCCGGACAAACATCGACACAGTTACCGCAACCGAGGCAGTCCATAACGCCAACCTGCATACGGAAGTGCATACCCTTCATGGCAGCCGGAGCTTTCATCTCGCGGGTAGCAGCACCGTTGAGGCCTGCGAGCTCTTTCTCGTCCAGCACGAACGGACGAATACATGCGTGAGGACAAACGTACGCACACTTGTTACACTCGATACAGTTGTCAGCAGTCCAAACCGGAACGAACGCAGACACACCACGTTTCTCGAACTTAGCGGTACCTGCAGGCCATGTACCATCCTCGATGCCCTTGAACGAGCTAACCGGAAGGAGGTCACCGTCCTGACCGTTGATTGGACGAACGACTTTGGTGATGAACTCCGGCTCATCTCCGTAGTCCTTAGCGGGATCAGCAGGCAGTTTGGACCATGCGGGATCGATAGCGAGCTCTTGGTACTCACCACCGCGATCAACCGCAGCGTAGTTCTTGTTCACCACGTCCTCACCCTTCTTGCCGTAAGACTTCACGATGAAGTGCTTCATCTCCTCGACGGCCTTCTCAACAGGGATGACTGCGGTGATACGGAAGAAAGCAGACTGGAGGATGGTGTTGGTACGGTTGCCCAGACCGATCTCCTGTGCGATCTTCGTAGCGTTGATGTAATAAACTTTAATCTTATGGTCAGCGAAGTATTTCTTCACTTTGTTCGGCAGGTTCTTAACCAGCTCGTCACCCTCCCAGATGGTGTTCAGCAGGAACGTACCGCCGTCCTGCAGACCGCGGGTCACATCGTACATGTGGAGGTAAGCCTGAACGTGGCAAGCCACGAAGTTAGGCGTGGTAACGAGATAGGTCGAGTGAATAGGCTCGTCGCCGAAACGGAGGTGCGAGCAGGTGAATCCACCGGATTTCTTACTGTCGTAAGAGAAGTACGCCTGGCAGTATTTGTCGGTGGTGTCACCGATGATCTTCACGGAGTTCTTGTTAGCACCGACGGTACCGTCTGCACCGAGTCCGTAGAACTTAGCCTGGAAGAGCGAAGCGTCACCCATCGCGATCTCCTCGCCAACCGGCAGAGAAGTGAAGGTGAGGTCATCGTTGATACCCACGGTGAAGTGGTTCTTCGGTTGCGGCAGCGCGAGGTTCTCGAATACTGCGAGCATCTGTGCCGGCGTGGTATCGTTCGAACCCAGACCGTAACGACCGCCAACAACGAGCAGGTCCTTGAGACCGAGTTCGTCGAGTGCGTCTTTTACATCGAGGTAAAGCGGTTCGCCGTTAGCGCCCGGCTCTTTGGTACGATCGAGCACGCAGATACGTTTTGCGCTCTTCGGCAGTGCCTCCTGCAAGTACTTGAGGCTGAACGGACGATAGAGGTGAACGTTGATGAGACCGAGTTTCTTGTTACCCTTAGCTGCTTCATAATCAATCACTTCGCGGATAGCCTCGCAAGCCGAACCCATACAGATGATGATGTTCTCTGCGTCAGCAGCGCCGTAGTAGTTGAACGGACGATACTCGCGGCCGGTGATCTTCGAGATCTCCTTCATGTAGTCGGAAACGATGTCAGCCACGCCGTCGTAGTAACGGTTACAGCTCTCGCGGTGAGCGAAGAAGACATCGGGGTTCTCTGCCATACCTTTCATCTCCGGACGCATCGGGCTGAGCGCACGCTCACGGAACTCCTGGAGCGCCTTGTAGTCTACCAATGGACGGAGGTCCTCCATATCCATCGCTTCCACCTTTTGGTACTCGTGGGACGTACGGAAGCCGTCGAAGAAGTTCAAAAATGGCACGCGGCTCTTGATAGTAGCGAGGTGTGCTACTCCGGCGAGGTCCATTACCTCTTGTACGGAAGCCTCAGCGAGCATAGCGAAACCGGTCTGGCGGCACGCCATGACATCCTGGTGGTCACCGAAGATACAGAGCACGTGCGAAGCGAGCGTACGAGCCGATACATGGAAAACGGACGGGATCAACTCGCCGGCAATCTTGTACATGTTCGGGATCATGAGGAGCAGACCCTGTGAAGCCGTGAAAGTGGTGGTGAGAGCACCTGCGTTCAGCGAACCGTGTACGGCACCTGCGGCACCGGCCTCAGACTGCATCTCCTGCACGAGAACGGTCTCACCGAAGAGGTTCTTGCGACCTGCGGCTGCCCACTCGTCCACGTTCTCCGCCATAGGCGACGACGGCGTGATAGGATAGATGGCTGCTACCTCGGTAAACATGTAAGCCACATGCGCCGCAGCAGCGTTACCATCCATCGTCATGAATTTCTTTTCTTTTGCCATAAGATTAAATGATTATTTGTGATTTGTAATTTGTTATTTGTTATTTTTTCGTGATTTCGTCATTTCGAGGTCTCGATAACATATCGATAACATATCGGGTAAAGTCTAGGATTGTCTCGATGTGGTCTCGATTTAATCTCGACTAAGTCTCGGTATAAAGTTGACATCAATAGAGGAAACCGAGGAGCCACAACGGGATTTGATTGCCGCGGCCAGTTTCCAGTTCGCCGACGGCAGTAGGACGGATAGTGTCGCGGGAAGTAGGCAACTCTTTGACATCAAAATAATACTTGTTGTCGATGATGAACATCGCCGAACGATCAGTAGCGTTCACTTTGTGCGATCCGTGTATAGCCGCGTAGAAATAGGTCTCGTATAAGTCAGCCATCGCGATCTCTCTCGTAAAAATCATTTGAGCCACATTGGGATTGTGCATATAGACCTTCGTAGGTTTCATCGGGAAATTCTTGTTCTCAGGATAGAGCAAATTGATGAGACGTGAGTCCTTGAGATACTTGATATAGTTCATTGTAGTGGCTCGACTCAGTCCTATTTCCTCGGAAATGCTGCTTATATTGAGCGCGCAAGGCGTTTCTTTGAGAAGGATATATAGCAATTTGCGAAGTTTATGCAGGCACGAAACATCAATCTGCTTAATCATGAGGACGTCCACCTCGAGTTGGCTATTCATTACTTTTAACAACTCTGCCTCAAAACTTTTACTCTCAAGATAAGAAGGATAGTAGCCGTGGTCAAGATAAGCATGGAAATAATTAAGCGGTTGAACCCTGTCGCATATTTCTCGTGAGATAGAAGAATGACGCTGAATTATCTCATCCAATGAATAGGAGCGGAATCTCAACCCGGTTTGGAGGTTGAGGTACTCTCTAAATGAAAATCCGCGCAAGTTATACGTTTTGACAATATCCTTCAGGTCGTTGTTATCCTCATCAATAGGCATGACCGGAGTAGCACAAAATATGATATGCAGTTCCTTGTATTTGGAATAGCATCGTTTAAGTTCACGCGACCAGTTGGTATATTTGAACAATTGGTCAAGGAACAGATATTGTCCACCTTCTTTGACAAACTTTCCCGCCAATTCGACCAAAGTGTGCTCAGTGAAATAGAAATCATTAAGGCTCACGTATAGACAGGGACGAATGTCTTTGAACTGTTTCTTGAACCTTTTTCTACCTTTACCTTCCGGTTCGGGCATGTTTTTCCACTCGGTTTCAATCTCTTTGACACGAGAAAGTAGGAAATCGGTTTTACCAACACCTCTTCCACCTTTGATAGCAATAAGGCGGTCATCCCAATTGATTTCGTCCATTAGCAACCTGCGAATAGGCATTGAAGAATGCTCTACCAGAAAATCGTGGATTCTAAAAAAAGCGTCTAACATGGCTATTGGGGTATTAATTTTTGCTATTTTTTCACTATTTTATTAAAAATCGCTGCAAAGTTACTACTTTTTTTTGAAATTTGCAAGTATTTTGCGCTTTTTTTTAAAAAAAAGAGGGTCTACATGCCGTAGTCCCTCAAAAATACACATTTTTTGTTAAAAAATGCACTTTTTTTCATGCAATTAGAGCGAGATAGCGCCACTTGGGCAAACATCCGCGCAAGTACCACATTCGGTACAAACGTCCGGATCAATGGAATAGTGTTCACCTTCCGAGATCGCGCCCATCGGGCACTCGTCAATACAGGTACCGCAAGCAATGCAGTCAGTTGAAATTTTGTAAGCCATGATAATTTAATTTATGATTTGTGATTTATGATTTCGAATTTGCTTTCCTGTTTCAAAAAGGCACGATTACTTTCGTTTCCGAGTGCAAAGGTAGTACATTTTTTTGAGACTACCAAATTTTAGGGATATTTTCTTGTGTTTTTCTTATTTTTTGTAGTTTGCGTCAATTATTTCTTTTTCTTGGAAACAGTAGCGAGTGCGGCAGCTAATTGTGCCGCAGGACCTGTCAATCCTTTGTCTGTCAATCCTTTGCGCTTGGCATAAGTAGTCCAATCTTTTGCGCCGCCTTCTCCGTGCGGCAATCCCAACTGAAGGAAATGACAGTACGCAATACCGAGGGCGTCGGTAGCATCGAGCTTCTTAGGCATTTCTTCGTCGGGGATATGTAAGAAGCGTTGTAGCATGCCAGCAACTTGCTGTTTGGTAGAGTGTCCGTTACCGGTAATCGCCATCTTGATTTTCATCGGGGAATACTCATAAATGGGGACATCCTTGCTCAGCGCAGCCGCAATCGCGACACCTTGCGCGTGTACTCCTTCTGGAGCCGAGGATATTGCCCATCCAGTTTATGCACGTCATAGGCTCCAAAATCCAGTATTTCAACCTGTTGCCCTACTGTGTGTAACACCGCATAGCCCATATATAGCGTTCCCGGGTCAACACCTAATATTATATGTTCATTCCGGACGAAGTCCTGCATTCAGGTTAAAACGTTAAATGGTTAAAGTGTTCAATTGTTATTCGTCTTTTTCATGGTTTCTGACGAAACCGCGGATGATGACCACTACCGCACCGGCGATAAGCACATAATCGGCATAAGGCTGCATATCAGCCACACTCAAAGCAGCTCCGACAGCCATTATTATGAGTCCGATAATTAATATGATGGTTGATTTTCTCATTTCATTTATAATCATTTATTCTTCCTCCACAAGGAATATATCTTCATTAGAGGTATGCATATAATAATTTTCGCGCGCGAATTTCTCAAGGCTGTCGAGATTATTGAGATTCTTTATTTGCCGTTGTTTTTCCAAAGCGCCCTTACGATACATGTCTCTCTGCTGCTCATTACGACGAATTTCTCCGCCGCGTTTGGCAAACATAATCAAACTTTGGTCTCCGACAAACACATAGACCACTCCAAACACCAACAGGGTAAGCACATATTTCCCCCATTTGCGTATCTTAATCGTATTCCAAAAGTCAGAAAAATTCACCTTTACAGCCTAAAAAAATTAATATTAACAGCTCATATCTTCAAAATCGGCTGCAAAGATACAATTTTTTTTGCATATATGAAAATTTTTTTGTACTTTTGTGGCGAATTTATGATAATTGATTATTTTTAGCCCCAATGGGCACCAAAAGTTGAGACATCAGATTATAAACAATTGACAATAGGAATTGCCTATGAAAAGGTTTATTTATCTTTGGATAGCATTGTATTTCCTTCAGCCCTTCCACGCACAAGTGCACATATCCATTACCGACTCCAGCACATGGAGTACACAAGCGCTGACGCCTTATATAGGTGAGACGGTAGTATTTGACATGCCAATGATTGTATGCGCCAATGCCAATGGCAATTATATTGTATCGCCTTGGCGACGTTTTCAACCCGAGAACCAAGGAATAGCCGGATCGGACGAATACAACGAAACCGTGCGCATCAATAATAATTGCATGTTCAGCCTAAAAGGAGTAAACGGCTACCACCGATGCGGCGAAAAAATTCACAATTTGGAAGTGTATGTAGAGAACGTGCGTACCTTGAACTGGAAAGGCGGCACATGGCATGGCAATACGCGTGCGGACTTAGAGAAAAACCTACCGGATTTGGGAGACTACCGGATTTTGGTATGCGGATTCAATCTTGAGAACTATTTTGTAGCGAATATGGGTTCATTGGGTGCTCGCAATTATTCGGAACACCAGGACCAACGCGCCAAGATTAGCAAGGCGTTAAAGAAAATCAACGCGGACATTTATGGTTTGGTGGAGTTGGAGCAAGGCAATGACGCTATTCAGGAAATAGTGACCGATTTGAATAGCAGCCTACCGAGCCGCAATTACAAATACTTTACCGAATCGGCGTCAGGAACGTCCCAAAAGTCTGATTTTGTGTATGATGCCAATGTGGTTGAGCCTATAGGCACACCGACAGGTTCTGACGTAGAGTTGCCCAACCGCAAGAAGATGATCTGTTTCCGAGAGAAAGCGACCGGCGAACGCTTCATCTACTCTATAAACCATTTCAAATCAATGAACACCGGAGGTGCAGACAGGCGGGAGAACGAAGCAAAAGCCGTGGTCAAGTTATACAATTCATACCGCCAAAACAGTAATATTAGGGACAATGATGTGTTGGTAATGGGCGATTTGAACTGTTATGGTAAAACGGACCCGATACTCGTCTTTCTCAATAACGGCATGATAGACCTTCACCGTGCTTTCCATGCAGACAGCAGTTACAGTTATATGTTCGGCGGCATGGCAAGTTACATTGACCATGCCTTATGCAACGAGACGCTTTACCGACAAATAACCGGTATGGCTGCATACCATATTAATTCTGACGAAGACGACCAATATACCTACGACAAGTCCTCCGACCGTACTATGTTCCGCTGTTCCGACCATGACCCCGTACTGGTGGGACTCAAGCCGGATAGTTCGCTTTCGCAGAGTTTTGAGCCGTACTTCAACAATTCAGACATGGCTGAGGATAGCGTGACTTTTTACTATGTCTATACCTCGGCAGCAGAAGACCCGTTGATTTATTTCGACATCTATACCATTAATGGTATTCCGATTTGTCCGCCTACGCGCATCGTTTATGAAGGAGATATTTTCGAAACCCACACCAAGTATTACACGCTGTCTAACAACAACGCCAAACTGCCAGATGAGTTGAAACGTTTCTTGCCACTTCAGCCGGGTATCTATATACTGCATTTCTACAACAAAGGCGTCATAACATCGCACAAACTGATTGTCAGATAATTATACATTCGTCACAAACATGGATTTGTTTTCAGCAATAGAAGAACCTGAACGCGAGGAGTTGAAACGCCTGCGCAAAGAACTGGAGGAGGCGAACTACAAGTACTACGTACTGAACATGCCTACTCTATCCGACCGTGAGTTCGATGAGAAAATGCATCGTTTGCAGGAGTTGGAAGCGCAGTTCCCGGATATGTTTGACCCGAAGTCTCCGACACAACACGTGGGTTCCGACTTAGGCAAAAAGGGGTTTGAACAGATTAAACACAAATACCCGATGTTATCTCTCGCGAACAGTTATTCGCGCGAAGAGATTGAAGATTGGGTACGTAAGTTGCCTTCGAACGTAGAAATTGTCTGCGAACTCAAATACGACGGGCTTTCTATTTCGTTGTGGTACGAGCACGGTGTTTTGGTTCGGGCGCTGACACGAGGCGATGGTGTGCAAGGCGATGACGTGATAGCCAACATCAAGACCATTCCTTCCATTCCTTGGCGAATTGAACGAGATAATATACCGGAATTCTTTGAGTTGCGAGGCGAAGTGTTGCTGCCATGGGAACGTTTTGAAGCACTTAACAAAGAACGCGAGGAACAGGAAGAACCGCTGTTTGCCAACCCAAGAAACGCCGCTTCGGGTACGCTCAAGTTGCAAGACCCGCGCGAAGTGGCACGCCGTGGACTGGACGCATATCTATATTATATGTTAGGCGACAATTTGCCGGGTAAGACCCATTTTGAGCGGCTGGAGACCGCCAAACAATGGGGTTTCCATATATCGGACGCCATCAAAGTGTGCAAGAACGTCGATGAGGTCATGGCATATATCGCTTATTGGGACACGGAGCGCAAGAACCTGCCGGTAGCGACCGATGGTATCGTACTGAAAGTGAACGACTTGACACAACAGGAAGAACTTGGTTATACCGCCAAGACGCCACGCTGGGCGATAGCCTATAAGTTCCCCGCAGAGAAACAGTTGACCCTGCTCAAGGAGATTACTTATCAGGTCGGCAGAACGGGTGTGGTGACGCCTGTTGCAAATCTTGAACCGGTACAACTGAGCGGCACGATTGTACAACGCGCCACGCTCCATAACGAAGATTTCATTCGCTCGCTCGACATCCGTCCGGGTGACAAGGTGTGGGTGGAGAAAGGTGGAGAAATCATACCGAAAATCACGGGTAAGGAACAAAGTGACGAAGTACAAAGTACAAAGGATTTTTCGTTCCCGGACATTTGTCCGGAATGTGGAGCGAAATTGGTAAGAGTGGAAGGTGAGTCGGCATGGAGATGTCCGAACGAAGCAGGATGTCCGCCGCAGATCAAAGGCAAGATTGAGCATTTCGTCTCACGCAAGGCGATGAACATCGACGGACTCGGAGAAGAGACGATTGACCTATTCTACCAAAACGGTTTACTGCGTAATATAGCAGACATCTATGATTTGAAACTGGAAGACATAGCCGCACAGGAACGCCTTGGCGCGAAGTCTGCGCAGAATATGTTAGCCGGTATTGAGGCATCCAAACAAGTGCCGTGGAGCCGTGTACTCTTTGCGCTCGGAATCCGTATGGTGGGAGAAACCACCGCCAAGAAGATTGCCCGCGTCTATAACACGATTGACAGCCTCCAAAATGCTACCGCTGAACAACTATGCGCCATCGAAGATGTCGGACCGCAGATTGCGGAGAACATCGTTGCGTACTTCAACGACATGCGGAATCTTGAGATTCTTGCACGTCTTCGTCAAGCCGGACTTCAGTTTGAAGGCGAAGCAGCCGAAGGACCGAAATCCGATAAATTAGCCGGGATGTCGATTGTCATTAGCGGCACGTTCAGCTATCACAGCCGCGACGAATACAAAGCGATGATTGAAGCCAACGGCGGTAAGAATGTAGGTTCGGTCAGCAAGAAAACCTCTTTCATCCTTGCCGGAGAAAACATGGGACCGGAGAAACGGAAGAAAGCGGAAGCACTCGGTATCAAACTCATGAACGAAGCAGACTTCCTGCAACTAATCAGCGGTTAATCTGCTGCTAATCCGCTGTCAAACACGATAGATATACGATAGATATACGATAGATATACGATAGATACACGATAGATACACGATAGATATACGATAGATAACCGGAACTTCTACCTGATATGAAACTAAAACAATACATATTTGACTACTTCCGCAAGCGGATGCCGGAGCGCAATCCGCGTTTCCCGCATCTGGATCGGCCCTTGAAGATCATGCTGATCTATGAAAGCGATGTGCTGGAGCGCAACGACAGTATCAAATCCATCCGTCAGGATCTGCTCAAACGGCAGATGGATGTCACAATGTGGGGATTTGTCGAGAAGAAAGAGACCACATCGCTGGTGCTGCCGCAAAGCCGCGTACTGGGATTAGCGGATTATAATTTCTTCGGCAAACCGAAAGAGCATGTGCTCAAGGACTTGCAGGCGGAGCATTTCGATCTGCTGATCGACCTCACGCCGCGCCCTATCCTGTCCCTGCGATATATCGCCATGTACACGGACGCGGATTTCAAAGTGGGGCTCAACTTGGGCGAAGGAATCCACGACATGCTTCTCTCGCTGCCGGACTTCACGCCGGAGCAAAGCGAAGAAGCGTCCCCGGAGGCTTCATGGCTCTACAACCAGATTATGAACTATCTTACAACCATCAAAAGTAATGATTAAAGGATTAGGAACAGCACTGGTAACGCCGTTTAAGGCAGACGGGAGCGTGGATTACGATGCTTTGGCGCGTCTGCTGGACACACAGCTGACAGGTTTGGTGGACTATATCGTGGTCCTGGGTACTACCGGCGAAGCCGCTACACTCACTCCTGAAGAAAAACAAGAAGTACGTCGCTTCATTGTAAACTATGTCTGCCAACATACCTCCCTCTCCCAAGGAGAGGACCGGGGTGAGGTTATCCCATTGGTCCTCGGCGTAGGCGGAAACAACACCGCTGCGGTCTGTGCAGAACTATCCGCCATGCGTGACGAACTATCGGAGAACTACGCCGCTATCCTTTCCGTCTGCCCGTATTACAACAAGCCGAATCAGGAAGGACTATACCAACATTTCTGCGCGACAAGATCATAGGCATCAAAGAAGCCTCCGGCAACCTCGACCAAATCAAGCACCTAATCCAATTATCCAATACTCGCTCCCTTAAAGGGAGGGATGGGGAGGGGTTTCCTCCTCTCCTCGTCCTCTCCGGCGACGACGGAATAGCCTGCGAACTGATGGAAGCCGGCGGAGCGGGATTGATTTCCGTTGCCTCAAACGCCTTTCCTGAAGACTTTTGGCACATCGTACATGACAAAGACCGGGCGTTACAGGCTAAATATGCTGAAATGGTACGATTGTTGTTCGCAGAAGGCAACCCTGTGGGAATCAAGGCCGTTCTAGCGCAAAAGGGAATTATCCAGAATTATCTAAGACTTCCGTTAGTACCTGCAAGTAAAGAACTACAGAACAAAATTACACAAGAACTTGCATATATCAAAAAAAAGCAGTAATTTTGCAGCGAAATAGAATCATGTAATAACCTGACACCCCAATGGCTGTTAGCACACAGATTAAACATAAGACCACAAACTCATTAAAGCTTTCGTATAGCCAACAGGAGATAGAACACCGTATTTTCACTATACGGGGAACTCAAGTGATGTTAGATCGTGATCTTGCTGAATTATACCAAATCAAAACGATTGCTCTTAATCAGGCTGTTAAACGTAATGCAGCGCGTTTTCCCGAGACTTTCCGTTTCCAACTG
Organism: uncultured Bacteroidales bacterium; assembly: GCA_900319995.1. Lineage (GTDB taxonomy): Bacteria > Bacteroidota > Bacteroidia > Bacteroidales > Paludibacteraceae > Colicola. The sequence continues at coordinate 12,844 of ONQO01000019.1, forward strand.
ACACCTTCTGAAACAGATGAACTTATCACAAAGTGTGATAGGTTTAAACCTCTCAAACATTCACCCACTACCCCATATGCATTTACCGAACAAGGCGTAGCCATGTTGTCCGCTGTACTTCGTAGTAACGTGGCTGTTCGTCTCAGTGTGCAGATTATTGAAGCCTTTGTTGCTATGCGGCGCTTCATTGTGGCTAATGCCGGAATCTTACAAAGACTTGATGCGCTGGAGCAATTCCGTATAGAAACCAAGCAAGAGATTGCGGCTATCGGAAGTAATTTCGAAGCTCTCTTGAGTCGCTTGGATGATGGTTCAGTTAAACCGATAGAAGGAGTTTTTGTAGAGGGGCAAGTGCTTGACGCACGCATTTACTTAGAGACTCTAATCGGTAGCGCACATCATGAAGTTGTCTTAATTGACAGCTATATAGATGCCCGCACATTTGACTTGTTAGAGGCACGAAAGAAAGATGTTAAAGCAACCATTTATACAGAGACAGTAGGGCGAAGCCTACAAGCTATAGCTGCTGCGCACGATGTACAATATCCGGGCAGACAAATAGAATTAAAGTCATATAGCAACCGTTTTCATGACCGATTTTTGATAATAGATGATGACCTATATCATTTTGGAGCATCATTCAATGAATTAGGTAAAAGGTTGTTTGCTTTTGATAGAATGGGGTTGGATAAAAACTTAATATTAAGTCAATTATAATCCTCCGTCGCAAGGACTAAGAGCGACCGCTGAACTCAGCAGCGTAAAAAAGTGAGTACATAATAAAAGGCGTTTATTGACGCTTGTTCTCTGACTACTTGAAACGTAGGAACTTTCAATAACAACTCAGAAACAAGACCAGTAGATGCTCTCGGAGTGTATAAACACCCACCATGCTTTTGGACGAAAGTCTTTATGGTATGATGAGGTATTATATACACACGGCGAGTAACTGCATTGTTTATCTGGTTGTTAAGGCACTTCCTACGGCCTCAAGTAGCGGATAACATCAGTTATTCGCTGTTTTGTTGTTGTACCACAAAAGAATGATGCCAAAATTTCCAAAAGAAAAGGGGGAAATTATGCTTATAAAAAAGAGAAGAGTTGTGCTTGCCATACAATGTATGATGGTTACCCTTGCAGTTTCTGCAAGTTCCCTTTACCGTGATAGTTGCTACACGCTCGGCGTCTCAGCTATATATGGATATAATACACCATATGAGCATCATGGAGCGTTCACGATTAATGCTAATCTGCCTATTCATCCATATTTTGAAGGCGAGGTTAACGTGCGTGCTCTGAGCGCTAATACCTATGATTTCAATGCCCGCATAGAGCCAAAGTTTCCGTTGAAAACAGGTCAGTTATTCTTCAATCTGCAGGTGTTATATAACCTCAATGCGCGGAATAGAATGCATAGTATGAGCAGTGTACTTTCGTTTGGTTACCGAATGGATTATTTGCATTTCCATTTTGGCTGTGGTCTAAGAATGATGGATTTTATTCACACCTCAGTTCATACTACGGAGAATAATCTGTATGAGCCGCATAATTTCATCTATTATGTAGAGATTTTTGCTCGTGCACATATGAGTTCTTGGAACATCTCAGCTTGTATTACTAACTTGACGGAATACCAAATGGATCGAATGTACACTCCGCATTTCATCGTCAATTCTTATGTACATCTCGATGCGCACTGGTATATCAAAATGCAGGCGACCTGCGTACCTTCTGGACTTGGAAATTATGCTCCTTCGTTCTACGGTGCGTCAATCGAAGTAGGAGCATATTATCGCTTTTGAAATTATGAAGAACGTCAATTATATAATTTTAAACTTGGTCATACTGACCATATGGACGAGTTGTAGCGAACAATCGAATAACTATAGCACAATTGTTCCTACGCCGAATGAACGATTTGTTTCGTCCATGAAGTATAATAATATGCACGGAAACGCCGTACTTAAAGTACCTGACGGCAATTATCGCATTTATGTTTGTAGCGACACGCACTTGAACAAGACTGCAGATAATTTCCGTTGTTTCATTCGCAGATACCACAATGACGCCGATTGTCCGGCTGCTGTCCATTTAGGCGACTTGGTGGAAGCCTGTGAAACATACAATTTCTTCGAGCAGGCGCAGAAAGAGACGCCCGCCTCGGCCGGCAAACAAGACACGCTCTTTGTCACACCGGGCAATCATGACCTTTTCCGCAACCAGTGGGATAGTTTTCTAAAACACTGGCCTACGAGCACCTATTATTTTGTCGTAGAATCTCAAAATTTGCCGAAGACGAAAGACCTTTATATATGTCTGGACTCAGCGCAAGGCACACTGGGTACATTACAGTTACGATGGTTGCGGGATTTTTTGGTATCGGTTCATGCAGAGTATCGTCACATCTTCATATTCACGCACTTGAACATGTATCGCCGTGATAATACGTACGCCGATATCGCAACACTTCCTTTGGAAGAGACGATGGAGTTGATGAGTTTGTTCGCCCAGTGCAATATTACGCAATACTGGTCAGGTCATGACCACGGACGGGAGTTATTCACCATCGGCGGCGTAACCTATATCATCGTCGATACGATGAAAGATTCGTACCCCGAATCTGCCTACATGATTTTGCATGTAGGCGATAAAGTTGAAAACACATTCATTAGTATTCTTTGAGTCACTCGATAAGATACAAAAAGAGCTCGCAGGAATGCGAGCCTTTTTGTTTGTAAGAACATTTTTCAAGCTATCGAAATATCGAGATTTCGATAAATCGAACCGTTTTACCTTACTTAGCGGCTTTCTTCGCCTGGTCAACGACTGCTTTGAAGGCAGCGGGTTGATTCATAGCGAGGTCAGCAAGCGCTTTGCGGTTGATGACGATACCTGCTTTCTTGAGGCAACCCATCAACTGGCTGTAGCTCAGACCTTCGAGGCGAGCAGCAGCGTTGATACGCTGAATCCAGAGAGCACGGAACGTACGTTTTTTGTTCTTACGATCGCGGTAAGCATACTGCAAACCTTTCTCCCATGTGTTCTTTGCTACGGTCCATACATTAGCACGTCCACCAAAGTTACCACGGGTGAGCGACATGATCTTCTTGCGACGGTTGCGCGAAGCAACGTGATTTACTGATCTTGGCATGTGTTCTGTCCTTTCACTTTAATGGTTAGTACTTAACGAAGCAACAACATCTCGCGGATGGAGCGTGTGTTCGAATGATCAACAATAGCAACATGAGTCAAGTTGCGTTTTTGCTTTTTAGTCTTCTTCGTGAGAATGTGACTCTTGTAAGCGTGCTTACGCTTGATTTTACCGGTTCCGGTAAGCGTGAAACGCTTTTTAGCACCGGAGTTCGTTTTTACCTTTGGCATTTTGTAATAAATATTTAATTGTTAATAATACGTCCGACAGGCAGCGCATAATAAGGTAAGCCTTCGGACGGCTTAATATCTAACTAATAACTAAGTAATAACCAACTAATAACTAACGGTTGGTCCTTGTTTAGTACTTATTTCTGACTCTTCGGGCTGATGAACATAATCATTCGTTTACCTTCGAGGTTAGGCACGTTGTCCGGTTTGCCGTAGTCCGCGAGGTCAGCGGCGAAACGTGCGAGAAGGAGTTCGCCCTGCTCTTTAAACACGATAGAACGTCCGCGGAAGAAGACATATGCTTTGACTTTGTTACCTTCCTTGAGAAACTCTTGGGCGTGCTTGAGTTTAAAGTTGTAATCGTGGTCATCTGTCTGCGGTCCGAACCGAATTTCCTTGACCTCTTGTTTCTTTTGGTTCGCTTTCGCCTCCTTTTGTTTTTTCTTTTGTGCGTAAAGGAACTTCTGATAGTCGATAACGCGACAAACGGGCGGATTCGCCGTAGCCGCAATTTCGACGAGATCGAGGTTTTGCTCGTCAGCAATTTTCATTGCCTGTTGGAATGAGTAGATTCCCTGCTCTACGTTGTCGCCAATGAGGCGCACTTGCTGAACACCGCGAATTTTGTCGTTAATACGATGCGGGTCCTCTTTAATAACACGACCACCGCGTGGTCTAGGAGTAATAGTTGCTATATGTTTTAGCGTTTAAATGAAAGCCAAATATTGAAAGTAAAGCTCTCTCAAACATCTGCTTTCAAGATTAATATTAATGCTCCCCGTGCGGGCACACGACACCCACCATCGAAAAAGCGTGCAAAATTACAACAAAAATTTGATATATGCAAGAAAAACGTATTTTTTTTCACTTTTTTTTGAATTTATTTGCGCGCGTGAAATATTTTTTGTACCTTTGCACGCTTTTTTGAGTTTATAACGCAAAATCTTAAATAATACATATATGAAAAAGAGTATTTTAGTATTGACCGCGCTGGTCACAATGTTATTTTTTAGTTGCAAAGAGGATTCCTATCTCAATGCCCCGGGAGACAATTCACAGAACACGGAAACGATTCCCGAAATAGCGGATCCGGATCCGACGCCCGATCCGGAAGGAGTAAAGATTCCAGAAGGTACGTTAAATGTGAACGAAGCAGTCAAGATAGGGAAGAAACTTGCCGCCGGTCAATCCACAGAGGAGGAATATTACATCAAAGGCTGGGTAAGAAGATTTGACGAAACTCAACGCAGCAAGCCTGATTTTGAGGATAAGTTCAAACAATACGGAAACGATTATGTATATTTGAGTGCGCGTCAGGATGGTAAAGGTTCGAAAGAATTCTACTGCTACCGCATATTGGGTAAGAATGGCGCACCTCTTCCGGATCATGACGCATTGCAATTAGGTGATTTTGTAGTGGTTAAGTGCAAGATTCAGAATTACAATGGCATTTATGAGTCCTCTGGAACCTGTGGCACCTACTCGTCCAACAATCCTCATTTCAACGAGGTCTTCCCTCCGTTCCCGGGTTGTCCAGTTCCAGGCGAAGGTGAAATCAGCGTAAATCAAGCGAAGGAGATTTCAGACAATTTGGGTGTTGGCAAGACCAGTACTGAGTCATATAAGATACGCGCTGTAGTAGTTAGCGTAAGCGACAAGACATTAAGCAGCTACGGCAATATGACATTCAACATATCGTCCGATGGCGAAGTTGTAGCGACCTGCTACCGTTTGTTCTACAAGAGTGCGAACAACAAGTTCACGAGCATTGACCAAGTACAAGTAGGTGATACCGTGCTCGTTAACGCAAAGATACAGAATTACAACGGCACCTGTGAACCGGTACAAGGTTACATAGAAGAATCGACGAACAAGAATTTTTAAAATTGAGAGTTGAGAGTTGAGAATTGAGAATTGAGAATTGAGAATTGAGAGTTGAGAGTTGAGAATTGAGAATTGAGAGTTGAGAATTGAGAATTGAGAGTTGAGAATTGAGAATTGAGAGTTGAGAATCAAAATCAAAAAATTATAATAACAAAATGGCAAGTTTACAAAGAATTAGAAACCATGGCGCCCTGTTGATTTTAATAGTAGGTGTAGCCATGTTGGCATTCATCCTCGGAGACTTTTTGAGAGATGGAGGAACATTACGTAACCGCGACCGCGAGAACATCGGCGAGATTGCGGGCAACAAGATTCATTTCGCGGATTATCAATCAATCAAAGACCAGTACGAGGAATTGTACAAGATTGAATTGAACCAAAACAGTTTCAACGCAGAGTTAGAGTCCCAGATTCGTAACGAAGTGTGGAATTCGATTGTATCGGACAATATGTTCCGCGAAGAGTTCAAGAAAATAGGAATGGACATTACCAACGAAGAATTAACGGAATTGTGTTTGGGTGACAATCCTCATCGTTTCCTTCAGAGTTTCCGCATGTTCCGTGACGAGAACGGTCAGTTCAACCGCGAGATGGTAAAACAACTGGTAGCCTTCATCAACGAAGAAGACCCTGAATTGGCACAAAATCCGAATATAGCCATATACCGCAAATATTGGATGGCTGTAGAACGTCTTGTACGTTTGAACTATGCTCAGGAGAAATACAACAGCGTTCTTCAGCACACTTTGAAGACCAACACTCTGGATGCAGAGTTTGCGTTCAACAACCGTCAGAAAGGCATCAGCGCGGAGTACGTTATGAAACCGTACTACGCAGTAGCCGATAGTCTTGTGAGCGTAAGCGAGAGCGAGATAAAAGCGCTGTATAAGAACCACTATAAAGACGAGTACAAGAAAAAACCGACCCGTTCTATCCAATATATCCAGGTAGAAAAGACTCCGAGCGAGGCAGATTACCAAAAAGTGAAAGAACTGATGGAGAGCCTTCAGGAAGAATTCCGCACATCGGAAGATGTCTCCATTGTTGTTAACCCGAATTCTGACATCGTCTATGACGGTCGCAACTACTCGGAGGAGACGATTCCTGTACAATTCAAGGATTTTGCGTTCGGCAAAGAGTCCAAAACCGGTGATTGCACAGAGTTGCTTTTCGACGGCAAGACATACTCGATGGCCCGTATTATGGAGACCGGCTACTCGATGCCTGATTCCGTTGAGTTGAAGATAATCGAGGAAGAAGGCGAAGGTCGCGAGATGGGTTGGGTAACCGAAGAAATATTGCTTGAGAACAAATGGCCGAAAGACTTTATTGAGAAAGCCTTTAGCGGCAAACGCGGCAGCCAGTTCACGAGTGGCAGCAGAACATTCGAGATTATGGAAGTAGCCAAAGCTACACCGAAAGTCAAAGTAGCCATCCTTTGCCAAACCGTTATACCATCCGACCAGACCAACCATGCCTTGTATCAGCAAATGCTTCAGTTTGCTAACGACAACAAGACCATTGAGGCATTCGAGGCGTCCGCTCAAGAGGCAGGTTATGCACTTGTACCCGCAGAGTTGACCGAGATGGATGACAAAGTAGGATCTGTCAAAGACAGCCGTGAGATTGTGCGTTGGGCATTCGGAGCCAAAGAAGGTGCCGTAAGCGACAAAGTATATGAATGCGGCAATCTGTTCGTATTGGCAGCATTGACTGAAGCTGACGATAATGAGTACCGCATGGCATATGTACACGCCGATGCCGCTCAGGAAGCCCTGAACAACGCAAAAGCCAAATATTTGGTCGATCAGTTGAAAGGCGTAGAGAGCTTAGAGGCAGCATCAGAGATTCTCGGTCAACCTATTCGCAACGTGGAGCGTGTCACGCTGAATGACAACTTCTTCGGTAACTCCAACGAACCCGCAGTAATCGGTGCCGCATTGGCTCAAGGCGAGAACGTGCTGAGTGCTCCGATTTGCGGTGAATCCGGTGTCTTCGTAGTAAAGACAGGTGCTGCCATCAACACATCAGAGGAATTTGATGCAGAGAAAGAGAAAGCACAATTAGGCGGTCGCAACTCATATCGTCACTACGAATTGCTGCAATTATTGCAGGATGAAACCGAGATCGAAGATAACCGCGCCAACTTCCTATAATCGCGCGTGTCCATCTCCGCGCGTGCGTACGTGCATAATATAAATAAGGAGAGTGTCCCTAAACGGGTTACTCTCCTTTGCAATAAAATTGAAAACAGAAAGGAACATATCTCCGTGGGCATGGGTACCGACGCTGTATTTTACAGAAGGAATCCCATATTTTCTGGTGAATAGCATGTCAGTCATGCTATTTGCCAAGATGGGCGTTCCTAACGATCAGTTATCGTTTTTTACCACCCTACTCTATTTTCCATGGTTTTTAAAGGGCCTTTGGAGTCCTTTTGTGGATATCCTTCGAACCAAAAGATGGTGGATCATTTCGATGCAGATATTGATGACATGTTTGTGTATCCTGTTAACGGTAACCCTTCCTCATCCTTCTGCAGAATCAATCGAAGCAGGAACCTCTGTCCATTTATTCCGCTGGACATTGGTGTTCTTCATCATCACCGCCTTTGCCTCTGCGACTCATGACATAGCGGCGGATGGCTATTATATGCTGGCACATGACACTAAGAGTCAGGCAGGTTTTATAGGTATCCGCTCCACTTTCTACCGCGTGTCATCTATCTTTGCACAAGGAGTATTGGTTTATATGGCGGGATATATAGAGAACAGAACAGGTGATATTCCATTGAGTTGGCAACTGACATTAGGTGCCACGAGCGTCATTTTATTACTCGTCACGCTATACCATTGTTTCTTCCTTCCCAAAGCCGCAGAAGACCAACCTCGGGAAGTAAAAGACTATGCCGGCGCAATGCGTGAACTCGCAGACTCCTTTGCCACTTTCTTTACCAAACCGGGCGTGATATTAGCAGTTACATTTATGTTGCTATACCGCTTGAGCGAAGGATTTTTAGTAAAGCTATGTCAACCGTTCTTAGTAGCAAACCGCGCAATTTCTATGAACGATAAAGGCCAATACATCGGCGGTGGTTTAGGACTTAGCACCGATACAGTTGGACTAATCAACGGTACAGCCGGCGTTATTGCACTATTGTTAGGAGGAATTTTAGGAGGTATCTTCATAGCTCGAAAAGGCCTTAAGAAATCTATCTGGCCTATGGCAGCGGCACTCACATTGCCCAGTTTTGTCTATTGTTATCTTAGCATGGCTCAACCTGAGTCTTACTGGCTTATCGGAACCGCAATTTGTTTTGAGCAATTCGGATACGGTTTCGGTTTCACAGCCTATATGATGTATATGATGCATTTTGCCGAAGGTCCTTATAAGACCGCTCATTATGCCATCTGCACAGCATTCATGGCTTTATCAATGATGATCCCCGGATTTGTAGCAGGTACTTTACAGATGGCAGTAGGATACACGACATTCTTCTGGATTGCCAATGCGTGCAGCATCACAACCTTCATTGTGAGTTATTTTGTATATAAAAAATTAGAAAATTAGAAGATTGGAAGAATCATATCAACTTATGACTAAACGAATTATTCCGAATACGATTACGAGTTGCAACCTGCTTTGCGGCAGTGTGGCAGTTTATATGGCCACACAAAACGAGTTTATATGGGCATTTGTGTTGATACTGGCCGGCGCATTCTTTGATTTCTTTGATGGTTTGAGCGCCCGATTATTAAAAGCGCCCAGCCCAATAGGCATTCAGTTGGACTCACTTGCAGACGATATCACCTTTGGCCTGGCGCCATCGATGATGCTCTTTTGCTACACCAAACCTATAATCGGATGGTGGTCGGTTTTGGCACTTATTATGGCAGCGTTCTCAGCGCTACGTCTGGCAAAATTCAATGTAGATGAGCGGCAACACGATTCGTTTATCGGGTTAGCTACTCCTGCGAATGCCATTTTCTGGGGAGGATTATGCTGTTTACCCGGAGAAGTGCTCCTTGCCAACCATTGGTTAGCGTGGGTACTCATTGGTATTTCGCTTGTGAGTTGTTATCTGCTGAACGCAGAAATCCCGTTCTTCAGTTTTAAGAGTTTTAAGAAAGAGAAAACACTGATAATCAGCTTTTTGGCAGGATGTCTAATCCTCATCGGTTTTTGTGTAGCCAAAGCCGTAATCAACCATCATATCGAGTTTGCCCTTTTCGGAGGAACAGCTTGTATCGTTTGGTACGTAGTTGTAAATCTGCTACTTGCGTGCTTTCGCAAAAGCGAAAACCAATAAGATTGACTTTTAATAACTAATATATACAACCATGAAACGACACTTCTTATTTCTGGCAGTTTTGATGGCAATCATGCCAGTATTGGCGGAAGATATTCCGGAGAATTACTATGACGCTATCGACGGTCAACAAGACGCTGCTTTAAAAACAGCGTTAAGTTTGATTATTCGCGACGGTGACCGGTATGAGTACGGGACAACTACTTATCATAGTTCCAATAATCCTCCCGAGTGGCAGAAAGGGGACCTAAAAGCCTATGGGACATGGCAGGCATTGCCTTTCACAGACCACAAGCCGGGCACCCAAGGGGGAGTATGGGATATGTACTCCAATTGTGTACGCTATTATCCGAACAAGCTCGGAGAATCAGGTTGTTCGCTCAATATTGAGCATTGTCTGCCGAAATCGTGGTGGGGTTGGAACAAAGATGACACACGTGATTCGTCCTGGGTGGCCTACAAAGACCTGTATAACCTCAACCCATCTGATCAACGCGCTAATAGCCAAAAGAGCAATTATGCCCCGGGGCATGTAAGCACTGCCGACAAATTTGACAACGGTTCATTCCGTATGTCATCGGCTAAAAAGTCAGAATACGGGTATATCTGTTTTGAACCGGAAGAAGAGTATCGCGGCGATTTTGCACGTACGTACTTCTATATGGTCACTGCATATGAACACATCGGTTGGAATGCTTATCCACAATATGTGAGTGACGACAATTATCTGATGTTTTCAGATGCAATAATACAAGTACTGCTCGATTGGCATCGTGCTGATCCTGTGAGCGACAAGGAGATATGCCGTGCAGACCAAATTTCTAATATACAATGTAACCGCAATCCATATATCGATTATCCGGAACTGGTAGAATATATCTGGGGCAACAAAAAAGGCGAGACAGTTAACCTTGCTTCTCTCACAAAAGCCTTTAAACCAGATTGTTGCCAAGAAGAAACGAATACTCCTGAACCGCAGATCTACGACACACTCATTAATCTGCCCATTATCACCGCCACATATATCAATGCCATCAAAGGCGATATAACAGGCAACGCCAACAGCGGAATTCAGTCCAACGGTTCAGCATCCATCACAATGGGCAAAAGCAATACGGACGGAGAGATTTCATTCTCGGGAATTGCACTGAAAGACACCGCAGTATTGGCATTCAGGGCATCACCGTACAACAGCGCGTCCAGCATGCAGTTAGATATTTACGCGAACGAGCAACTGATTCGTTCCATAGAAGTGGAAGTGCAGCAGGAGACACGGAACGAGATACGCTACCGCATCCCTATTCCTCAGGACACTCACTCCATAAAATTAGTGTCTGTCGGCGGCAGTACCTCCAAGCGCGCTTGTATTCAGGAGTTATATCTATTAGTGCCAAAGAAAGACCCAACAGGCCTCATTGTACCCGAATATGGTCCAATGCCTGCGTACAAGGAAATCCGTAACGGACAGGTCCGAATTATCCGTAACAAGTCAATTTTTACCATTTTAGGCCAAACAATTCGATAAGTGTGTCAATTTTTACACATTTTTCGCGAGAATGTGAACGCGCGCGTGAAGAAAAAGCAGTAACTTTGCAAGCGATTTTAGATGCTTACATTTAACTCTACAAAACATATGAAAAAACAACTATTCAACACCCTACTTTTCAGTATGCTTCTCGTGCCTTTCTACGGTGCGAAAGCTCAAAGCACTGTGGTGGACGGTCAATCCACAGAGGGTAAAGATTTCTGGGTAACGTTTATGCAAGCGGACCAAGATCCGAACAATGACTTGACGCTATCCCTTTCCATCTCTTCTCGCGAGAACTGCCAGGTAACAATTACCAACCCATTCACCGGTTATTCCGAGAACGTCAATGTGAATGCCAATGAGATGCGGCTGGTGGAGTTGTATAACGGCAATGTATTGGCCGGCAATGCCCGTTCGGAAATGGCCGGTACCGGCAAAGTGTGCTACGCCGTCAATTCAGAGCAAGTGGATACCTGCGCACTGCATGTGACAGCAACAGCAAACATTTCACTTTTTGCTACAAACTATAAGAAAGCGACTTTTGATGCCACCAACGTACTGCCGACAGCTTCGTTGCTGGACGAATATATCATTCAGACCTATACACCGTCGGACCACGGAGGTGTTAATTCTACGCAAGGCAGCCATTTCGCCGTTATTGCAGCGGAAGACAATACGATAGTGGATTATTGTCCCACCGTTCCTACTCTGGCCATTAACGACTCCATTAATGCAGCCCAGACAAAAAAAGATTTTATGGGCGAAGATGCACTCACGGAGCGAGAGAAATTCTGGCTCAACTATTCTGTAGGTGACACCTTACATTCTCCGGCATTGCAAGCAGGTCAAGTATGGTATGTATGGACAGGCAAGAAAGACAGCAATGCAGGTGACCTTTCCGGTACATATGTAAAAGCACGCGATGGAAAGAAAATAGCAGTCTTCCAGGGTTGCCCGCACACAAATATCCCCTATCAAACCAAAGAGCGTGACCATATTTTCTCACAGGCGATGCCAACCAAATACTGGGGTACCACATTTGTTCTGACGGCGTCAGCCGACCGTCATAAGGATTTCGTTCGTATCCTAGCGCAAAACGATGAAACCACAGTGTATATCAATGGTGATTCCGTATATACCTTTGATTTTGCAAGCAACCCAAAACATTACTGGGAGTTTATTATTGGCGACCAAGGTACTTATGCTAAAGATGGTAGCTGCGTTGTGACCACCTCTTGTCCTTGTGCCACCCACCTTTTCTTGGCCTCCAAGAACGCAGATGGTGTTAGTAATGGCGACCCTGCCATGTTGTGGATTAATCCTATTGAGCAGCAGATCGATCAGGTAACGTTCGCCACCTATGCCAGCAAAAACGGTACAACATCGCACTATGTGAATGTCGTTACCGACCAGCCTTCGCTTATGACTTTGGATGGTGCATCGGTTGAAACGGAGTTCAAGCCGGTTACTGCTTCTTCCACTTACCATTATGCACAAATATCACTGGGTAGTACCGCCACTTCGCACACGCTCAAGAGCAATGGATCTAATTTCATTGCGCACGTATATGGTTTCACTAAAAACGAATCCTATGGCTATTCCGCCGGCGGTGCCACCAAGCCTCTCACCTCGTCCATTACCATCAACGGACAGGTATTTACTCCGGATTCGGAGAACACACTCTGCGGCGAGGATACCATCAAATTCGCTTGTCATCCGGATTACGTATACCAGAAAATTGAGTGGTACTTCGGTGACGGGAAAAGCGACTTAAGCAACACGGACTCAGTACCGCACTACTATGAGAATTCCGGCAATTACAACGCCTACGTCCTTATTTACCGCGAAAGCAGCAATCTCTGCGCCGGACAAAAAGCAGTGGATTCCATTCCTATCACGGTAACCATAGGACGCTATGAGTTCACCATTGGAACTCCGGATATTCCTTGTCCGGAAGACGGCAAAGCGTTTGTAGGGCGGATCCCTTATACCAATGAAGGCAAAGTGAATCTGCACGGAGACAACGTGACCGTAGAGTTTGACGCTAAAGCCAAGGAGGATGGATTCGAAGATTCCGACTTGGTAATCAAAGACGGTCACTTTGAAATTACCATTCCCAACTCTGCCAAACCGGAAGTCAACTACGGCATCCACCTGGTTATCCAATCCGATTGCGGAGGCGCGGATACGACGCTGAACTTCATGTTGAACTTCGACAAAGATATCATTGACCAGCGGTATAATAACGTATTGGGATTGCTCACAACGCCATTTGCAGGCAAAGAACTGAGCGATTTCCAATGGTATCGTACATCGGACAGTACAGCGGTCGAAGGGCAGGTATCCGCAAACCTTAATTTCTATGACCTACCCTATGGTGGCGACACCAACGATACGTATTATGTCTGCTTCACCATCAACAAAGGGCAAGCGTCTGAGGTCAAAACATGTGCATGCGCAAAGGCCTTTAACACCAGCGCCGAAGCACATAATTTCGATGCCGACCCATCCAAGTTTACCATTACCGCCACATATAGCATCCTGTCTGGTGACAAGGTTTATGTGAACGCTGATTGGAACGGCAAGACTGACATCGAATGTTATGCACAATGGATTGACGCAAGCGGACATGTATATGAGAACCTGCGCTTTGATATTCCTGATGGAGGATGCACTATTCCGGCACCTGCACAGAAAGGTTTGTACCTGCTCTATGTCAAAACAGGCAAAGGTAGCCGCAGTTTCAAATTCATCATTCAATAATCGTTAGAATAGGAGAACACGGATATGAAAAACGAAACGAATCACGCCTTCGGAGCAAAGATGAATATTCTTTATAACATATTGATTGCAAGTGTTGTTCTTTGTTTGAGTTGCGCGCCGGCCGTGGCAGCAACTATGCCGGAACCAGCCCCTGCCGGACAAACCGACAAGCAAAAAGAGGCGGAGAAGGCAAGAGCAGCCAAAGAAAAAGAGAAAGAAAGAGCAGCTAAGGCAAAAGAGAAAGAAAAAGCCGCTAAAGAGAAAGAAAAAGAAAAAGCGGCTAAGGCGAAAGAGAAAGAACAGGCTGCCAAAGCTAAGGAGAAAGAAAAAGCACAGGCTGCCAAAGAGAAAGAGCAGGCTGCGAAGGAGAGAGAGAGAGAACAAGCTGCCAAGGCAAAAGAGAAAGAGCAAGCGGCTAAGGAAAAGGAAAGAGAGCAGGCTGCGAAGGAGAAAGAGAGAGAACAAGCTGCCAAGGCAAAAGAGAAAGAGCAAGCGGCTAAAGAGAAAGAAAAAGCACAGGCTGCCAAAGAGAAAGAGCAAGCCGCGAAAGAGGCGGAACGTGCCCGCATAGCACAGCAGAAACAGGAAGCTATTGAAAAGAAAGAAGCTGAGGAACGCGCCAAAGAAGAGAAAGCACTCCGTGAATACGAGAAATATCAGGAAAGTCTGGAAAACCCGAAGACAGAAGTGATTTCATATGTAGGCCTTGGACTTCGTGCAGGCTACGCCGCCATGATGGACAAAATCAATGGCTCTTACATGGGTGCCGGAACGCTCAACCAAAGCAATGCTTTGCAACAACTCAAGGGAGGCGCTGGCGTCGGACTGGATGTAACCTATAATCTGGAATACGGACATTTCCTCTTTGAAACAGGACTTGACTTCCGTTTCCTCAATTCCACATCCACCTATGGTTTTCAGGCGGAACGTATGGACCTGACCTACGGCTCGACTTACAATTATCTGTTTGACAAAGTGACGGAGACTCGTAATATGTTCGAAATAGGTGTGCCGGTAATGTTTGGTGCACAGTTCAGCCGCTACTACTTCCTCTTGGGAGCGAAAGTGCACTATGGACTCCCCTTGGGCTACAAACAGAAAGGATTATACGATGTAGTAGTGCATGACCCTGCACTGCTCGAACCTTATGGCATGGGAATATATGAAATGAACGGTACGACAGAGCAGAAAATCAAGTTCCGCCAACCGGACCTCAGTATTGCTGCCGAAGTAGGTGTTGACTTGGACGAGTGGTTGCAGAAACAGCCGGACCCGAAGCAGAAAACTAATGTCAAACCCGGTCAGAGACTGCCGTTTGGACGCCAACATATACATTACCGTGCCAGCCTGTTCGCCGAATACGGAGTGCTGAATACCAATAATACGCCGCAGGCCGATCCCGTGGCATTCACCACAGGTGCTGTAGAGGTGGATCACTCTAATACGCTTCTGGCTATGAACGGAGACACCAAACTTAACAACTTGTTCGTTGGAGCCAAATTTATGATTCAGTTTGAGATTCCGGGCAAGAAAGAACGTCCCGTTCCACCTCCTCCTTCCACGGCTATCTATTCCATTGTTAACTCAGAGACACAGCAGGCTATTGCTGCCACTATCGAGACGCGCAATGCACAGAACGGCAAGGTCGTTATGCGTGAGCGCACGTACAATCCTGCCAAAGGATTGAAGCAGAAACATCCGCTCGGTACATACATATCTGAAGTAAAAGCACCGGGGTACTATCCTGCTACACGACAGTATGATGTTATTGAAGTCGGCAGCCAAGATACCGTTCTCATTGCACTTGTTCCTCGTCCCGTTCTTCGCGTACGCGTATTTAACAAGGAGACAGGCATGAGCGTTCCGGCTACGGTAAAAATCTTCCGCAGCGATGTTGCTGAACCGGCTTATGTTCTGAATGCCGATTCGACAGGCAAGGCGGTTAGACAGATGATGGAGGAAGGACCGCAATACTCGCTTCATATTGCACAATTCGGATATGATACACTCGATATGGCGATTGCCAACATAGGTGACTCGCTGAACATACAACTCTCACCGGTTAAGAAAGGTGAAGTGTTCATCGTTCGGAATCTCTTCTTTGCGACTAACAAAACACGTATCCTTTCATCTTCCGAAGAGGCGTTGAACGACCTGTATATGTATCTCGCACGTAACCCGCAGATTCGTATCCGGATTATCGGGCATACCGATAATGTAGGTAAAGACGCTGCCAACCAGAAACTCTCCGAAGGACGAGCCAACGAGGTCATGAAAGACCTGATTGAGCGTGGTGTTGCTCCTGAACGCATTGAAGCGGAAGGTCGAGGCGAATCACAACCGATTGACACCAACGACTCCGAAGAAGGGCGACAGAACAACCGCCGTGTTGAGATTGAGATACTATAACATATAGCTAAATCAGACTAGCGAGACACTATCGAGACACTATCGAGTCGAGAGTATCTCGAGAGGATTTCGAGAGGATTTCGAGAGAATATAAATACTACATATATGAAAAAGCAACTTAAATCATTATTGCTTGTAGCATTATTCGCATGCACAGCCCTACCTGCGTGGAGCCAAGCTTCCACCGAGGGAAAGGATTTCTGGGTAGCCAATACGATTGTTTGCCAGCCGCCAAGCGCTAAAAGCCCAGCGTTCCCTACGATTGCTGTGTCTGCGCAGAAAGCATGTACGGTCACCATTACCGATTATGCAGGAAAACAATTGGCCACAGCAAATGTGGATGCCGGTTCTTGGACTCGGTTTGGTGATAATACAGCGCAGATTGACCCTGCAGACTACTATCTGGACCCTTCCAAATGGTATCCTACGACTAACAATGTCAATGCCACAGATGTCTATAACCATGCTGATAAGATCAACAACTATGGTCTGCATATTACGGCTACAGAGAATATCTCCGTGTTTGTTATTATGCGCACACCAGAGTATTCCATGGACGCCAGCAACGCGCTTCCTATCACAGCACTTCAATCCGAGTATTATCTGCAGGATTTCCAACCGAATGCAAACGGCGTTGACAAGCCCGTGACGATGACTACCATCTTGGCGACCGAAAATAACACCAAAGTGGAAATCACCCCGAAGGGGAACACCTACGGAAAAAACAATGATGGCAAACCTTTCACGATTACGCTTGACAAGGGACAAACATACTACCTGATCAGTAACTCAGGAGCTCAGTTGGCGGGCACACATATCGTTGCGCAAGGAAATAAGAAAATTGCTGTCTATGTCGGTAGTCCGGTCACACGACTGCCGGGCGGTGTTGCGGCACGAGACGGTTTGTTTGAACAAATGATGCCTATTGACTATTGGGGAACAGAGTTTATTGCTACCCGATCATTGCAGAAGGATGGAAACATCATTGGTATTACCGCTACAACCGGTAATACGGAAATTATTATTGACGGTTACACACAGACATTTATTGACGAGGGAGAAACCTATTATGTCTTGCTGCAGGGACCTGCTGACCCTTACACCAAGAACCTCAGCAAGATTGAATGTCACATAGACCAAGTTATCACGGCTGATGCTATCTATATTGAGACATCATGTCCGGCTGCAGTTATCAGTTATGATACCGGAAACAGTTTCAAAGGAGACCCCACCGAACTTATAACTATTGGAGGCAAAGACGATTATTTGGGCGACCCTTCCTCGGTATGGCTCTCCCCGGTGCAACAGAAAATTAACAAGATCACCTTTGGTGCCTGCTATACCAAGAAGACGAGAGCACACTTCCTTAACATCGTCACAGAAACACCTACATGCAACAATACGAAGCTTACAGCCTATATGGGGCAATATGGTAGCGATTGGTCGAATAAACTCTCGTGGGAACAAGTCCCCGGCAATCCCCTATACTCCTACGCACGTGTCCAGATAGGAAATGACACGGAGGATATCAATGTCTTCACACTGGAAAATAGCAAAGGATTTATCGCGCACGTATATGGTAACGGCGATGATGAGTCTTATGCCTACTCTGCCGGTTCGGCTGCAGTGAAATTTGGTATTGACCTGAACGGATTCAACTTTGAAGATGGAACTATGGGTGTCGATATAATGGGAGATGAAAAATTCTGTGTAGATAATGAAATAGGATTCGATTTCTCCTACGCCGCACGTACTCGAGATATAGAGAGAGTGGAACTGAACTTCGGTGATGGAACGGATACTGTTTTCTTTGATGTTACAGATATTAGCGATGTCATCTACCACAAATACACCTCTCCTACATGGTACGATGTGGAGGTCAAACTGGTTTTCTCTACCACGGACACCAGATGCAACGTCGTCAGTCTGGATTATGAAACGTCACTCAAATTCTCGTTCCCTGTAGTACGTCCGGACACTGTTCCGACAGATCCGACGACTAAAACTCTGACACTTGAGGAACAGAAAGAGATTATCGAAACGGAGGGACAGGAGGCTCTTGATAAGATGGCATCAGAGGGTGTTACGAAAATAATTAACCCCGATGACCCTTGCTATGTAACCAAAAAGCTCAGTCTCGAATTATACTGCCTGGAGACAGAAGAAATATTGGATACTATACGCGGAGAAGATTCTGTCGTCGGATATAACGGTACAGTATATTATTCCAGTCAGGATGTGGTAGATATCACCCAAAATGCACGCGGTTGTAACAATTACCGCAAATACCGCGTAGAAGTGATAACCTGCCTGAAAATGGATGTCACGAACGACTCCGCGGCTCAACATATATGTCCGGGAGAAACACTGAACATACCCTATGAGAAAATCAAAGGCGATATTGAGGGAGATGCTATATTCAAAGTGCCCGGATACCCGGATCAAACGATTACGCTTGATAACAGCATCTCAAACGGTACTATCGAACTGCCTATCAGCAACATCAAATCACCGGGTATATACGTCGGAGAACTGCTTGTGCCAGACAAATACTGCGACAATCCAAAAAACAAGCCTTTCACTATCAATTTCGCGATTTACTATCCCGAAACGATTATCAAATACAAGTTTAACAATACCGTTGCTGTGTATAAGAAAGGATTTGGAGGAAATACAGGATATGATTTCACGGATTACCAATGGTTCCTCAACGGTGACTCCATCGGCACAAATGCATCCATACTCTACCTCGGAGAAGGAAACAAATTCCATGAAAATGACGAGATATATGTTATGCTGAAAGATAAATCCGGTCGTTGGCTACCTTCATGCCCGATTATCATCGAAGCAGAACCGGAAGACTACGGAGGTAAATCTACAGATTTACAAGCACCTGCAAGCAAAAGGATTGAGAACCGGCAGATTGTTATCCGTATCGACAACCGTTCATACAATATCTACGGACAACGGGTAAGATAAACCATTCGCAAATCTTAGAGCACAACCATTTCAGAATCTAAAACATAGAACATTGAAAACGTTTTTCAGACAAAACGCAGTTTTTATATCGCTAAGCCTGATGCTTGTTGCAGCATTGGGCTTAGCCCTTTTATGCCTTCCGAAAGGGGATTTGCATATACTACTGTGCAACCGACACTCACAAACACGCGATTTATTCTATAGGTATTACACACAAATAGCGGAATGGTTTCCATACATAGTGTGCCTGTTGCTGTTACTCTTTGGACGTATCGGCAGCGGAGTTATGGCTTCTGCGGCAATGGCATTTTCTGCACTGACAACACAAATCTTCAAACATATTGTTAACGCACCGAGACCTGTTACTTGGTTCGCAGAGAACATGCCGGACATCCAACTTCCTCTGGTGGAAGGAGTCAGGATGAATCATTGGTTCTCATTCCCTTCTGGTCACACAACATCATTCTTCGCTTTGGCTTTTGTAGTAAGTATTCTCGCCACAAGATGTCTATTAACCGGTTCATCAGAAGCAAACACCCCAACTATGCAGCCTGTAAAAAAGTCAATCTGCGCAATAATACAAATAGTTCTCTTTTTCGCTGCTGCACTTGGAGGCTACAGCCGCATATATCTATGCCAGCATTTCGCAGCGGATGTATTAGCAGGAGTGGTTGTAGGAATCACGATTACGGTGATTTGTTATGCAATTTTCAATAGGTTTGAGAACAAAAAATGGTATAATTATCGCATTATTGGACCAAAATCACCACAAAATGCAAAAAAATGACCCCTAACATGCATTTTTTTGCAAAAAAATTTGGTCATGTCAAAAAAAAGCAGTACCTTTGCACTCGCTTTTGAGAAATGACGAAAATCATACATGGTATATCGTCAAATCGTAAGTAGTAAAGAGGGCGTTTAGCTCAGCTGGTTTAGAGCATCTGCCTTACAAGCAGAGGGTCTGCGGTTCGAATCCGTAAACGCCCACAAAAAGAGGACACCATACACGGTGTCCTTCTTCTTTATAGACAAATGATCCTTTAAGCGTTATCGGACACGGCGACCGAAGATATCAAACAATTCATCTCCTACAAGGATGTACAACTGTCCGTTAATGAACTGTTTGCTGGCAGAGGGTGCATCCATTACGGCATTTACAGCTTCAGAGGAAGCACCGCTGCATGACGTCAGGTAAGCAGAATAGATATTGAGAGAAGTTATATCCTCATAGGTCACTTTGATTGCACTGATACCCTTGTAACCACTGTCACCGCCTATGCTGAAGGTAATATTATCAGCTTTTCCCGTCCATACATTGCCGTTTAGAGAGCCTGTGCTTGGCGCAAGCGGATTACCTTTGTCATTCGTGCCGGCTACAAACTCAATACGAGTCATGTCTGCACCGGACAATATAATCTTTGAACCAGGATAGCACCGTACTTCAGAGTAGTACTTGGTATCATTCTTCGCACTAGATTTTGCAAACGTAATGGATACTTTCCCTGCACTTGCAGAGGAAACTACATCTCCACGCTTGTAGCTGTCAAACGTTGCAGACGCCTCGACTGCTCCTTCTCCTTCCTGTGCTTCCATATGAGCAAAGACGGCATGATAGGTCACATTGGCGTGAATTGCCGGACAATCCTCCAAGGAATCGAACAAATCGCTTGGGCGGGTATCCGTTGCATTGACTATCGGAGTTCTGCTCCACCCTACGAATGTATTGCTCGATTCGGAACATGAGGCAGGTGCTGATGGCAACGATGCTGGTTTCTGGTTCTCGAAAACGGAATCAACAGCAAGCGTAGTGCCGTTCGCTAACCATATAACGCCGAATTTTTCATATGTGGTACTGCCTGTTCCATCGCTTTGGTCTGGAACAAAAGATGGGTCATAGGCCGATATGATTGAACTGAAATCAAGGTTAGAACCTTTCTTGTTTCCCCATATGTACTCCGCAAGGAAAGGATAATCGACGAATGGGTTACGGTTTTTTTGCACTTTATATACTGAGTCATTGCGATTTATCTCTTTCTGCGATACTGGATCCTGCCTGTGCCATTTCATCAATAGAGCAACCGAATAATCGGTCAGACCTGTTGTGCCACCTGAACTGGTAAACATCTTGGCACCGTTGGCTGATGTCAGTGCACGGTCAAGATAACGCGCTACCATGTAGAAATAGATACGCGCTATATCACCTTTGTACTTGTCATCAGGCTCATAAACAGTTCCTATGTTCGAGAATCCCGAGAAACTACTGGAGCCGAGATGCCCAAGCGCATAGGGAGCACCGTTGGACACTTTGTCATTGCGGCTTTCCGTCTCACCGTAGGGATAGTTGGAGCGTAAGTTGTTCACACGGGCATCCGTTGGCAGCACATGGAATAAATCTGATTTCATCGGCGAAGCTTCGCCAAACCAAGACTGCGGCACCGTGTGCTCTTTGTTCCAGCCGTCACAGAAATCGCTTTGAGGCTTGTTGGCATGAGACATAGTAAACTCGCAGTTCGAATAAATATCCCATAGTGTTCCGTTGGCTCGGAAATCGATTGGCTCATAATAGTCCTCAAGCGCATTATAGTTAATTACAGTATGATTCTGGATACAGGTATGAAGCGCTTGCAGCAATGCTGCATCTTTTTTGCCAGCGGCTGACGAATAATACCCTGCAGGTATCTGGGCATAAGTTACTGAAAGGCTGAACACACAAAGACATAATAGTCCTTTTTTATATACTTGTTTTGCTTGCATTACATACTTTAATTTTTTAATTAATTATCTTACACGTTGCCCGGTGATGGTAAACAAGGTCTCGTCCATAAGGATGTAAATCTGTCCGCCAATGAGTATTTTGCGTGCCGGGGCTTTGGTTGTAAATTCATCGACAAGTTCAGATGCTTCTTGACAGGTAGTAATATAGCGGCTATACGTCTCTCCTGCGCCTGTGGCATTTATCGTCACGGACGAGAAACCTATACCTTTTTTATCGCCGTAGTTGGTGGAGAATGTAATCGGTGACTTGCCGGAAAGGCTTTGGGTATTCGTCCAGGTATATTCGGCCATTGTGCTGCCTTTTGTCGCTTCTATTTGCGCTATCGGCTTACCACTGGCGGTAATGTCAAGCATATCGTACTGGACACCGCCATACGTACGCATATTAATATGAATAGATGCTAATCCGGACAAATCCACTTCGGGAGACGTCAGCACTTTTCCTTGGTCAAGCAACCAGTACCCGCTCTTGTACTGAGCCGTATTGGTCCAACCGGGCGTCTGGTCGGCATCATAAGTATAGGTCGCCGCAACTGCTCCTTCGTGAATGGTTGCTTTTGCAAACACGGCATAGTAAGTCATGTCTGCCATTACCTGCGGAAAATCTTTTGCCTTAGTATAGAGTTCAGCCGGTGCGTCATCGCTGAAACTGCTTATAGCTACCGGTGTCCAACCCATAAACACATTGCTTTCCAACGAGCAGGATAACGGTGTTGAAGGAAGAACGGTAATAGGGCATTCCTCGCAAATGGAATCCACACGAAGTACTTCTCCATTGGCATACCATGTGATTCCGTACATTGCCGCAGGAATAGGAGGTACCGGCACAACATGCCACCCGTCGCTAATGCCGGGAATAAAATCCGGATCTGTTGACGGCATAAGTTGCGATATATCCACCGGCTCTCCGGCACGTTCACCCCATATGTACTCCGCTAAATAGGGATAGTCAATGAAGGGGTTACGGTTGCCTTGCGTTGATTGGATTCCATTATTACGATCTATCTCCTTACGCGAGACAGGATCCTCCCGATGCCATTTCATGAGCAGCACTACGGCTTTCTTGGTTAGTCCGAAATAGCCCGATGCGGTATAAGTTCCCGAGAAGAAATTATTGCCGGAAGTGATGTTCGACTGCTGCCACTTGACGATGGTTCCCATGATACCGCGAGCCCAATCGCCTTTGTACTGTTTCTTGGGTTCGAAAACGTTGCCGCTTCCTTTGACTGACTCATCCTCCTCTGTGGCGATAGTCTTCCTGTCTGTGGACCATGAGCCTGCCGCTCCGTACTTATTGCCTCGCCAGTCAGTACCGCCATTCACTTCGCCATATTCATAGTTTGAGCGAACGCCGTTAATCTTGCCGTCTGTAGGCAGCACATGAAAGATATCGTTGCCGATTCCGCCCGTGCCACCTCCCCACCAGGATTGAGGAATCGAATGCTCACGGTTGTAGCAGTCGCATACTCCGTTATAGTTTCCGCATGTGTTATTCTGAGAAAATGCACACTCACCATACATATCCCATATCTTGCCGGCTTTACCTATTGAATCCGAGGGATAAACATCCGTCTTCAAATAAGCGGCATAGAGCCCGTTATATCCGATGGATTTGAAACCTCTGTTGGTAATTGAACTAATGGCATTCCATAAGTCCTTGCCGGATTTTCCATCCACATCAGCATAATAATCAGGGATTTTTTCGGGAGCAGTTATTGTTGCTGCCCAACTCATTGAGGCTGCTACTAACAGCA
>ONQO01000067.1 GCA_900319995.1 uncultured Bacteroidales bacterium
TCCAATTTTGCTTGGATTTCATTGCGGGACATGCCGAGGATAGCGCCGTTCATGAAGATATTCTCCCTGCCTGTCATTTCTTGATGAAAACCGGTGCCGACTTCCAGCAAGGAACCTATACGGCCATGGGCACGAATAGTGCCGGTCGTGGGGCCTGTGACGCGGCTCAGGAGTTTCAAGAGGGTCGATTTGCCGGCGCCGTTCTTACCGATGATGCCGACGACGTCGCCTTGCTCGACCTTGAAGTCAATATCGCGTAGCGCCCAGACGTACTCCGAGTTGCCTTTGGAGGCACGATCGTTGGTCTCACCAATCTTGAGATACGGGTCCTCTTTGCCGAGGACGTTGGTGATCCAGAAGCGGCGGATATCGTGGCTCAGGGTCTTGGTGGAGACCAGGCCGAGGCGGTATTGCTTGGATACGTGATTGAATTCTATTGCTGTTGCCATTCTTTTATAAATTTTCTGTTTTGTTTGTAAATCAAAAACATTCTCAGCGTACGGTGTAATAACTTTTTCATTAATACTAACTCGCTGTAGATTCCAAGTTTTTGATTTATTTCCTTTCTATTTAAAACACCGCGATGGTGCTGTTATCATCGGAAAGTAGGATAAAACTGCAACTCCTTGTGCGCCGTAAAGCCGTTAGCAGCGAGTTCCATAGCCATTGCTTCCTGATAAATGTATCCGGGCAACCCCGATCCGAGTTGGTTATGAACCTGCTGCATGCAACCGATGATGCCGTAGGTGGCATTAACGAGTTCCTTTTTGCGGGGTTCGGGAACCATATGGATGGTTGTTTTGTCCATTTCTGTCACTTGTTTTTCGCGCGTATTCGTATGTGCACAATAGAGCAGTCTACAAAATGAGCATGCAAAGGTACGAAAAAAAAATCATATATGCAAATATATGAGAAGAAAAGTGTAAAAATAGTGAATTTTGCAGAAAATCCTTGCATAATTAAATTATTTTTTATATCTTTGTGCCGGAATTTAAAATTCGCGCAAAATAAATACCATATATAAAATCAACTCACAAACACTTTACACGTATGAAAGAATTAAAAGGAACAAAGACCGAGAAGAACCTCATGGAGGCTTTTGCCGGAGAGTCGATGGCACGTAACAAATACACCTATTTTGCCTCGAAGGCCAAAAAGGATGGTTATGTGCAGATTAGCAAGATTTTTGAGGAGACCGCAGCCAATGAGAAAGAGCATGCAGAGCTCTGGTATAAATATCTGAACGGAGGTAAGATCAACGACACTGCGACGAATCTCGCCGATGCGGCAGCCGGTGAGAATGCGGAGTGGACGGACATGTATTCGCGCATGGCTGCGGAAGCCCGTGCAGAGGGATTTGACGAAATAGCAGAGAAATTCGAGCAAGTCGGCGCTATTGAGAAACACCACGAGGAGCGTTACCGCAAGTTGCTGAAGAACATTGAGGACAAGGTTGTTTTCTCACGCGAAGGAGATTGTATTTGGCAATGTTCCAACTGCGGACATATAGTAGTGGGCAAGGCAGCGCCGGAAGAGTGCCCTGTTTGCCACCACGCGCAAGCGTATTTCCAACTGTTGGCAGAAAATTATTGATCGTCAATTTGCAAATCTTTAATTCATTAAGTCATTAAACATTATGATGACTCTTCTTTTTTCCCTTATCGCCCTGCCGTACGCTCCGAACGCATTGGAGCCGGTAATCAGTCAGGAAACGATTGAGTATCACCACGGCAAACACTTACAGACTTATGTTGACAACCTCAACAAGTTGGTTGTAGGAACAGAATATGAGAACATGCCTTTGGAGCAGATTGTAGCCAAATCGCAAGGCGCAATCTTCAATAACGCCGGGCAGATTCTGAATCACAACCTGTATTTTCTGCAGTTCTCTTCGACAGCAGCAAACAACCATAAGCCGAAAGGAACTATCCTCGAAGCTATCAATCGCGATTTTGGTTCGTTTGAGGCTTTCAAAGCAGAGTTCGAGCAGAAAGGAGTGACACTCTTCGGTTCCGGTTGGGTTTGGCTCTCATCTGACAAAGACGGCAAACTCGTCATCACTCAAGAACCCAATGCCGGCAATCCCGTTACCAAAGGCTTAAAACCTCTATTGACGATGGATGTTTGGGAGCATGCCTATTATATCGATTATCGCAATCGTCGTGCGGCTCATTTGCAGGCTCTTTGGCAAATCATCAACTGGGAGGAGATAGAGAGCAGGTATAACCAATAAGCAACCGTCAACATGTTAATCAAGATATATAGTGCCACACCGGTTGGCATCGATGCCGTAAAAGTGACGATCGAAGTACACTCAGTGCCCGGCTTTGAGTTTACACTGGTGGGCTTGCCGGATAATGCCGTCAAAGAGTCGCACGAACGAATTATGGCAGCGCTGACAGTCAACGGATTAGAGACGCTGCATCGCGCTTTCACCATCAACATGGCTCCCGCGGACATCAAAAAAGAAGGTTCCGCGTTCGACTTACCTTTAGCAATCGGTATGTTGGCAGGAGGCGAGAAGATGAAATCCAGGGAGTTAGAGCACTATATGTTAGTTGGCGAATTATCGTTGGACGGCTCATTGCAGCCTATTCGCGGAGCTTTGCCGATTGCTCTTTGTGCCAAACGAAAGGGGTTTAAGGGACTTATCCTACCAGCAGTAAATGCAGAAGAAGCCGCTGTGGTGGAAGGACTTGAAGTATATGGATTGAAGAATTTGCAGGAGGTCATTCGGTTCTTGAACGGCGAACAAAAAGACGAGTTAAATCCGGAGGACAAGTTTGAACCGACAAGGGTTGACACGCAGCAATTATTTGATGAATTGGCATTCCCGACAGATGTCGATTTTTCGGATGTACGCGGTCAATACAAAGTACGGCGAGCCGTGGAGATTGCAGCTGCCGGTGGTCATAACATGATTATGGTAGGTCCTCCGGGAGCCGGCAAGTCGATGATTGCCAAACGCATTCCGACCATTCTTCCCCCTTTGACGCTGGAAGAGGCATTGGAAACGACCAAGATTCACTCGGTCATGGGTCTGACCAACAAGAAGAAAGGAGTCAGCAGTTCGCTTATCGTGCAACGTCCTTTCCGTTCGCCTCATCACACGATAACCGACACGGCGCTCGTTGGCGGCGGACAGAACCCTCATCCTGGAGAGATTTCATTAGCGCATAACGGCGTACTCTTTCTCGATGAACTACCTGAATACAAGCGTTCTGCGTTGGAAGTCATGCGGCAACCGTTGGAGGATCGGCATATTACTGTGGCGCGAGCCAAAGAGACTGTCGATTATCCGGCGTCGTTCATGCTGGTGGCGGCGATGAACCCATGTCCGTGTGGGCATTATGGAGAGAATAATCCTGCACATCCATGTACCTGCACACCGGCACAAGTACATCGGTATATGAGCAAAATCAGCGGACCGCTACTGGACCGAATAGATATCCAATGTGAGATAGAAGCGGTTCCGTACGAGCAACTAAGAGACAGCCAACCGGGTGAGTCTTCAGCAGTAATGCGCGAACGCGTATTGAGAGCCAGAGCTATTCAGAATGAGCGTTTTAAGAACAGCAAACTCGTTCATTGCAACGCTATGATGAACGCTAAGATGGTTCGTCAGTACTGCGCCTTGGATGCAGAAAGCGACAAATTGTTAGAGTTCACGATGACCAAGTTAGGTTTCTCCGCACGCGCGTACGATCGTATATTAAAGGTCGCACGCACGATAGCCGATTTGGAGGGGTCCGAGAATATTCAAAAGAACCACATGTTAGAGGCTATTTCTTACCGTTCTCTGGACAGAAGTAACTGGGCAGGATAGTGATATTGATTTCTTCAACAGGATTTTGCCTGCAATATAGAATACCGCGAGCGTGAGCATGAGGAGTACAGGAATGTCTCCCACCGGTGTGTGGAAAGGATCATTCGGATCTTGCGGACGCAGATCATCATCATCTCCGTAGTCATCATCGTCGCCGTCATTGATGATTGCGCGGCGGGGAGAAATATTGGCATAGGTCTGCTCCGAGGTCATTCCGCCTTTCACGCTGCGTGCCGCCAAGGACACAGACGATTGGTAGGACAACGCAGGAGGAGGGGAGAGATGGGGAGGAGAAAGGAGGGAGAGAGAAATGAGACATTTGAGGCAGAATAAAAGCAGGACAAAAGGTCGTTAAAAGGTCGTTAAAAGGTCGTTCCGGTCTCGGCGGAGATTTGGAACATTTTTTGAGTACGGATTCTACGGATGTTTTTTGAACTTTGGCTTTTAGCTGTTAGCCGTTGGCTATTGGCTATTGGCTATTGGCGGTTGGATGTTATTTTTCCGTTTAATCCGAGAAATTCGGACTATTATATTTTTTCTAAGATAGATTTTTTTAGAAGAATTGGCGAATTTATTTGCATAATTCAAAAAAAAGCAGTAATTTTGCAGCGCGATAATGTAGAAAGATAAAAGATAAAAGATAAAAGATAAAAGATAAAAGATAAAAGATAAAAGACAGAAGACAGAAGTAGAAAGTCAAAATCATGAAATACTCATTCGAATACACGATCAAGTATCAGGAAGTAGATAACGCAAAACGTTTGCGTCTGTTCAATTTAGAGAACTATTTGTTAGAAGTAGCAGGTACTGTGGCAGATGAGTTGGATTTCGGCATAGCACGTCTCCATCCGATGGGCTTGACATGGATACTGACACGTATGTCGATAGAAATGTACGAGTTCCCCACACACGGTGAGCGTGTGCGTTTTGAGACATGGATAGAATGCAACGCACATATGTTGAGCACCCGTGATTTCCGGATTTATTCAAAAGACGCAAGAAACGGAGAATGGAGATTAATCGGTCAATGCAAGAGTGTGTGGGCCATACTGGAGTTATCCAAACGTGAGATTACAAACCTGTTCGACCATTCGATGTTCGATAATTGCGTTGACGGCGAAGTACTCAATATACCTCGCGTACGGATGACCACTATTCCTGAGCCAACGGGAATGGTTCCTCACAAAGTGGTATATTCGGACATCGATTACAACGGTCATTGTAATAGTTGCCGCTACCTCCAAGCGATGACGGATGCCTACCTGCCGGATTATTATGGCAAAAAAGTACGTCTGGATATCAATTACCAGAAAGAAGCCATGCTTGGAGAAGAATTGCAAACATTCTATCTTGTCACTCCGGACAGCGTACAATATCAACAGAAAAACAGTTCGGGAGAGACGAGTTGCTCCGCGAAAATAACGATAAGTGAGTGAGGGAGTGAGTGAATGAGTGAATGAGGGAGTGAGTGAATGAGGGAGTGAATGAGTGAATGAGAAATTTAGAGAATGAGAGATATGGAAAATAATACAGAGAACACAATGCTTAAGCGACCGTCGGAGTTGGAATGCGACGTCGTACGTTTTCAAAATCAGAAAGACAAATGGATTGCGTTTGTGGGTCTTTTGAATGGTCGTCCCTATGAGATCTTTACCGGATTAGCGGATGACGAAATGGGGATAGCGCTGCCGAAGTCCGTCACCAAGGGCAAAATCATCAAAGTGACCAAAGAGGATGGTCATCACCGCTATGATTTCCAGTTTGTCAACACCCGCGGTTTCAAGACCACCGTAGAGGGATTGAGTTACAAGTTCGACCGCGAGTACTGGAACTACGCCAAACTTATCTCCGGCGTATTGCGATATGGAATGCCCATCGATCAGGTAGTCAAGATGATTAGCGGTCTTCAGATGGACAGCGACTTGATTAACAACTGGACGACAGGAGTTGCACGCGCACTAAAGAAATACATCCCCGGGGAAGAGGAGGAGAATTGAGAATTGAGAGTTGAGAATTGAGAATGGAGAATTGAGAATGGAGAGTTGAGAATGGAGAATTAAAATAGAGAAGTGCGGGGCACTTCTCTATTTTTCTTGCTTTTCTGCATGCGATAGGACATTACCGTCCTTGTCGTAAAATCTTGTTTCGAGCATTCCAAGTGACTGATTTTCCACCACTTTGATGCCATATTTGCGTATCCACTGTGCTTTGAGCGAGAAGAACCATCCCCTACTTACGTACGCGTAGATATAAGGGTGCAAATGTAACTGCAGTCCTCTCCCGTGCTCTTCACAGACGCGCTCAATCTGTTCGGCGAGTTGATCGGTAAAGAGGATAGATGATTGGATTTTTCCTTTTCCCATACATGTGGGGCATGTTTCCATTACCTCCACTTCCACAGCCGGCCGCACTCTCTGCCTTGTTATTTGCATAAGTCCGAACTTGCTGAGCGGTAGCACATTGTGTTTAGCTCGATCGCGCTCCATGAGTTTGCGGACATAATCATATAACTGTTGTTGATGCTCTTTGGAGTCCATGTCGATGAAATCGACGATGATGATACCTCCAATGTCTCGCAATCTCAATTGGTGAACGAGTTCGTCCGCAGCGAGCATGTTAAACTGGAAAGCATTTTCCTCTTGGTCCTCATAAATTTTCTTGCTACCGGAATTGACATCAATGGAGAACAGTGCTTCGGTTTTGTCGATAATAAGGTATCCCCCATGCTTAAAACCGACTGTTCTGCCGAGTCCCGTTTTCATTCTACGGGTAATGTCAAAGTGGTCGAAAATAGGTTGTGTGTCCTGATAGAGTTTGACAATTTTGGCGCTTTCAGGAGCGATTAGTTTCAAATAATGCCGTACTTCGTCGTAAATTTCCCGGTCATTAATCTGAATAGACGTGAAATCAGGTGTGAGCAGATCGCGAATGATACCGATCGTACGTCCCATTTCTTCCGTGACGAGTGATACGGGTTCGCGTTGCTGTAGTGTTTTCACTGTTTGCTCCCATCGCTCAACGAGTAGTCTTAATTCATTGTCCAACTCAGCCGCTCTTTTGTCTTCAGCGACCGTACGAACGATGATACCGAAGCCATTAGGTTTGATAGACAACATTAATTGTTTGAGCCTCTGTCGTTCCGACTCACGTTTTATTTTCTGTGAGACCATAACGCCGTCGGCGAAAGGGATCAAGACAATATTACGTCCGGCAATGGAGATTTCCGCGGTGAGTCTCGGTCCTTTGGTGTTAATGGGTTCTTTAGACACCTGAACCAGAATAGGGTCTCCGACCTTGAGTATATCCGCTATTTGTCCATTTTTCCCGACCTCCGGAAGTCGCTGTGTCCTTGTCATGGAAGGCATGCGTCTTCTGTCCGAGACGGCTTTAGTAACATACGATTGCAGCGTACGAAACTGAGAACCTAAATCCAAATAATGCAGAAAAGCTTCTTTCTCATGACCTACATCGACGAAAACCGCATTAAGCGCCGGCATAACCTTTTTGACCCGACCGTAATAAATGTTTCCCACCGCGAAATTATCTTCGTCCCGTTTTTCGCGTGCTACTTCCTGCAATCGGTCATCCTCCGTCAGCGCAATAGCGATTTCATGCGGCTGTACGTCCACAATCAGTTCGCTTTTCATACTTAAAAGGGTGTTAATGTAACAAAAAAAGCCTTGCGGCTGCTTGCCCACACTTGGGCAAGTTGAGCGCCACAAAGCAAAACTACCGTCAATTACTTATGTTTATGACGATTCTTACGCAGACGTTTTTTACGTTTGTGCGTTGACATCTTGTGTCTCTTATGCTTCTTTCCGTTTGGCATAATGTAAATTAATTAAAAAGTTATACTGTAATGTTTTCTTATTCAATTATTTGCGAACCTCAGCGGCAAATTCCTTAGCGGGTTTGAAATACGGGATTTTGTGCTCCGGAACATAAATCGAAGCTTTCTGACTGATATTGCGTGCCACCTTAGCAGCGCGTGTTTTAGTAACGAAACTACCAAAACCACGGAGATAAACATTCTCTCCGTTGGCAACGTTGTTCTTTACATTCTCCATGAAACCCTCAACAATAACCGTGATAGATTTCTTGTCATAACCCGTCGTGATAGCGAGTTCGTTAATAAGTTCAGCTTTTGTCATATTCGTAAAATTTTAATGTTAAAAATCAAAAAAGCGTGCAAAGTTACTATAAATAATTGAAATACAAAAGTTTTTTGGCAAAAAAATTGCAAATTTGTGTATTTTTTTGTAATTTTGCGCCGATTTTACGAATTTGGGCTCTAAAAAGTGCAAAAAAAATGGTCAACAGCTTATTCTATAAACGTTTATATGAGTGGTACGAAATTCACCATCGAGTTCTCCCCTGGCGTGAAACGGAAAACGCCTACTATATCTGGTTGAGCGAAATCATCCTCCAACAGACCCGTGTTGCTCAGGGGATAGAATACTATGTACGATTTATATCTCGATGGCCCAAGATAGAAGAACTTGCCGCCGCCGACGAATCGGACGTACTGCGAGAATGGCAAGGATTAGGGTATTATAGCAGGGCGCGTAATCTCCACAAAGCAGCTAAGCAGATTATTGAAAGCCAGAAATCAAAAGTCGAGAGTGGTCAGCAAGATACGTTCTGTTTTCCGAATACTTTTGAGGACATCCGTTCACTTCCCGGAATAGGCGATTATACAGCCGGAGCGATAGCGTCTTTTGCCTATAACCAGCCCTACGCAGCGATGGACGGCAATGTATATCGAGTGATAGCCCGACTAATGGATATTGATGAGGTTTTCGACACCTCGGCAGGTAAAAAACTGTTTCACAGTCGTTTAGAAGAATTGCTCGACCGAGAAAATGCCCGGTTATTCAATTCCGCCATTATGGAATTCGGGGCATTGCAGTGCACTCCGAACTTAGGAGACAACTGTATTAATTGTCCGTTACAGAATTATTGCGCAGCCTATGCCCACGGGACTGCTGACCTGTTGCCCGTCCGCAAGCCGAGACCGAAAGTGCGTGAACGGTGGTTTGATTATCATGTCTATATAAAAGATGTTTATACGCTCATTAGACGACGTGAGGACAAAGATATATGGTATCATTTGTACGAATTTCCTTGTCAGGAATATGAAAAAGCGCCGTCGGACAATCCTCAATGCGCCCTTTCTCTCACGCACGTGCTCTCACACCAGCGTATCCACGCGCGATTTATTATTCATAAGGTGTCGCAGCTGCCGGAAATTAAAGACGCCTTCTGCGTCTCCTGGCAAGAGTTGGACGATTTTGCTCTGTCCCGTTTGACTCTTCGAGCGCTTTCCCTAATATCTCACTAATGGATACCTGCTCTTCTTGGGGTTTCTGCGCATTAAGAATAATGTGCGCCATGTTGATATAGACGTATTCCAAGTCGGAAGCGAAGAACTCACGGTCATCCATTTGATTCAGTATTTCCGAATGGTGTAAGATCACCTCACCGTCACCGCGTACTGCAGGTCCCGTTTGTGCCTCTTTGGGACTCATAGAATGCACCTTTGCCGCTGTTTGGTCTATCAGGGGGAGCAGCGCCTCGAACGGGATATGTGTATCTTTGAGTACTTCAGCCGCCATGCGATACATGAGATTAGTATAGTTGTTGGCAAAAACACCCGCTATATGCAGCCTTTCACGGTCGTGCCTGTCCGCCTCATAGATACGGTTGGTAAGGCATTGTGCCAAGGAATAGATAGCAGACACATCGTCAATGTCCCTACCCTCGTAGAAACAGGGGATTCCACTCCAGTCGTCAATCAAGTGCGATTTGCTGAAACTTTGGAAGAAATACAGCACCCCGGCATGCGGTTTGTCATCGCCGAACACATCTATCGGCATGGTCCCGGAAGTATGGATGTGAAGAGCTTTCGGTGCATGCACTTTTGCTACAACATCCTCTAAAGCATTGTCCGCAACAGTATATATAATGATATTTACCGCTGTGTTATTTACCGCTTGGTCATCCAACTGACTATTCATAAACTCTCTTGCATGTACCAAATCTGCCTTGATGCCTTTCAACTCCAACGCATGGTGCAGGTTTGTACCCACATTACCCGCTCCGATTATAACTATTTTCATATTCAATTTCCTATAAACCAGTTATATGTATAATTGCCAACTATTCACTTTTGAAATTTGGTTATGCCCACATATGCGAGCAAGATGATATTCATCATTAGTGCGTA
The DNA here is from genome assembly GCA_900319995.1 of uncultured Bacteroidales bacterium. GTDB lineage: Bacteria > Bacteroidota > Bacteroidia > Bacteroidales > Paludibacteraceae > Colicola. The sequence continues at coordinate 10,053 of ONQO01000067.1, forward strand.
TATGATAGCCGGAACAGCCATTATTTCATTATTAAAGATCAGCGGACTACATGCGATAGTAATCGCTTGTGCGGCGTTCTGCATACCGATCTCAATCACCAACGTGCGTCGCTCTTTTCTTGTCAGCCTCAGCGCCCATGCCATCAACGCTCCGCTACCGGCACATGCCAGAATCAACACCGTCATCGTCAATCCGAGCGACGAGAACTCCGTTATGATTGTCTGTTTGTGCTGAAAGAAGAACACCGTCACCAGCAACACCAAAGCCGGCATAGCAATACGTTTTAGCACATTGTGAATCTTTTCTGCCGCTTTCTCCCGAAAAATACTGACCACGAAACCGGTCGCAATAGGCACAACCATCAACACAATATTCTGTATCAACAGATTCCCTACCGGCAAATGGATATCCACGGTTTCGCCTACTCCGGAAGTCACCCAAGCCATAATCATCGGCAAGGTAAATAGCGTGATAATACTGCTACACGCGGTCAGCGTCACAGACAAAGCAACATCGCCTTTCGCCAACATCGAAAACACATTACTGGAACTACCACCGGGACTGCACGCGACGAGCATAATACCGATGATGAATAAAGGAGATAACTGAAAGAAGGGAATATTCACTATTCCCCATGCAATAAGCGGCAACAAGACTATTTGCCCCAAGAGTCCGGCAATCACCGGTTTAGGACGTTTGGCTATCAGTTTGAAATCCTGTGGTTTAAGCGTTAACCCCAAGTCAAACATCAACAATGTCAGAATGGGTAGTACAATAAAGATAGTATTCATTGTTCTTTTTAGTACAGATAATGGACGTACCCATTTGCGGGTTTATTCAACGGATCTTGTTTGTGGTTTTATCAAATTATAATATGTTCATCACCTCCGCCAATCCGGGAACAATATATGTAGCGGTTTCCTCCGTGTCTCCTTCGTGCAACCATATCTGGTCAATTCCGGCATTTTTAGCCCCGGCTATATCGGAAGAGTAACTGTCTCCGATCATGACGGCTTCTTCTGCCTTCACACCGTTGCGCTCCAGAGCTATATGAAAGATTCCGGGGAGAGGTTTGTTTATGCCAATCTCGTCGCTTATGAGTGTGTGGGTCAGGCAGTCCTGCAATCCGGAATGGGCAAACTTGTAGTACTGGACTTCCTTGAAGCCGTTACTGATAATCGTCAGCGGGTACTTGGCGGCGAGATAACGCACAACACGGTCCGCCTCCGGCAGCAAACGGAAATATTGGTTTGTCAGCCGGAGAAACTCCTTTCCTATCCACCGCGCCATCTCTTCCTTGCTACGCCCATCGAGTGTGGAACCTTTTTCCGGAAGCAGAGGACGGTAGAAACGCTCAAAATGCAGATACTCTTTGCTGACATCCCCCCTACCATATTTTCCCCATAACTCCAAGTTATATGGTTTATATGCCTCTATGTAGTTTTCGAAAACCGGATACAGTTCTTGCAGACGACAGGCCTCATAGATGTCTTTTAATGCCAAATATTCTGCCTGCTGCCAGTCTCCGATCGTGTCATCCCAGTCCAGGAATATGGCTTTGTATCGTTTCATCTATCGGATTTCTGCGGTTTGGGCATACGTTTCGCTTGTCCGATAGCACCGGTGGGGCAGACGAGACGACACAAATGACATCCTACGCACTTTGTACCGACGATGCGGGGTTTTCTGTCCTCCCCGAAAGTGATAGCCTGGTGACCTCCGTCAGCACATGATATATAACAACGTCCGCAGCCGATGCATTTGTCACGGTCTATCTTCGGGAATACCATCGTGTCACGGTCTAAATCGGATGGCAAAACGATATTATATGATGGTCATGACGATGGACAGCTCCCCGTCAGCAACGGTCTGTCCGATAGGATTAGCAAAGACCTGAAGAAACGTGGGTTTAAGTATGTGGGTGCGATTACGATCTATTCGCATTTGCAGGCGTGCGGGATCATAAATGACCATGATAAGGATTGTCCATGCTACATGAGGATCGTGCGGGAGTATCCGATTGTGAGAATGGAGCGGGAGTTGGAGGTGTGGTGAGTTGGGGACGGTTTTGCGTTATAATTCTCGCGAAAAACCGTCCATGAGTCGTGAGCGGGCAAGTTTCTTGGGGCTTTCGGTGGTAATTCGGCTGCATAGTTTTTCGCATGGACATATTGCTTGATTTTGAGGTTAGACGAACTTAAGATTATACCGCAAAAATGATAGGATATTATGGAATTTACTTACATTGTAAAAATCCATATACGAGGCTTTTCCCTTGTGCTATATTATCTGAAAATGCATTGGCGGGGACTCTCCCTGTACAACACTGACCCAATGAAGCAATCGGTCAGCAGTGCCTTGTGAATTTTCCTTTAAATGATATAATAAATAGTAGGTAAGTTCGAAAAAGTAATCGTTGTAATTGTG
>ONQO01000141.1 GCA_900319995.1 uncultured Bacteroidales bacterium
GAGCGAGTCAAAGGAGGTTCTTCCTGCTGAACCGGCATCATTGGATCATCCGGTAAGGTAAATGCCACGCGGAATCCAATATATTCAGCAGAAGTCTCAGGGACATACCATCGACGTACAGACAAGTGGCTGTTGGCATTACATTCATCGTAACTGCCGCCCCGCACGACACGATAGGATCCGGTGTCTGCGCCGCACGGATTAGGAAGAGTACTTAACTGATAAGCGCCATAAATATCTTGACACCATTCGGACACATTTCCCGTCATGTCGTACAAGCCTAATTCATTGGGATGCTTGCGCCCGACCGGATGTTTCCAGTTTCCGGAACTGGAATAAGTCCACCCTATACTATCCGCTATGTTTCCTCCCGCAAAACGGAAAGACTTGCTTTTGTTTCCTCGGCGTGCGGCATATTCCCATTCCGCTTCCGAGGGGAGACGAAACGGAAGCCCCGTAATACTATCCAAACGACGCACAAATTCCTGGCATTCGTTCCATGACACATAGGAAATAGGAATAGTTGGATAGCCCCTTGGACTGATGATTTCGCTTTCGGGCATGACTGCACGCCATAATTCGACCGTGACTTCTGTGGTGGCTATATAATAGGGAGAAAGGAAGACAAGGTGTGCAGGTTTGTCCGTATAAATGTCAGGATCGTATTGGTCCGTTGTAGCTCCCATCATAAACGAACCGCCTTCAACCCGCTGCATAATGAGATGCAAATCTTTTCCGGATAAGCTGTCTTTTCCTTCCGTACTATCTTTTCCGTCCGAACTATCTTTTCCCGCAACATAAATCTTTATGTCAAGCCGCTGTAACGAGTCCGGCACAACGATTTTATGCCGCCGCGCTGCCAAAGGAAGCACGGACGTAAGAAACATAATTAATATCAGCCATTTTCGATACACACATGTGCATTTACAATTTCCATGCCAGAGAAGAAGAAAAAAGATAATTACTATGTACCATTTGGCATATTTTTTGCATTTTTTAGTGAACGATTTGAGTTTATCGGTGTATGCAGTAGTGAGAGCGCACTCAGAAAACTGAATATTAACCGATAAAGATTCAACCAAAATGAATAGAAAGTATTTGATTATTGCAGTAGCAGTTTTAGCACTGGGCTGCATCGGGACACTTCAAGCGTTCACACATTTGGAGACGCAAGAACCCCAAGAAATCCGTGGTATTGTTGTGGATGAGTACGATGCCGCATGGTACGAACAACAGCAAACATTGTGGTTAAAGAAGGCACAAGCCAATCCTACTGACGAGCACGCATGGGAACAGTGCTTCAGCGCGGCACGTTATGCCGATATACTCCAAGAGCAGTATGGAATGACCGACCGCAAAAAAGCTGTACTTGACGAGATGGCGAAACATATCCCTAACTCGTTTACGTATAACCTCGCCATGTACCAAACAAAACGTGATATGTACGGCGAGGACGCAAGTCCGTGGGCAGAAAAGGCATTGCAACAGATTCCGGAAAACATCGGTCGTCAAGATGCATCCATGCTTATCGCTTATCTGGAGATGAGCGGCAAATGCTTCAGCGATAAAAAGACACAAGAGACCAGCTATGAACTCATCGAGTTGCTGTACAAAAACAACGCTTACCCAAGTTATTTGCTCCGTTATGCCGACAATTGTATGCGCGGCATGGAGGGAAACGCACTATACTTCATTAACGGCGATGTGCCTTGGTATGGATCGCGTATTCTGCAAGAAGCCTTGGATTTGCACAAAGACAAGAAAGTAATTCCTATTTCGTTCCTTGCTGCAATACCAGCCTATCGTGACGCTCTCTGTCAATCGCTTGGCATTAAGCCCTTTGAATCTAAAGAGAATTACGATTCCATAGATATTTTGTACCATGAAGTGTTAGAATATATCATCAACAAGAGCAAACGTCCGGCATACTTCTCGCCGCACTTCAATTCTTCACAAGCCGATGATTTTCCGTTAAAACTCTACAACGAGGGGTTGGTATTCCGTTACTCGGCAAAGCGCTATGACAATATGGCTGTAGCCCAGCGGAATGTGGAAGAGAAATATCACTTGGAGTATCTGTTG
>ONQO01000068.1 GCA_900319995.1 uncultured Bacteroidales bacterium
CATGCCGAGTCATGCGGCACCGGTCAAGGAGGAGACGGCGCAACACACCTACACCTTCACCGGCTGGAGCCCGGAGATAACTGAGGTGACCGAAGATGCGACCTACACGGCGGTCTTCAAGGCCGAGGAACGCAGTTACACCGTCACATGGGTTAACTGGGACGGCAATGAACTGGGCAAAGAGACTTATCTGTACGGCGCTACGCCTGAGTATAAAGGCTCCACACCGGTCAAACCCGCTACGGAGCAGAATGTATATACCTTCACGGGCTGGAGCCCTGCTGTCGGACTTGTCACGGGTGACGTCACCTACAAGGCACAGTTCAGTTCGGCAGGCGTGACCTACACCGTCACCTTCCTCGGCAAGGACGGCAACGTGCTTGACAAACAGGAAGTGTTCGTAGGCGGGGCAGCGGTCGCTCCCGAAGCACCCGAAGTGGAAGGATTTACCTTCACCGGTTGGGACAAGAAGTTCGATGTAGTGATTGAAGATATGACAGTTAAGGCGCTCTATGAGGAAGTGATAGACCTCACGCCGACTAACTTGGCAGTCGTGCTCAACGAGAAAGACGGTGACGTACAACTCGTCTTCTCTTGGGACAAAGTGGACGGTGTGCCCTCCTATGAGGTCAAACTGATAGCAGACGGCGAAGAGTTAGGCGCGATGAACACCTTCGGCCAGAACAAAGTGACGCTCCTCCTCTCGCAAGTATTGGCGATGTACAGTATTCCTGCCGGCACTTACACGATGGACTGGGAGGTACGCTCCACCGACATCATGGGCAAAGCCGTCAGCGACTGGGCGCAAGGTCCGCAGTTCGAGATCACTGTCAAGGGTGACCCGACAGCTGTGGATCAAGTACCAAGTGGTGAACCACAAAGTACGAAGGTGCTCATGGACGGTCTCATCTATATCCTCCGTGACGGCAAGACCTTCACGATCACCGGTCAGAAAGTGAACTGACAACTGAACATTCTCAAAGGCCCTGCGGGATTGGTTTCCCGCAGGGTCCCCAATCCCGAAAAAAAACCCCCAATCCCCTAATCCTGAAAACCAAAATAACAAAATATAATTTATGAAAAAATGATCCAAAAATTATTTATAATAGACCTATAGACACATTTAATACGAAAGCCGTTAGGCTGGACGAAAAACATCCGCCTTTGCGTATGTCCGGCAAGACGCGACCGTACTTTCGGAGGATTCCCTTTTAAGGGGCGTGCCGAAGTTACAATACTCTATATCGGAGGCATTGGATTGATGGTCATATTGGCGTTCTGGGACAAGCGTTTTGCAGAATTCTGGTCATATTGGCGTTCTGGGACAAGCGTTTTGCAGAATTCACAACGTATCTTTGCACTCGGTTTTGATAGTTGTAGGACCTCTTAGTAGGTCTAATATATAATTCTATTATATTAGACTACTCTACTAAGGAGTTTTCCCCTACTAACATCAAACTTTTGCAACAAACACTTATTAATAGCACATAAATACGGTCCATTCCCGCGACCTCCCCGCGACCTCCCCGCGACCTGCCCGCGACCTGCCCGTGACCCGGAACGTCCGTCCGTTGAAGCGGAAAGTCCATGACCGCTCTGCCTATGATGGTAAAAAATGTTTAACATAATAAAAACCTAAATACTACTGTTGCGATATTTCTATAAGAGTAGAATTAAACGAATTTTTTAAGGTCAACAATTATCAACAATTATCAACAATTTGGTTAATCCGGTTAATCTGTGGACCATAAATTTGAATCCTTTCGTGATTCTTCGGACAAAATTATATAAAAAACCGATTTTATTACAAAAATATAAAAACATTAGATATGGAAAATTTTATCACAATGAATCGTGCCCTTTCGGCTAAGAGGCACTTGTTTACTCTCATCCTTGCCCTCATAGCAGGTGTAGGAACAGTTTTTGCCGAGAGCGGCACCTGTGGAGACAACCTCACGTGGGAGTTGGACGGCGGTGTGCTCACCATCTTTGGCACAGGAAAGATGACCGATTATAAGAGCGATTCTTTAGCTCCGTGGTATCCTAACCGTATGTTGATCAAATCGGCAGTAATAGAAAAAGGTGTCACCTCAATTGGAGATTTCGCCTTCTTTGATTGCTACGAATTGAGCACCGTTAGTATCCCTTCTGGTATTAAAATTGGAAAGAATGTTTTCACAGGCTGCAATAGTTTGATTTCTTTTGAAGCGTCTTCGGATGGAAAGTATGGTGTATTGTATTCTGGAAGTACAAAACTAATACGATTCCCGTCCGGTAAACAAGGTCCATACACGTACGTCATTGGAGGGAATGTTACCAGTATAGAAGATTATGCTTTTCAAAACAGTATCGGCATGACCGCTATCTTTATGCAGAAAAATGTCACAAACATTGGAGAAGGTGCTTTCCAAGGTTGTACCGGTTTGACTTCTATCACTTGTCAGGCTGTCACGCCGCCTGCATGTGGTGATAATTGTTTTGAAAAGGTGGACAAAAATATACCTGTCTATGTGCCGTCTGAATCCATTGAGGCTTATAAAGCGGCTCCGGGATGGAGCAATTTTGCCAACATACAGTCGAAATGTCTCCTTGCTACATCTTCTTGCGGTAAAACAAGTAGCGACGACTACCTTCTATATGAACTCTCGTGCGATAGCGTGCTTACCATCTATGGTTTCGGAGATATTAAAAACTACAATAATTTCGACAATAATCAATGGGGAGGTAAAAGAACTTCGGTCAAGTCGGTAGTAATAAATATGGGCGTTACGGGCATTGGAGCCTATGATTTCAATGGCTGCACCGCTATGACCTCGATAACTATTCCGGATGGCGTTACAAGCATAGGGGAGAGTGCTTTTTACGGATGCTGCAAACTCGACTCTATCACTATACCCCAGGGCGTCACAAGCATTGGCAAGCAAGCTTTCTACAATTGCTCAAGTTTGACTTCTGTGGATATTCCCGACAGTGTCACAACCATTAGCCAGCAAGCTTTCAATAAATGTACTGCATTGACCTCTTTGAAGATAGGCAACGGCGTGACAACCATTGGTCAGGAAGCTTTTGCCAATTGCTCAAGTTTGACCTCTGTGGATATTCCCAACTCCGTTACAAATATTGAATATATGGCTTTCAATAAATGTACCGCTTTGACCTCCTTGAAGATAGGTGTAAATGATAGTACCACCATCGGTCAGCAAGCGTTTAATGAATGTAGCAAACTGACCTCTGTGGACATTCCCGGCAGTGTCACAAGCATAGGCAAGCAGGCTTTCTATAAATGTACCGCTATGTCCTCATTGAAGATAGGCAACGGTGTGAAAACCATTGGTCAGGAAGCTTTTTCCTATTGCTCAAGTTTGACCTCTGTTGCCATCCCCGGAAGTGTTGAGAATTTCGGCTCTCAAATATTCAGCCGATGCACCGGTTTAACCTCTGCTACGATAGAAGATGGCGTCGTGAGTTTCGGTACTGAAACTTTCTTTGGCTGCACCGCACTGACCTCGGTGACGATTCCCAATAGCGTCACAAGCATTGAGAGCGGAGCTTTCAAAAATTGTAGTTCTCTGACTTCTGTATTGATGGGTGACAGCCTAAAAAGCATAGGAAACAGTGCTTTCTATGGTTGCAGCAGATTGACCTCTATAATACTTTCGTCCAATGCCACGAATATAGAGTCAAGTGCCTTCTTCATTTGTGTCAGTTTGGAAAAAGTGATCTGCCAAGCCACGACTCCGCCCGCATGTAGTGCCGATGCGTTTAGAGGTATAAATACAAAATGTGTGCTGATGGTTCCCCAAGAATCGTTGGACGCATACAAAGCCGCAGATGTGTGGAAAGATTTCTCCTCTATTCTGCCGCTCTCTGATGAGGATTTTGTTACAGTCATTCTTCCCACGAACGTTCCGGACGGCTATTATGACGATATGACTCTGGAGCTCCGCAACCTCAACAATCAATCTGTACAAAAACGTCCGGTTCTCAATAAGCGGGAATTTAAATTCGCTAATCTGGTTCCGGCAAATAATTACCAAGCTTTTTTGATAAACGCCTATGGACAAGTGATGGGGCAAACACAAGCGGCAGTATTGGGAGGAGATGAAATTAAACTGACTTTCGACAAACTGCTGCAGAAAAAGGATGTGAGCCTGAAAGTAACTCTCCCTGATGGATTAGATGTTACCGACAAGGTTGCTATTCTGTGGAAAGATACGGCGGAAAATGCATTGGGATACGCATCCTTCCTCAAAGCGGTAGCGGAGGGGTCCCGATTGACCTGCAAAGTAAGCCTTTCCGGCGAACTTGCCCGCCAATATATTGCGCCCGAAGCCGTATCCTATACGGTGAAAGGCGAAGGCGAAAACCTTGTGGCGCTTACATTGCAGCCGATACAGATGATAACACTCCATGGACTGGTAAAAAACAAAGAGACGGGAGAAATCATTCCGGAAGCCTCTGTAGTGCTCGCCCAACAATTGGGTGGAAATAACGGACAGTCTGTTACGGCTGTGACCGGCAATGACGGACGCTATGAGTTGGAGGGCGCTAACGCTGAGGGGGAACTGTCCGTTTCCGCTCCCGGATACCTGCCCCAAACCGTGACATTCAATGCGCCGGATGCAGAGGGCACACTGCCTGCGGTTGAGATGGAGCCGTTCAACGGCATCATCGTCAATACATGGCTTACCTACACCGAAGCGGTTCCGCAAGGCTCCGAGAGCACAACCGTCGATGGCTACAGTGACTACTCGGATATCAGCTGCCAAGTGTATAACCAAACCAAAGATGTTCCTGTAAAGAATGTCATCAGCAAGGACAATATGCTGTACCTCCTGTCTGATGTGGAAATCGGTGATGAGGTGAGGGTTATAGCCTCCAGCCGTAGCAACCGTTTCAACCCTGTCAGCGCTACCAGCGAGATTACCAACAGTGGTTTGGGGTATGTTACTTTGCCTATCGTGCAGAAAGGCGGTATGGAGGCGGTCGTAACCTCCTCCGTGAGCAATTCGGTAATGGGTGTCCTGTATGACGCCAACGGACGTTTTGTGCGGTCCGACATATACCAATCCGGTAGCCTTGGTTTTGCAGGACTTGCCGCCGGTGACTACAGTCTTATCTCGATGACCTCGAACCCGCTCCTGAACAGAGTATATTTGCTGTCCACGCTCGACAACATGAAATTGGAAGAAGGAGCGGATTATGTAAAAACAGCAGTGCATATAGAGGACGGAAGGATTGTGTCCGTCAATGTGCCGAATGTGCCGGCGTTCGATGTGGAGAAAATCAATTTTATGGGGGGTACGAGATATTATTTTATTGCCAAAGATAATATGGTAAATTTAGGCAAGCCCGCTAAGTTTGGTGTATGTGTGGGTTTGGCTAAGCAATATGAAGGGGTAGTCGATAAAATGGAGCTTGTGTTGGATATGCCGGAAGAATTAACCGCAGGTACAAGCTTTAGGATTGAAGACGGGCGATATATAAGTGCAGTTAAAAACGGAAGTGAATACTCTTTTGAACTTAAACCCAAGGAGACAGGAGAGTTCTATGTATCCGCTTTTTTACGTTTTACAATGAAGGACGTACAGATAGAGCAGCCTTTAGGCTCGGCATATGTACAAGTAAAAGGCTTTACAATGAACACGCCTGTGTTTGTTTCTTCTTCCACTATGATAGTTGGCGGCTCGGCGCCGGTGGCTGACTGTGGACGCAGTGTGGAGATATACGACTATGACAAATTGATTGGTACAACCAAAGTGGATATGACTGGAAAATGGGAAACCCATGTTCAATATGCTACCAATGAAAAAACCACCATGCATGCCATCAAAGCACGTTTGATTATTCCTCAAAACGGAGTGGTGGAGTCTGAACGTATATTTGTTTTGCAGAATGATAATTCCAAAATAGCCGAAAAAGTTGTCATGATAAACCAAAAGAAGGAACGTCTAACATTCAACTATATTGGCAAGTCCTCCAATGTGTATTATGGCTATGTATTGGAGCATACTTGGAATAATGTCTGGCATCGTAAAACTCCCTATACCACGGAATTTACCTTCCTTGCCTATTTTGACGACTTGGATGTGTCCGAAGTGGAAACCGTGAGAATAGCCGTGTTGGCTTCCGACGGAACTACGCGCACTTTGGAGGCGGCATACGATGAGGAACAGCAATGTTGGTATGCCTCTACCAACTATACACATTATACCAAAATACCTGTTTCGGCTTACGCATATTCGGAAGGGAAGTACACTCCTTTAAGCGAAGAAGAAGAGACATCACTGATGGATGAAAAGGAAAAAGCCATAGTGAAAATGACCCAAGCCGCAGTCAATGCCGCCCAAACGAAAGGCGAGATAGAAGTGCTTCCGGACGACGGCGAGACGCTGAACCTGAAATATTCCATAGAGGGGAAAGAATCGTTCTCTTTGTCGATGAAGGAAATGGACTACGACGAGGCATCGGCATATGCGTTCGAAAACGGACCGCTTACCTATATGGGTGACGCAGGCAATATGGCTTATACCTTTGTGAACGGTGAAGACGAGGCAGAGATAATCCTGTTAGATATAGATGAGCATTATGCCCTGCGTACAGTCATTTCCTATGCCGAGCTGGACGAATCGGGGGCTCCAGCAAACAGAAAGGCTTCCGGACCGCGACAAATAAGTCCGAAGACATTTTTTACAGGGGCAGGAAAAGTGGGATCCGGTTTATTGACGGCGTTAGGACTGACGGATTACCTCTTTGGCATCGGGGAATCCTATGATATGTTAACACGGCAACAAAAATTGGATAAAGAAATAAACAATAAAATAAAAGTCTTTGATTATGTGCTGGAATCGGAATGTGTATTAGTACCAAAAAAACCACGGTTCTCTCTTGAAGATAAGGTGTATTATTTAGGGAAAGCGGTTAAATTAATTAATCAATACAGAGAGCTTCTCGGGAAAATGCAAAATGTGTCCGATGCATATGTGGAAGACATGTACAAAAAGGTGACAGTTGATGCCGTTACAACGCTTCTCGGAGGCGGACTCGCGAAAGGAATAGCAAAGGGAGCTGCAAAAAAAATGGGACCGGTAGCAATAGCCAAGTTAGAAAAAGTTGCAGCGCTAATTGAATCAGACAATGGAAAATTAACTGCCTCCTCTCTGGGATTCGTGAAAGACCTGCTCAAGAGCGGGGTGCTGGGTAATACAAGCTTTGACCAATGGTTAGGCATTGATTTCAGACGTCATTATACGGAATTTATTGCCCAACTTGACCGCGAGGAAAAAGAAATCATGGACGGTTATGATAAGCTTATGAAAGAGATGTATGAAGATGTAGATAACTGTTTCGATGAAGACGAGGATGAATGTGAAGATGATAAATGTAAGAAAGTAGAAGTAACGATTATTAATAAAAAAGGCGAGAGTAGAATAGATTCATTAAGAAATGATAAAACATATGCCCGGCAAAGATTTTGGGATTACTATATGGAAGGTGTAATAGAGTTTGACGAAGAAGGCAATATGACTATTGTAACGAAAGAAGTTGACGATATGTATCCTGAAGATGGTGATGAAATTCATGAGCCTAACGGCGATGATCATAATCATAAGAGTCCAAAGAGTCCTAATCCTACACCTTATCCATTCCCTAAACCTCATGCAACCCCGCATATCGACCCATCCGGTTATATCTATGAGGCAGTGCCGTCCAACCGTGTGGAAGGAGCTACGGCCACTCTCTATACTCAAGAAAATGTGATGTGGGATGCCGACAACTACGGGCAGGTCAACCCGCAGATAACCGCGGCGGACGGTATGTACCAGTGGGATGTGCCTGAGGGATTATGGCAGGTGCGCGTGCAGAAAGAAGGCTATCAGAACAACCAGTCCGACTGGCTGCCCGTGCCGCCGCCGCAATTAGACGTGAACATTCCTTTGTCCAGAAACAGACTGCCCAAAGTGGAAACAGCGCACGCCTACGAAGATGCTGTCGCGGTGAAATTCGACAGCTATATGATACCCGGATACCTGAATACGGATCAGATTACCGTCTCGCAGAACGGAGCCGCCGTGGATGGTACAGTCTCCCTGACCGACGAGGAATCAGCCAACGACACGACTACTTATGCCTCGCGAATCCGCTTCGTGCCCGCTATGCCCTTTACCGCAAACGAAGTGACCCTGCATATCTCCGGACAGGTGCAAAGCTATGCCGGCATCGAGATGGACGAACCCTACGAGGTAATACTGCCTATAGAAAGAGAAGTGAAAAACCTTGTGGCGGAAGAAAAAGTAAATGTGTATCATGGCGGTACGGCTCTTCTGCATGTGAAAGGCGAACCTGCCGCTGCGGCTGCCGGAAAGCCCCTTACCGTAAGATGCGAGTCAGGAATGATTGTCTCCGCTACACAGACTACGGTCGTTCTCAACGAGGCGGGCGAAGCAACCGTAACCATACAGGGTCACTTGCCCGGAACAGATTATGTCACGTTTACCATGGACGAGGAGGAGTTGGCTGCAATCTCTAAGGTGAGAGTGTTGACGAAGACCTCTGATCTTTTGGTGGAAGCCCCGGAAGCATCCGTGCCCTCGGAAACAGACGTAGAAAAAGGCACGCCAATCACCTTGACCTGCAACACGAAGGACGCTAAGATTTACTACACGCTCGACGGAAGCAATCCTTACAACTCCGGCACCCGCATCCTGTACGACGGCACACCTGTCGTCATCAACGAAGAAACCACACTGACCGTGGTGGCGGTTGTAGAGGGGCAGGGAGCGAGCGAAGTGGTAATCTTCCACTACACCGTCCAACTCAATACCCGGGTGGCGGAAGTGAACAGCAACGACATCCGCGTAACTCCGGTACATGTCCGGGACGCATTTGAGGTGACGGGGGCGGACGGGAACTTCTGCGTGAGTGTTTACAGCATGACCGGTAAACTGCTGCTGAGACTGAACCAAGTTAACAATGGTCAGAAAGTGAATGTCAACGCTTTGCCCATGGGAGTTTATCTGGTAGTGGTGAACGGCGAAGAAGCAAATCTCACACAGCAGATCATTAAGGAATAATATTTATTTAAAATAGGAAAGATATGAAACACTGTATTAAAAAACTGTTTACCTTCCTCCTTGCCCTCATGGCAGGGACAGGAATCTTGTTCGCCGAGAGTGGTACCTGCGGTGCAGAAGGCGACAATCTGACATGGGAGTTTACCGATGGAGTGCTCACTATCAGTGGTACAGGAGCAATGGCGGATTGGGCTAAAGCTTATGAAACGCCGTGGTATGCCGTTCGTTCTACCATAGAGTCGGTAGTGATAGAAGACGGGATCACCAACATCGGAAACAATGCTTTCTCCAGTTGCAAAGCTTTGACCTCTGTGACCATTCCCAATAGCGTTACCGGCATAGGAGATTATGCTTTCAAAGAGTGCAACGCATTAGCCTCCGTATCTCTGGGCAGCAGCGTCACAACCATTGGCAGTCAAGCTTTCAATTACTGCATCAGTTTAACGAGCATTGACATTCCTAACAGCGTCACAAGCATTGGAAATTATGCTTTCATTGATTGCGAAGCGTTAACTTCGGTGAAGATTGGAGACGGCGTCATCAGCATTGGAAAAGAAACTTTCCAGAATTGCAAAGCGTTAACCTCGGTAACGATTGGCAACAGCGTCACCGACATTGGAGGTAGTGCTTTCGCTTGGTGCAGCAGTTTGACCTCGGTTGAAATCCCCAATAGCGTCAAAACCATAGGAGATTATGCTTTTCAATATTGTGAAAATCTGTCCTCTGTAACCATTCCCAATGGCATCGAAAGCATTGGAGAGTATGCTTTCCGTAATTGCCGTTTGAAATCTGTGACCATTCCCAATAGCGTCACAAACATCGGTATTTGCGCTTTTGCCTCTAATAGTCTTTTAAAGGAAATAAATGTGGAATCCGATAATCCGGATTTCAGTTCGGTTGATGGCGTAGTATTCAATAAGGATCAAACCGCGCTGCTTGTCTATCCGACTAATAAAGGCGTATACACCATTCCCAATAGTGTCATAAGCATCGGTGATTATGCTTTCGCTTATAGCGCAATAAAGACTCTGACTATTCATAGCAATCTCTTTGAAATTGGAAATTATGCCTTTTGTAATTGCGGTGTGCTGGGCTTAATTACTTGCAGAGCCCAAATTCCGCCTGTATGTGGTGAAGCTTGTTTTTCCAATGCGGCTAAGTTCCGGCTCGATGTGCCTGCGGAATCGGTGGAGGGATACAAATATACTGCGCCTTGGTCATACTACGCCTCTTCAGTCAATGCTATTCCTGAAATCCCTGTTTCCGGCACCTGCGGAGACAACCTCACATGGACCTTGGATGAAAACGGCGTACTTACCATCTCCGGCACAGGAAAAATGGATAATTGGAAAGATAATGATGAAGTGCCGTGGATAGCACATTTTGGCTCTTATCTGGATTTCATTGACTCGGTAGCCATAGAAGAAGGCGTTACAAGCATCGGAAGTAATGCATTCATATTCTGCGATATAGAAGCGGTTACAATCCCGAATAGTGTACAAACGATTGGTAAAGATGCTTTTGGTTTCTGCGATGCGCTGAATTCAGTAAACTTCGGCAGCGGGCTTAGAACCATAGAAGAAAAGGCATTCGAAGAGTGTAGCAGTCTTGGTTCTGTTACCCTTCCGCAAGGCGTGACCACTATCAATAATTATACGTTCCAAAGTTGCAGCAATCTGACTTCGGTGAAGATAAACGGTGATGTGAAGAGCATTGGAATATATGCTTTCAATAGTTGCACCCAATTGGCTGAATTCGACATCCCTGCAACCGTCACTGAAATAGGCAAGTATGCTTTCTCCGGTTGCAGCAGTCTGACTTCCGTCACCATTCCCGAAGGGATGAAGCATATAGCGGATGGGACTTTCGACGGTTGCAGCGGTCTCACTTCCGTAACGATTCCTGCCGGAGTGGGGATACAAACCAATACGAATAACATAGGCGAAAGGGCATTCTATAATTGCAAAGGCTTGCAGTCGGTTACCTGCAATGCGGTCACGCCGCCTGTTTGCGGAACCGATGCTTTTTATGGCGTGTCATCCTATACGAATTTGTACGTACCAAGCGAATCGGAGGAGGCATACAAGAACACCGCACCATGGAAGAACTTTAACGTCATTGCCATCCCTGTTCCTTACGGCACCTGCGGCGACAATATTACATGGAACGTGACCGACAGCGTGCTGACCATCAGCGGCACCGGCGCCATGGACTGCTCTGCTCCGTGGACTTTCTATAACACGTCTATCAAGTCATTGGTAATAGAAGAGGGGGTTACACAGCTGGGACCGGTGGAATCCTATAACGGATGCACCAACCTGAGTACGGTCACTCTCTCATCCACCGTCACGGATTTCGGCTATGCCTCTTTCCAACAATGCCCCGCTTTGACATCCTTTGAAGTCGCTGACGATAATCCGACATTCTGTGCAATAGACGGTGTCCTCTTCAGCAAGGACAAAACGGTACTGGTTCAATATCCTGTCGGTCACAAGCGTACCGAATACATCATCCCTGCTACCGTCGATAGTATAGGGACGCTCGCTTTCTCGGGGTGCACGAACCTGACGTCCGTCACTATCCCCGAAAGCGTTACCAAAATCGGGCAACTGGCTTTCTACAACTGTACAGGTTTGAAAACGATTATCTGCGAGGCATCTACACCACCGGTTTGCTCGGAATTCTGCTATTTTACTGATTTTTGTTTCCCGTGGTGCTTTGAAGGAGTGGACAAAGAGTCCGCCATCGTCTATGTGCCGAAAGGAGCAATAGAAGCATATCAGGCAGCAGAAGAGTGGAGCGATTTCAAGAACATCCAAGCCAGCCCTTTGATTGGTCAAGGTATCTGCGGCGCAGAGGGTAACAACCTCATATGGAAGTTGATGAACGACGGAGTCCTCACTATCTCCGGCACAGGAGACATGGCTGACAATGTGTCTTCCTGGATACCTTTCCGTGCGGACATCCTGTCGGTTGTAATAGAGGACGGTGCAACGGGCATCGGCGATGAAGCTTTCGCTGATTGCGCGAATCTGCTTTCCGTAACCGTCCCCAACAGCGTAACCCGTATCGGCAGCAGTGCTTTCAGCGGATGCGTCAAACTGAGTGATTTTATAATCCCCGCACGCGTTACCACAATAGGCAAATACGCTTTCTCCGGTTGTGCCGCCTTGACCACGATGGAGATTCCCGACAGAGTGACCCAAATAGGAGAAAAGGCGTTCAACAACTGTTCCGGCCTGACCTCTATCTCCTGTATTGGCGCTCCTGCTGCCTGCGGAGAGGATTGTTTCGCAGGAGTGGACAAATCCATCCCGCTCAGTGTGCCGCAAGAATACATGGAGGATTACAAGAAAGCCAAAGAATGGAAAGATTTCCACAATATCAAAGGTGTGATGTGCTCCATCGATTCCGGTACCTTCGGAGATACCGGCAAGTTCAAGTGGAGACTCACCTGCTCGGGAAAACTGATTATTGAGGGCACCGGAGGAATTGCTCATGGGTCGCCCGATGCTCCTTGGAAAGAATATGCGTCGTCTGTCAGATTGATTGAGTTGTCTGAGGGTATCACGGATATAGGCGGTGGTGGAGGTTATGACGTCTTCGGGAACCTCGAAAATCTGGAATCAATCAGTCTTCCGAGTACCCTGACTGCCATTAAAAACGCCTTTAACAACAATCCACAACTGGCCACTCTCTCCATACCCAATAAGGTTAAAGAGATTGATATTTCATTCAATGGATGTCCCGGATTAAATATTGTTGTCTTCGGCTATAGTCTTCAAAAATTGCATGACTCGTTCATGGGTAGTCTTGCAACGAATAGTGATGTTGTCTGTTTAGCCGTCACCCCTCCCGGTGAATTGCAGAATTCGTTCAAGGGCGGTGACCCTTCGGCTCTCTATGTGCCTGCCGAATCGGTGAGCGAATACGAAGCTAATCACGCAGGCTGGGGCTATTTTACCATTTGGCCTCTTTCCTCCCGTCCCGGTACACATATCATCGCTTCCGGCACCGCCGGTAACGGCATTAACTGGGAACTCGACTCCAACGGCATCCTTACCATCAAAGGTAAAGGTGACATGGACAGTTGGGGCATTCCTGCTCCGGCGTCTGTGGGCAAACGGTATATCCCGACAAGCGACCCGACCGCTCCGTGGTATCCGTATCACTCTGATATTCTGTACGTTGTGATAGAAGGCGGTATCACCACTATCGGCAATAATGCGTTCTACGGCTGCACGGACATCCAGTCCATCACCTGTTACGCCACCACACCGCCGGCCTGCGGAGAAGGTGCGTTCGGAGGTATCGACCCATCCATCCCGCTCAATGTGCCCGAGAACGCCGTCGAAGCGTATCAAGGTGCCAACCAATGGAAAGAGTTTGATGTGCAGGCGGACGAAAACCAATCACCGACAGCCATCGACAAGGTACAAAGTGACAATGTACCATGTACCAAGGTGCTGCGCAACGGGCAACTCTATTTGCTCTACGACGGACATATCTTTGATGTCCGTGGTCAAATAGTGGAATAACCCAAGGTGA
>ONQO01000010.1 GCA_900319995.1 uncultured Bacteroidales bacterium
GGTTCTATCTAATACGTCTTTTAATTGATCTTGTGTTATCATATTCTTTTAAATGAGAAATGAGAAATGAAGAATGAGAAATGTAAATGAAGAAATGCAGTAATGCCCTATGGCGCATTTTGGATACACAAAGCACAAGCATGACTTCTTTCTACTTCTTATCTCCATCATTTCGTAAATTCTCTTTTGTTGTTCTTGTTATCGATGTTAATATACTTATTATTTCTTCATTGTCATCTATAATTGAAGCAAACTCCTTGTCATTAAGAGAGCCATAAGAGTGTAGTCGTTTCAACCAATAGCGTGTTTCATTTGCTTCTTTCAAAGCAATGGTCATCTTCGTCAGAAAATCGGGCTTCGTCTGGGCAAATTGCCCTTCCGAGACATTTGCACCTATGCTTGTTCCGCTCCTAACAATTTGCTTCAGCATGTCTTTATCACCCTGTCGCTTTTCAGACAGATAGCATAAGCTTCTTTACCGGAGAGGACATTCTTTATTACATCCCGGCTTTCACCGGTATTCTGATGAGGAGGCCAGCCGGCAATCGGGCCGACATCCGGATCCTTGGCATATTGATACAGGTTTTCCGCATCGCTGTCTTTCCAACGGCGCAGGATAAGTCGTTCTGTTTCAAGCATAGCTGATCATCCCCCCTGAGGCAGTTATTATCTTCAATAATACCATATTCCAAAAATGCATATACCTCACCCGTTTCCTTCCAGCAAATCCTGAATAATAATCTCCGGAGAAAGCGGTGTCCAGTGCCCGGGCAGGCAGATCTCCGGTCTGATTTTTCCGACAGTCTCCGCCAGTTTTCCGGCCGAAATCGGATCCACCGTCCATTCCGGGAAAGCCCCGCCGGTGGAATCACCGAGGATCAGCACCTTCTCTCCGGGCACTTCGATCAAGGTCACAACAGTTATCGGAAATGATAAATTTGCTGCCAAACTGAAAAAAGGAACATACTATTCGAGCGTTTCTCCAGTAACAACGAGTTGAACAGTATGAGTGCTTCAGGCACAGGTATCGGAATGAACCTGACGAAAGAATTGGTGGATTTGCACCGAGGTTACATTGAAGTGGAAAGCGAAGTGGGTAAAGGCACAACGTTCACGGTTCTGCTTCATACAGGGAAGGAGCATTTCGGTTCCGATGTGGATTTTATAGACGAACAGATACCGGCGAAGAATATGTTCAACGCGCCGACTTTTGAGGACAAGATGGAGCAATTAGAGCAAGAGCAGGAGAATATATACACAGTATTAGTGGTGGATGATAGTCAGGATATGCGCCACTTCCTGTCCACTATTCTCAGTAAGGATTATCATGTTTTGGCTGCGGCCGACGGAGAAGAGGCGAAACAGATTATCCGTACGCAGCCAGTCAATCTGGTGGTTACGGATCTGATGATGCCGAAGGTGGACGGTCTGGAGTTGACGCAGTTCATAAAGAGCGATCCAAATCTGGATTTTATTCCGGTTATTCTATTAACCGCTAAGACTGCTATAGAGAGCCGCTTGCAAGCATTGGAATACGGTGCAGATGACTATGTAACCAAGCCGTTTGAACCAGAATACCTGCGTGCCCGCGTCCATAATATTCTTATACAACGCGAACAACTGGAGCAGAGTTACCGGCAGCGCTTGATGCGTTTGGAACCGCAAAAAGTGGACGAACCGATACCCGGAGATGCATTTTTAGCAAAACTGCTTGATGTGATGGACAAGCAGATGGATAACAATACGCTGACGGTTGACGAATTGGTTGATGAGATGGGAATGGGTAGAACGGTGTTCTTTAACAAGTTGAAGAGTATGACGGGACTCAGCCCTGTGGAGTTCATCCGCGAGATGCGTATCAAACGTGCTGCGCAGTTGCTGGAAGAGCACAAATACAATATTACTGAGGTGACATATATGGTGGGAATGAATGATTCGCGATATTTCGCCAAGTGCTTCAAAAATACATATGGTGTGACCCCCACCGAATATCGCCGTACGTCAATGGAGAAGGTACAAAAATGAGAAATATTCTGCTCTTCCTGATAGGATGCCTGATGATGTCAGCCGCAGGTTGCGGCAGACAAACGCCTCAGATACCGAGTCAGCGTAAAAGAGAAGCCCCAAAGCCGGATACAGTCCAAACAGGCTTGCTTGAGTTGAATCAGCAACTAACCAAGAGTGCTGACGAACAAGTGAGGATTGCTGTGCAAAAAGAGGCGTTACAGTATATGTTATGTGAGGCAGGTACGTGGATGACAATCATTGATGGCGGAGACGAAAAGAGTGTAACTCCCCATGACAATGAGAGTTGGATTATTCGTATGCGTGTGTCTGACTTAGCGGGGCAGTTACTTGCAGATACAGAACAGTCCTATCTTATTGGCAAGCATGAGTTGCCTATGGCTGTTGACAAGAATATACGGATGCTGCACCACCGCAGCAAAGCACGGCTACTGGCACCATGGTATTCCTCGTATGGTATAACAGGAACAAAAGAAGTACCTCCATATGAAAATGTAATCATTGAAATAGAACTCAGATAAATGAAAAAAAGTATTTTTTGCGGATTGCTCGGCATGCTTTTCTTTGCAACCGGCTGCAATCAAAACACGTATTCGAATCTGCGCAAGAAGGAAGATAAACTGATTGCCAATTATATCAGCCGCAATGGGCTCGTCATTTTGGATAAAGAGCCTGTGGACGGTTATGTATGGGCGGAGAATGAGTATTATAAAGTGCGCGGGTATGATAATTTCTATTACCATCTTATCCATCAGGGCGACTCGGTGCGTATTGATTCGGTCAGTCATACCCAAAATGATACGGTTAATCAGAAGATTATAGCCAATGATTTGATCGTAGCCCGCTACAAACAGTTCGGTCTGACGGAGGATGCAGATACGTTGAGTTACTGGACTACATTGGATGTGGCATATCCCCTTGAGTTTCATTACTTAAACCTGTCTGAATGCGAATCAACGGCGTGGCATGCAGCTATCCAGTTAATGAAATATCCGGATTCGCAATGCCAAATCATAGTGCCCAGCAAATTGGGGTTCAGTAATGAACAGACAACAGTGACACCGTATGTTTACATATTGAAAATCAAAGTAAAACAATAAAATGAGTTTAGTTAAAAGTATTTCAGGTATTCGTGGCACGATAGGAGGTCGTGTAGGTGACGGTCTTAACCCTGTGGATATTGTTCGTTTTACGGCGGCCTATGCTATGCAGCGCCGTGCAGCAATGCCGGATAACAACAAGATTGTAGTGGGGCGTGATGCCCGATTGAGCGGCGCTATGGTGGAGCAAATCGTCTGTGGCACCCTTATGGGAATGGGATATGATGTGGTGAATATCGGTTTGGCAACCACCCCGACTACTGAATTGGCAGTAATTGGCGAGAAGGCTTCTGGGGGAATCATTCTAACAGCCAGCCATAACCCCAAACAGTGGAATGCTCTGAAATTACTCAACGAAAAAGGCGAGTTCCTCAATGACACAGAAGGAAAGGGTGTATTATCCATTGCCGAGGCAGAAGACTTTACGTTCGCCGAGGTGGATAATTTGGGGCATATGATGTCAAAGGACTATCTTCCATACCATATAGAGCAGGTACTGAAACTCAAACTAGTGGATACGGATGCCATCAAAAAAAGGAATTTTACGGTTGCCATCGATTGCGTGAACTCGGTAGGAGGAATAGCTATTCCTGCAATTCTGCGTGCAATAGGAGTTCAAGACATCATCGAACTGAACTGTACGCCGAATGGACATTTTCCGCACAATCCTGAGCCATTGCCGCAACATCTGACGCAAATCAGCGAATTGCTTAAGAGTGGCAAGGCGGATGTCGGTTTTGTGGTTGACCCGGACGTGGACCGTTTGGCTATCATTTGCGAGAACGGCGATATGTTCGGTGAGGAATATACGCTTGTGAGTGTGGCGGATTATATTTTACGTCATACACCGGGCAATACGGTAAGCAATATGTCCAGTACACGAGCCTTAAGCGATGTAACAATAGCACACGGCGGAACATATAGTGCGAGCGCTGTGGGGGAAGTGAACGTAGTGGCGGAGATGAAGCGTACTAATGCGGTTATAGGTGGTGAAGGCAACGGCGGAGTCATCTATCCGAAATGCCATTACGGACGCGACGCATTGGTGGGAATAGCATTGTTCCTGAGCCATTTGGCGCATATGAATATGAAGACAAGCGAGTTGCGCAGTACATTACCGAATTATTGTATTAGCAAGAACCGCATCGACTTGACACCGGACACTAATGTAGATGCCATTCTTGCGCGTGTCAAAGAGTTATACAAGAATGAACGCGTAAACGACCGCGATGGTGTAAAGATTGATTTCTCTGACGGTTGGGTACACTTGCGCAAATCCAATACGGAGCCGATAATCCGTGTCTATTCGGAAGCTGCAACGATGGAGAAAGCGGATGCATTAGCGAAGAAAGTGATGGATGTGATAAAAGCATAGTGGCAACGTATTTTCTTATAGCAGGAGAAGCGTCCGGGGATACGCATGCGGCAGCGCTGATGGAGCAAATAAAAAACCGCGACCCTGAAGCTATATTTGCCGGACTTGGCGGGGATAAAATGTGTGCAGCAGGTTGCCGACTGTACCGACATATCAAGCATATGGCTTTTATGGGGTTTGTGGCAGTGGTGCGTCATTGGCAAGAGGTCCGGGATAATTTCCGCATAGCGCAAGAGGCGTTACTCAAAGAGCAGCCGGATGTGCTTGTCCTGATTGATTACCCGTCGTTTAATCTGCGCATGGCGCAGTTCGTACGCAAGCATTTGCCGCAGACAAAGATAGTGTATTATATCCCACCTAAAGTATGGGCATGGAAACGCAGAAGGATACATACGATAGCCCGTTTGTGTGATAAAGTGCTAGGAATCTTTCCTTTTGAACCGACTTTTTATGCGGAGTACGGTTATCATTGTGAATATGTGGGGAATCCTGTAGTGGAAGAGACTGCCCGGACGGATTTCAAAACTGCAGTCACTCCCACCAATCCTACTATTGTTCTTCTTCCCGGTTCCCGACCTTCCGAGATAACGCATTGTCTGCCGCGTATGCTGGAAGCAGCTCGGCGCTTTCCGGACTATTCTATTACTATTTGTGCCGCTCCCGGGATAGATGATTCACTCTATACTCCTTATTTACGCGTGGGTGAGACGCTCGTGCATGACACTCACATGATGGTTAGGAAGGCATCTGTTGCGGTGGTCAATTCTGGAACAGCAACGTTAGAAACGGCACTGCTCGGTTGCCCGCAAGTGGCGGTTTATCACATTGCTTGTTCATGGACATTGGGTTTTGTCCGCCGATGGATGCAACCTCTTCTTTTTACTATACCGTATTTCACTCCAGTCAATATTATTTCAGGCAAAGAGGTCATTAAAGAATGCGTTGCCAATGACTTTACGGTGGATAAAGTTTCTACGGAACTGGAACGCCTATTACATGACGAGGCATATAAAAAAGAGATGCTCGCTTCGTACGACCATCTCTCTTCTCTCCTTGGATCTAAATCAGCCTCGTCAATTGCTGCTGCCATCATTACAAGGAGACCATAAGCGAAGCCAATATATACGGCAACGCGCCTATCAGTACTCCTTTTGCCAACCGCCACGTGTCTGTGGTATAGAAGACAAATATAAGCGCCAAGTCTGGAAAAACGCTGACTAACAGTAATTTGCTTAGTACACCTCCCGCATGAAACTGCAGCGTTTTGAGCGCGAACCAAAGGTTCATCACTTCGATATACGTGATTCCAAAAGCGGCAGGTAGTATCAATCCCACCAGAATACCTATCCAATAACGATCAAAGCGATCCATAGTTAGTCCAGTCAATAGTAAGTGGCGTGATGGCTAATCGTTGGTGCTCTATTGCCCAAATATCTGTGTCTGTGGCTTTTGGTTCTTCATTAACAAACTGCCCTGCCAATTTCCATCCTTTGATTACGCCATCTGGCAATTTTTCCTCTATCGGAGCCAGTTCCTTTGCCCAATGTCCTCTGCATTGACGCGTCCAACGGATACCTTCTATTTCTCCTATTGGAGCGTTGATGTTAAAACATGTTTTTGGAGCTATTCCTTCTTCGAGCAGGTGTTGTGTCACATCTGCTAAAAACGGCTGTAACCAATGCAGGTCCACGTCCATCTGATGGCTGTTGATAGACCATCCGATAGCGGGAATTCCTTTTTCTGCTGCCACTAGACATGCACCGATAGTGCCGGAGTACATGGTGTTGATAGCTGCGTTGTTGCCGTGATTGATGCCGGACACTAATAGGTCAATGGTTTTATCTACAAGGAGCTCCTCGCGGGCTATCTTTACACAATCCGCGGGAGTTCCGTTTGTGACGTACACTTCAGCACCGTTCAGGTCGTGCTCCTCAATGCGGCGCAGAAGAATAGGTGTGGTAACGCTGATGCATGCACCATAGCCGCTACGAGGCCCATCAGGTGCTATCACCGTTACATGCCCTAATTTGGTCATTTCTTTGGCAAGCAAGCGAATCCCCGCTGTGCCCCAACCATCATCATTTACAACTACTATCTCCATTTTAATTCTCCGGGAACATGACTATTTCCAATACATTTCCGGATGCAACCAGTTTCTTGAGTGTTTGTTGCACAGTTTCAGCGCTTATGGCTTCTACGGCTGCCTTGTAATCGCGTATTTCGTTGATTCCATACATATAATACATGTACAAAGCCTGATGCCAATAGGAGTTCTTCTCCAAGTCCTCCTGATGCTCTTTAAGCATTGCTTCTTTTTCTTTTTGCAAGTCGCTTGCAAGCGGTCCATTTTCAACGATAGTCTGCACTTCCTCGTGGATAATCTCCATCAGTCTTGTTTGTTTTGCTGGATCGGTGTCAAACTGCATAATCAGACCGGCACGAGGTGTCGGAAGAATGGTCATGTAGCCATAAGTTCCCACTCCGTATGATCCTCCTTCGCGCTCGCGTATGGATTCCAAATAACGTGTAGAAAGTATTCGACCGATAATTTCCATATTCAAGTCATTTGCCATATTGTATGGCATATCATACGAGGTGTATTGAATTCTGTTGGAAGCTGTAGTGGTTTCCATCTGGCGGCTGAAATAGTTTTTCTGTTTTCCCGGTGCTACCTTTATGTGATGGTCGATAATCTCCTCATGTTTGCATTTTTTAGTCTTCAATCCTCCCAACCACATGCATACCAAATTCTGTACATTCGTATCTTCGGGGTTGATGTTCCCTACAAACACAAAGGTAAAGTCTGCCGGATTGGCAAAACGTGCTTTATAAACTTCAATCGCTTTGTCCAGACTTACACGATTGAGCATGTCGTTGTTCACCAAGATGGTACGTGGCGAGTGGTTTGTGCTCATCATCTGAATCGAATCCGAGAAGGTTACTTTTGGATTTTTATCACGATTAGCCAACTGGTTCTTCATCATGGATATGAAGGTCTCATAAGCTTGCTCGTCCCGACGCGGCGAAGTGAAGTATAAATAGGTCAGTTGGAGCATCGTTTCCAAGTCTTTGATGGAGGAAGAAGCACGTATTTGCTCTGTGTTCTCGTTTATTTCTGGCTGTACGGAGACAGTTTTGCCAGCCAATGCTTTTTCCAGTTGCGTATAGTTGAACCTTCCAATACCGGACATGGTTATGATATAAGCAGCCAGTTGTGCTGCCGGGAGGTCTTCTGTCTTTACCTGCGACAAGCCGCCTTTTGAGAAGGCACGCAGTTGTATTTCGTCCGCTTTGAAGTCTGTCTGATGGAATATAACTTTGACTCCATTGGCAAGCACCCATTCGGTTGAATGAACTTCATTATTATATTTCTTGCTTTTAATTTTGCCTTTATGCGGGGCTTTTTTTACCAATTCAGAATCGAATACCTCTTCTTTAGGTGCTTCAATAGCCAGTTCGCTTTGTCCGACAAGAGCAGCGATGATAGTCTCCTCCGATGGAATATTCACACCTTCCTTTTCGGGAGCTGAAATAGCGACCGTCGGATTAGGGTGGATAAGCGCTTTCGCTACCTCGTTCACAGCATCCAAAGAAACAAGGGGCAATGTGGCTTGTATGAATTGGTACTCCCATTCTCTACCGGGCATATAACCACCGTCTTCGAAATGGCGGTTACACTCACGGGCGATAGAGTAATTCTGGCGTGTATTACGCTCATTATATGCTTTCTCCATATCGTTCATTTTCTCGCTCTTTACGCGGTCCAGTTCGGCTTGTGTGAAACCGTAGCGGTGCATCTTCTCCAATTGGAAGAGCAAGTCGTTGTATGCCTCGGTTTCGCGGCCTTCTTTCGGTGTAAAATAGGCATTGAAAGCATCCATTTTCTTTACGGCATGACCGTAACTGCAACCTCCGTCTGTGAACGATGCCTGAGGATTCAGAGACAATTCTGTGAAACGGTTGTTGAGCATGTCGCACACTAGTTCGCGAGCGAGATCAAGTGTATATTCCATAGCCGTATTGGATACGATTTCGGGCAGCTGGTCAAACTTATATTCCAGTTCGATGGTGCATCCTTGTGCTTCCGGGTCGGTCACAATCGCCACAAGCGGTTTGTCGTTATGGTTGATGGTATAAACAGGACGTTCTCCGAAATTAGCGCGTCGTGGAACATCCGCCCATAGCGCTTTAATCTTTGCTTCGATTGTATCTACATTGATATCTCCAACCACGATGATTGCCTGATTGTCGGGACCATACCATTTGTGGTAATAGTCGCGCAAAGCCTGGTATGCGAAGTTGTTGATGACAGCTGTGTCACCGATTACGTCGCGCTTGGCATATTGTGTGCCGGGGTACATTTTCGCCATCATTTGTTTCCAAATACGTCGTCCGGCTGTACGTCGGGTACGCCATTCTTCCAGTATGACACCTCGTTCGGCATCTATTTCTTCATCCAATAGCAGCAAACCGCAACTCCAGTCATGCAATACTAGCAGGGCTGAATCCACGAGGCCTTCCCGTGTAGTGGGGACGTCAGACAAATTATATACCGTTTCATCCAATGAGGTGTAAGCATTGATATTGCTTCCGAAACTGACGCCTTGTGTCTCGAAATACTGGATAATGCCTTTTCCTGGGAAATGTTGTGTTCCGTTGAAGGCCATATGCTCGAGGAAATGGGCAAGACCGTTTTGGTGGTCTTCCTCCAAGATTGCTCCCACGCATTGTGCGATATGGAAGTCCGCGCGTTGCTTAGGTTGCTCGTTATGACGGATATAATACGTCAGTCCGTTGTCTAATTTGCCGTATCGGATATCCGGATCCATCGGCAGTTTTTCCGGCGCATCTTGTGCCGAAATCATCATCGCTGCGCATAGCAGCAAGGAGTTAAGTAGTAGTTTTTTCATTTTCATTTGTTGTTTGAGTTTTTTCAGTTGTCTCTGTTTTTCTTCTGCGGGTTCGTTTCTTTGGTTTCTCTGCTTCTGCGAGTGCCGCATTGACTTCAAGCAACTCGTCGCCTCTGCTTTTCCAGGGGCGTGGACCTAAGATGTTTTTAACATCTTCGCTTGTGATGACCTCACGTTCGATGAGTAATTGCGCAATCTGATGGTGTCCTTCTTCGTGCTCTGTGAGAATTTGTTTGGCTCGTGCCATCTGGTCGGCAATGATACGCTTCGTTTCCTGGTCTATAAGTTCGGCTGTTTTGTCGGAATACGGTTTGGTGAAGCCGTATTCGTAGCGCCCGGTAGAGTCATAGAAACTGACATCTTTCAGTTTGTCACTCATGCCGTAGTACGCCACCATAGCATATGCCTGTTTGGTGGCGCGCTCCAGATCGTTCAACGCTCCGGTAGATGTTTGTTGCAGGAAAAGTTGCTCTGCAGCCCTGCCGCCTAATAGTGAACACAGTTCGTCCAATATATGGTCTTCGTTGGTCAGTTGTCGTTCTTCGGGCAGATACCATGCCGCTCCGAGGGCCATTCCTCGTGGAACGATGGTTACTTTGACAAGCGGATTAGCCCAACGGAGTAACCAACTGACGGTGGCGTGTCCGGCTTCGTGGTATGCAATAGAGCGTTTTTCGTCATCGGTCATGATTTTGTTCTTTCGCTCTAAACCTCCCACAATTCGATCTACGGCGTCCATAAAGTCCTGCTTGCTCACTTTTTTTCGTCCTCCACGTGCTGCTATCAGTGCTGCTTCGTTGCATACGTTTGCTATATCTGCACCGGAGAAGCCCGGGGTTTGCTTGCTCAAGAAATCAACATCGACAGACTCGTCCAGTTTGATGGGACGAAGGTGTACCTGGAATACCTCTTTGCGCTCCTGCAAGTCCGGCAGTTCTACATGTATCTGTCGGTCAAAACGTCCGGCACGTAGTAATGCAGCATCCAAAACATCCGCGCGGTTGGTAGCGGCAAGGATAATCACTCCCGAATTGCTACCGAATCCGTCCATTTCTGTCAGTAATTGGTTCAGGGTACTTTCCCGTTCATCATTACCGCCGGTCATGACACCTTTGCTTCGGCTTCGACCGATAGCGTCAATCTCGTCAATGAAAATGATGGCCGGTGCTTTTTCTTTGGCTTGTCGGAAGAGATCACGTACCCGGCTGGCTCCTACTCCGACGAACATCTCTACAAAATCAGATCCGCTCATAGAGAAGAATGGGACATCCGCTTCGCCGGCTACAGCTTTGGCTAACAGCGTTTTACCTGTGCCCGGAGGGCCAACAAGCAATGCGCCTTTGGGTATCTTGGCTCCAATTTCAGTGTATTTCTTCGGGTTTTTAAGGAACTCCACTATTTCTTGCACTTCCTGTTTGGCACCATAGAGACCGGCAACGTCCTGAAAGGTTACTTTGTCTTTCTTGTCTTTGTCAAACAGTTGTGCCTGTGCTTTGCCTACTCCGAAAATACCCCCTGTAGCTCCGCCGATGCCGCGACTGAGAAATACGAAGAACAGAACTATCAGTACGAACGGGAGGATATTCACTAATATGAGATACCAATAGTCGTGTGATTTTGTATATTTGACATCAATAACCGCTTCATGTCTCTCTTTGCGCGCAGCGTTCACGTTGTCGATATATTTGGAAAACTCTTCAACGGATGGCACTTGTGTTTTGAGTACTCCTCTTGCCTGTTCACCTTCACCTTGTGTGCCGAAAACCAACGTGTAGGACAGCGGACGTACAATCGCTTTCGCCTGCAAATCGTCCGTTACTTCTATTTTTTCGATGGCACCGGCTTCGATATAGGCGGTTAGTTTGGTATAGCTCAAATCCTTGCTCGCTCCGTTACCGTCTTTGTTCCCGAAGAAATAGAATCCCAAAATCGTAAATGCGAGGGTATAGAAGATGATACTGATCCATCTTCGTGGTTTGCCCGGTTGCCCTTGTGGCATTTGGGGCTGAGGTCGTTGTCTATTATTGTTCGCCATAAAATGATATACGATGTATAAAGGAATTACAAAATATCCGGCAGTTCCGTAATCTTTCCATCCGCCCAGAGGTGCTCAATGTCGTAGAAAGCTCTTGGCTCTCGTTGCATAATGTGTACGAAGATAGTGCCGTAGTCCATAGCTATCCATTCGGCGTTCTCCTCTCCTGCGATACTTAATGGGTGTACATGGGTTGTGCTACGGACAAAATCGTCCACCTCGTTGGCAATGGCTGCTACTTGGGTATTGCTTTGTCCTTCGCAGATAAGCATCATCTCTACCGGTGCTTCTTTGATTTTGCGCAAGTCAATGGTCACGATGCGTTGACCTTTACGGTTTCGGACACCCTCAATAATGGTGTCCAGCAGTTTTTTTGTTGATATCTCTTTCATTATTTTATGTGTAAATATGCGTGTTTGGGTATGCGTGCATAAAAAGCGCTGCAAAATTACAAAAAAAAATGCATATGTGCAAATTTTAAGGAATAATTATGCATTATTCATGAAAATATTTGCGTACTTCGAATATTTTTTGTAATTTTGCGGCGTTAAATGCTCAAAAAAACATGCGGGAGTTACAGAAAGGACATATTGACGGAGTGGATTTTACACGCATCATGGGTGCGTTGGGTATCGTGGTGTTTCATTTCTCGTGTTATTGCGAACCTTTGCACCGATGGCTGTACGAAACCGCCAATTGTCCGTATGGGCAGTTATGGGTGGCGTTGTTCTTTGCGGCTTCGGGTGCCTGTGTCGCGCGTTCCAACACACTCTCTATATGGTGGGCGTTCTACAAAAAGAGATGGCGCGGTATTTTTCCGCTTTTCTTCGTCGCGTACGGCATCGTCTTTGCTCTCAAATTGGTGCTGTACGGGCACTGGTGGGCGGCAATCAACCCGCGTACCATTCCGCTCACATTGCTTGGAATAGACTCGTATTTCTATTATCTGCAACCTAATTTCTCCTGTGTCGGAGAGTGGTTCATCGGCGCGCTGTTGGCGTGTTACCTCTTGTTCCCTTTGCTGCGCCAACTATTGCAACGAATCCCTTATACCACGGCGGCGATTTTGCTGGCAGGATGCTTCGTTGTACCGTACTGGTCGTGGTTTGATGTGGAACCCTGGCACAATATTTGGGTATGCACCACGATTTTCTACGCAGGTATGCTCTTGGCGCAGTTCCCTGCCGTCTTCACCTCCAAAACCGCATGGGCAATATCCGCTGCTTTGACGGCAATCATGATTTTCGTGCCCATGCCGTTCAAGACTTATGCCCCGTTAGGGCAACTGATTTATCCGACCATCAGCGGCTTGGCTTGTTTTGTGTTCGTCACGCAACTCGGGGCATACATCGAGCGTCTGGATAAAATACGCACGGTCATGCAGTATCTCGGCAAGTTGTCCTATCCCGTCTTCCTCGTGCAACACGCTGTTATTCTGGCGGTTTTGGACAAATGGACGCCAACAACCGTTCCTGGTGCATTAGGCATTTTGTGCATGAATCTATTCCTCACATGGTTACTCGCCGACGCAGTCCTCACGCTGCATAAAAAGCTTTTTTGATCTGAGATGATATTTTATCTTTGTTTTCTTTTTTATAGGACACATTAGTGGTGGAGTTTAACAATTTAACAATTTAACGTAAAAAGTGCTTTCCTGAACACTTTTTACCGTTTTTTCTTGCACATGTCAAAAAAAAGCAGTAACTTTGCACCCCGAATAAAATGGTCCAATAAATGACCAATAAATGGTACATGGTAAATGACTAAATGGTAAATGGTCTTATGTTTATTATCGGCATTGCGGGCGGCACCGGCTCGGGTAAAACAACGGTAGTAAAGAAACTGATAGAGCGTCTTCCTAAAGGCGAAGTAGTGGTTATTCCTCAGGATTCCTATTACAAGGACAGCAGCAATGTTCCGGTAGAGGAACGGCAGAATATCAATTTCGATCATCCAGACGCTTTTGACTGGGACTTGTTGAGCAAACATATCGCTTTGCTCAAAGAAGGGAAGTCGATAGAGCAGCCGATTTATTCGTATATCACTTGTACCCGTTCGGAGGAGACAGTCCATATTGAGCCTCGTGAAGTTATTGTCGTTGAGGGCATTATGGCACTTCGGGAGCCGATGATGCGCAAACAGATGGACCTCAAGATTTTCGTGGATGCCGATGCAGATGATCGTCTTATACGCGTTATGAAAAGGGACGTCATGGAGCGTGGCCGTACGGCGGAGCAGGTGATAGAGCGCTACCAGCGCGTTCTCAAACCTATGCACGAGCAGTTCATAGAGCCGTGTAAGCGTTTTGCAGATGTCATAGTTCCTCAAGGCGGACACAACAATGCCGCCATCAACATGCTTGCCAAGTTTGTCAAGCAGCAGCTCAATGACAAGTAATCGATCGTGGCGGTCGATAAGTCATGTTCTTCCAACTGTTTTGGACATATCTCAAAATAGGCACCTTCACTCTTGGTGGAGGCTATGCCATGTTGCCTCTTATCCAGCGTGAAGTGGTTGAACGGAAAGCGTGGATTGATGAGGAGGAGTTTCTGAATATGATTGCCTTGGCGCAAGCTGCTCCGGGGCTTATTGCCGTCAATTCTGCCATTTTTATAGGATGGCGTGTGGGCGGATGGAGAGGTGTTTGCGGAGCTGTTTTAGGCGCTGTGTTGCCCTCTTTTCTTATTATATTGGTTATTGCAATGGTCTTTACCGAGTGGAAAAATCTTCCCTCCGTGGAAGCCGCCTTCAAAGGGATTCGGCCGGCGGTGGTGGCTCTTATCGCCGCGCCGCTATTCAAAATGGCGAAGGCTGCTAAAATCACTTGGCTTACTGCGCTGGTGCCTGTTGCTGTAGCCCTTCTCATATGGCTGCTGCATGTCAACCCCGTTTGGGTTATACTCGCTACGATTGCCCTCACAATCGGTGTTGTTGCTATCAACGGCGCCCACAAAAAATAAATGGTAATGATGTTATGCTATACCTCCAGCTCTTCATATCGTTTTTCAAGATAGGTCTCTTTGGTTTCGGAGGCGGGCTTGCCATTCTGTCGCTTATTCAGATGGAGGTGGAGCATTACGGCTGGATGAGTCAGCAGGAGTTTGTGGATATAGTGGCGGTTAGTCAAGTTACTCCGGGACCTATTGGTATCAATTGTGCGACCTATGTCGGCTATACGGCTACCGGATCTGTCTTAGGGAGTGTCCTTACTACTTTGGCTATTGTCCTGCCGAGCCTGATCATCATGTTGACAATATGCAAACTCTATTTTTGGCTTACAGCGCGTTTCAAGGGTAATCCCTATTATGAGCAGCCATTACGTATGTTACGTTTCACTGTGATCGGACTGATTGCTTCAGCGGCGCTTATGCTCATACAACCGACGAACTTCATCGACACCGCCAGCTGGTGTATATTTGCTTCTGTCGCCTTTTTCACAATATTGCCCCAATGGCTGAATGGCAAAATAGTTAAAATACTGAGTCACCCTATTCTACTTATTGTTCTCTCCGGAGTAGCCGGCTATTTTATCTACCGCTAAATTCATTACTTCTTGTCTCTTTGCACATATTTAACGTTCGATATAAGGCAAGGATACTTTTGCCCTTGGTTATGGAAAATAAAAAGCAGGTAAAAAGCAGGTAAAAAGCAGGTGAAAGGTAGGGGAATAACTAACTTATGTCTAAGTTATCATCAACTTATCTCTAACGGTTGTCAGTATGAACTCTCGTTCTAATTTTGAATCTAATATAGAAAAACGTGTTTGCCGGTTTGGCAACTTCGTTAGGACTTTTCTCTGCCACGAAGAGTAGAAAAAGCGCCTTTCGGGGCACTTTTTATAATTTTTCTTGCATAATTAGAGATTTTTCATGCATAATTGGAGATTTTTCATGCATAATTGGAGATTTTTTTGCATAATTGGATTTTTTTTTGTAATTTTGCCCCCAAAATCTAATAGTTACAATTATGGTACAAGATTTATACGTTTTAATGATTACTGCCGGTGTGGTGAGCTTATTGTTCAAATTGCTCAAGCAGCCGGTTGTGTTAGGTTATATTGTGGCGGGAATATTGGTGGGACCGAACTTGTTCGGAGAGAACCTTGTTAATCCTGAACACGTGAAAGATTGGGGTGAGATAGGTGTGCTCTTTGTCCTCTTCTGCATCGGTCTCGAGTTTAGGCTGAAAAATCTGTTCGAGAGCGGTAAAACCGCCTTCGTGGGCGTTGCAACCATTGTGGTTGGTATGCTTGTCTTGGGTTATGGAATAGGACGTCTTTCCGGCCTGGACAATATGAACTCCCTGTTCTTGGCGGCGATGCTATGTATGTCCAGTACGACAATCGTGATGAAAGCGGTGGACGAAGCAGGGTTGAGCAAAGCACGTTTCGTGAAAGGCGCAACAAGTATCCTTATTCTCGAAGACATCATCGCAGTCGTGCTGATGGTATTGCTTTCCAATATCGCTATCAACAAGAGTTTCGATGCCGTGGTGATGTTGAAGACCGTAGGTGTGTTAGCTGCAACGCTGATTGTATGGTTCATTATTGGTATCTTGGTTATCCCTACCATCATCCGCAAGGCACGTCCATACTTGAATGACGAAACGCTGATTATTATTTCGCTGGGCTTGTGTATGGGTATGGTCCTGACGGCGGAAGAAGCGGGATTCAGTAGTGCGCTTGGCGCTTTTGTTATGGGTATGGTTTTGGCAGAGACGCTGGAGTCGCATCGTATTGAGCAACTGATGGCGCCGCTGAAGAATGTGTTCGCCTCTATTTTCTTTGTATCCGTGGGTATGATGATAGACCCAACGTCTTTAGTGACCTATTGGCCTTCTATTCTGATTGTTGCCGTGGTGGTCATTGTGGGAATGATCCTGTTCGGAACCTTAGGTTGCTGGTGGGGAGGAGAGACGATGAAGGATTCTATGCAGACCGGATTCTCTTTCGTGCAAATAGGAGAGTTCTCCTTCATTATTGCTACTTTAGGCAACCAACTCCATGTTATCGATCCGGCAATTTATCCGATTATCGTGGCAGCCAGTGTGCTGACCACATTCCTTACTCCTTATATCATGAAGACAGCCGTTCCGTGCTATAATTTCCTTTACAGCCACGCCTCGCCCCGTTTACGCAGTAAAATAGACAAACGAGAGCAAGAGGTGGAGTTGGCAGAACAAGAGGCGCTAACGGCGAACGGTAGCGAGACACCGGGCAAGTCAGACAAGGTGCTTCATGTTGTGAATAAAACGATAATCACCAAGCGTATCGTTAATCTCT
Source organism: uncultured Bacteroidales bacterium (assembly GCA_900319995.1). GTDB lineage: Bacteria > Bacteroidota > Bacteroidia > Bacteroidales > Paludibacteraceae > Colicola. The sequence continues at coordinate 16,727 of ONQO01000010.1, forward strand.
TCATTCTTAATATGAGCGAGAAAGACCAACAACCCGCAGAACAACCGACAAAAGACAATAAGTAGGGCTTTTTGTTCGTAGTAGCAAAGTTAGCGCAAAGCATCCTACAATATAACAATCAATCACTAATCGACCTGCAAAGAGAATCAAATATGCGCTAAGTTGATTACTTAGCAAGGTCTCAAAATCAAATCGTATGAAAAAATTAGCTTTAGTTCTGGTCGCTGTGCTGACCGTGACGTTCACAGGCTGTAAGACCGAAACATCGAAAGTGTCTATTCACGTTGAAGACTATTCGGGCAATCCGGTTGATAAATGCCCGATTCTGTATGCCGACTATGTGTCCATTGTCCTTGATTTTACTCTTCCGTCGCCGGAATCTCTTGTCACAGATATACCTGACGGTTGGGCGTATGCCGAAACAAATGCAGACGGAAATGTGGTTCTGAGCATACCTCTGTCGGTGTCCAAACTGAAATATAGCTTTAACGCGTATGACCGCGGTACGAATAACTGGGTGGATACAGCTGTGGTAATTCATCGCGGAGTCAACGAAGAAATCACCTTCCGGGTAAACAAGTAAATTATACAGCAGGCTCGCGATGTGGAAGCGCGAGTCTGCTCTGTTAACCGCTCATGAGGCAGATAAGCCATGTGCGGCACCAAAGTGAGTAAGCGAAGTCTGATATGGAAAATTCCGCTCACGTTGTCAGGCGTATTAGCGGGTATTGTGTTGCTACTACTGATTGCAGTAGTATGCGTGCTTTATATACCTTCGTTGCGCACAAAAGCATTGGAGAAAGGCATCGCTATAGCACAAGATCAAACGGGTTACGACATCGACCTCGGCCGTATCTATCTGTCTCCGATTCATCAGTCTCCGATGGATCTATACCGTGCCTTTAAAGGGAAAATGGATCTTCCTTTGCAGATAGAGATAGACAGCCTCTTCGTTGGTCATCGCGCGCAGGATACTTTATTGTACGCGCATGCGTTGCGCCTGCGTGCTACTCTCAAAACGCAGGATTCTACATTCAAGGAGTCTAAAATTCCTCCTATTATAGTAGATGAACTGCGATTAGGCTCCACCACCTTCCATTCCGACAGTCTGATAGAATCGGTGGGGATAGATGTTATTTTACGCAAACTGGAACTGTCCAGTCCTCAGTTGTTAATAGCCCAAGGCAGGTACCCTCTTCACGGTCTTCGTCTTCATGATGCCGACATAGCAATCGACCTGCGCGAAACGCCTCCGGATACTACTGCGCGCGATACCACTCCTACCTTGATGGCTTTCGAGGTACCGGACGGAGAGATGCGTAATGTCCGTTTCAGGCTCACTCCTATGGGATTAGGAGTCCAAACAGCTTATTTGGAAACGAATGTGCTGGCGGATGTGGGTGGTAATCTGTACGATGCACGTCGCATAGATATAGGAGGACTGACATTCTCGCTTGGAGAACTCAGTATACCTGCGGACACTATTTATGGCGACGCCCGCGTTGACTTGGGGCGCAACTATATCACCAGCCACGGGTTGCATGTCCGTTCTCGGGAGATGGGCGCAAATGCCAATCTTTACGCAACGGATATGGATTTGGAGAGTATGCGTGTAGATGTGGCTGGAGATGTGGAATATCAAGGCAGCCAAGCCCGGCTCTACGGTTATTACGACATAGACGACGAGTCCTATGACATGCGAGTAAATATAGATCGCGTAAACCTGTCTTCGTTCTTCAAAGATAGCAAACGCGTACTATTAGCAGGCGAGATAGCGGCTGAGGGCAAAGGCATAGACCCATCCTCAAAGGCAATGAGGAGCAAAGTCCATATGCGCTTGAACGATGCCGTATATGATAATATCACCGTTTCTGGAATAACACTTGATGCTACATTGGCAAACAAAACAGTAAACGGTGCGATTCATCTGCCGGTCATTATGACCGATAGCGCATTGCAGATAAAAGCACAAACGGAGCATCAGTTCCGCGTATCTGATTTTATGAAGCCCGAACGTATGTCTGTGGATTATCATACGCAGATGCGTGACATACGCGCACATTTTGCAGGAGAAGATTGGGCTATCAACCGTCTTAACCTTGATTTCGCCACAGACAGCGCTACTTCCATGAATCTGAATACGGAGGGGTTGAACATGGTTGCGCATAGCCCGATGCATGTCTTGAGGCTGATAGACAAACTGCAACCTTTCTTGAGTGCAGTCGGTGATTCTTCTGTCATACAACCTCTTACCTCCCTTAGCGACTTGACGATGCTCGACACGCTGCGGCGTCTTATACCTCCTTTAGATGCCGCCGTCGAACTGACTCATGGAAACCCTGCGCAGCAAATGATAGAGCGCATGGGCTTGGATATACAACAACTGAACCTTACTATAGCTTCACATTCACGTCAAACGGATTTGGGTATGGAGGCATCTATTCCGACTATCGTACCCAAGGAAGACAGTACCGGACTTCGTTTGCCGGCTGCTAAAGCTTCCATTAAAGCAACCATGACAGAGGGTAAAACAAGCGCATCCCTTAATGCTCGTACGCGATTGACAAACGGAGCGATGAATTTCTATGATCTGGGCACAGACGCCACGTTACGAATGGATTTGGAGCGTACAGGTCGCGATTTGTACGGCAACGGCCGGCTGACCCTCGATAGTCTCACTTACGGCGATTCGTATTTGGGGAATCGTACCATAGACATGCAAGTGTCTCCTTCCAAAGAATACGCTCATTCGCTGCGGACGGATGTACATTTGGACGATATACCGTTGGAAATAGTGGAAAGTATCGTGTCGCTTTCGGACATTGCCCTCCACGGTGCCATTCGCGCTTCTGCTTCGGTGGATGGTTTGCCTAATCAGACGGATATTTCTGCCGAAGTGCAACCTCTTGGCGTTGCTGCCGAGTATAAACCTTACGAAGCCGCCGTCAGCCTGGGTGAAACGCCCATTATTATGTCCCATAACCATTTGGATCTCAATGGTTTGCCAGTCTATGGAGCGGATAGTACATTTATCGCTCTCACTGGTGGATTGGACCTTGACAGTATGATGGTTGACGTTACGTTACGGGCAGATAGTTTTGCTCCGGTTAAGTTGCCGCAAGGTGGTCCCATTCCCGTTTATGGAGAGTTAGCTACGGATATCCGAGGCAGAGTAATTGGACCATTGGACAGTATAATAGCCGATGTGGATGTGACGCTATTGCCTACTACTGACATTACCTATCCCATTAGTAAAAAGAACCTTGCTCAGGTGAAGCCTCACGGAACAGTAAACGTGCGTTACGGCACAGCGGATGGAGAACTCAACCTTGGCGGTCGCATCAATGTAGATGATGGTTTTATACGCTACTCTCCTAAAATATACCCCATAATGCCGTTCCACGTCGATTCGGGCAGTCATGTCGCCTTCAATGGTCCTATCGGTCAGACCCGGCTCAATGTCTCGGCTTCGCAGAAAGTGAAAGCCGATGTGGAGTCCAGCGGAGAAGAAACACGACGTGTCGATTTTACTACTGGTGTCCGCGTAAATGGAGAATTGGATTCATTAGGTATAGAGAGTATCGGTTTCTTCCTTGAAGCACCAGAGGATGAGACTATTACCAGAGAACTAGCTTCTGTGGATGAAGAAACGCGAGAAGGTTTGGCGGCGACACTGCTGGCTACGGGTATGTACGTCGGAGAAAGTAACGTAGCGGCGCAACGCGATGGATATGCACTCTCTTCCATCATCAACAGCCGTATCAATGCCGCTATGGCGAACTCCAAACTGGGTACGTTCATTGACATTGATGTTAGTAGCGGAAAGAGCACACACGCCTCCGGTACTACCAATGATATGAATATTTCTATCAGTAAGTCTTTCTTCAAAGACAAACTGCGCATTACCTTAGGTTCCACCCTCACGGATAATCCCGATGTAAACGCAGCGAATGGGTTGCTGAACAATCTATCGGCTGAATACAAACTAACCAAGGAGGGGAATGTGCTTTTGCGGCTTTATTCGCAACGCGACTATAACAATGTCCTTGAAGGTGAACTCTTTAAATCCGGCCTCGCCGTACGCGCAGTCAAAGACTGGTCTCGCAAGGAGCAGTATCGTGGTGACACCATCACACGCACGTATGGACTGACCGCAGATGCCGGTGTCGCATACCGCTCAAACAATAGTATCGGTCCTGACTTGACGCTCAAATCAAGTATAAGGAATATGTTTGGCAAAGGCGAGACTTTTACTGTCAAAGGGAACGGTGCTTATTATTGGGCGTTACGTAACCGCCATCCGGGCGACCCGAAGAAGACAGACACGTATAAACTGGGTGTCAATACTTCTCTCGTCTTCCCTTACCTGCATTGGAAAGGCGAAAACAATCCGAAGGGTGACACACGTTATATGCTTGGCTACCAGTATGAGAATATCGCTGGTGGATACGGTGTACATAAAGTGACAGGCTCCTTTACCTATTTCATCCACTCGCCCAATAATGCCTATATCACGCACGCTTTTACGCCTTTCTCCCTCTCTGTGGTACTCATGAAAGCGGAAACGGATAGTTTGTACAATAAAGCAGCGGAGTTCCCGCAATTGTTAAAAGTCATTGCCGGTGATGAGTTCATCCCTTCTATCGCTTACAGTTTTATCTACAACGACTATCGTGCCAAACGTCCGGTGAACACGTTCCTGAACCTCGGTGTGAAAGAATCCGGCAACATAATCAACACCATCTATAGTCTCTTTGGATACAAATGGAATACCATAGAAAAGCCGCTGGGTAACATCACTTTCAATCAATTTGTCAAGGTCTCTGCTGAGCTGCGCAACAAGTTCAACCTCACGGACAAAGTATCTATAGCAACACGCTTGTTTGCAGGAGCAAACATACCTGTTGGTAACTCGGAGTTCTCCCCTCTCTCCGAGGCCTTCTATACCGGCGGTCCCAATAGCCTGCGAGCAGCATCACCATATGCTTATGGTCCCGGTAACTTCTATTCGGCGAAGTACAATCAGAACTTCTTCCACTCCGGAGACGTCAAACTGGAAGCCAATTTCGAACTTCGTTTTCCTATTGTGTGGAAACTCTACGGAGCCGCCTTTGTCGATGCCGGTAACGTATGGAACTGGTATTCCACTTCGAATTTGTTCAAAAAAGCAGGCATGGAAGATTATATCAGTCGGCTGGAACTCCCCTCCGACCTGTATGATGGCATCCTGGATAATCCCGAGTTCGCTCGCCAGATAGCGCTGGGCACCGGTGCCGGTCTAAGGCTTGATATCGACGGACTCGTCATCCGGCTCGATATAGGAGTGGGGATTCACGCGCCTTACCAGACTTATCGTTATGATAAAGAAGGCAAACCCGATACCACACAACCTATCACCACCTATTTTAACATACCTTCAGCCCTTGACGCTATTCGTATCAACTTCGGTATAGGATATCCGTTCTAACGAATAGGGCGATCGATATGATGAATGACAACATCAAAAATATATATACAATGAAAAAAAATCCATTTTTACTGAGTTTATCTGCTTTCTGTTTGCTCACGGGCTGCGTAAAAATGCCAGAGGAGCAACACACCAGTTATGAAACCATTACGCTCTCGCGTGAGACCGTGACAGCTCCGATGACATGGAGTGCGGCTATCCGCGGTAAAGGCGATGTGTCCATCGTATCCCGATGCACGGGTACGTTAGAGCTCATCAAAGTGAAAGATGGCCAAAGCGTGAAGAAAGGTGAAGTGCTCTTCCAGATTGACAATCGCTCTGCAGCCAATGCCTTGGTACATGCGAAGGCGGATCTGCAGACTGCTCTCGCCAACTGCGAGAACGCAAGACTAGAGGCGGAGAGCAACAAGGAGTTAGCGGACAAAGGAATCATCAGCGATTACTTGCTGCGTAAGAGTTTGAATACCCTTCAATCGGCTGAGGCGCAAGTAGCACAAGCTCGTGCTGTCGTTCGTGACGCTGAGTTGCGCCTGGATTATTGCACGATCAAGAGTCCGGTGAATGGTTTAGTGGGAAATATCATCCCTCACGTAGGCGATGTGATCTCCGAAGGGACGATGCTCACACGCGTAGCCGGAGTTAGCGAGATGGAGGCCAGTTTCTCCATCACGGAAAGCCAGGTTCACGCGATGATTAGCGAGTTAGGCTCATTGGACGCTATGGTAAAGATCGCGCCGCCGCTCTCTTTGCGTTTTAAAGATGGTAGCGAGTACAGCGAGAAAGGTCGTATCACCAGCCTTTCCGGTATGGTTGATCAGCAGACCGGTTCGGTGACTTGCTACGTAACTTTCCCGAACCCCAAAGGTGAACTGTTCTCCGGCATGCAAGGCTCCGTAGTGATGCCTGTAGAGTGGGAGAATGTGATGTTAGTGCCGCTGACCGCTGTCGTACGTATCCAAAACAAAGCCCTCGTCTATAAAGTGGGTGCAGACAGCCTCGCTACCAGTGCAATCGTGGACATAGAGGAACTGGGCGACGGACTGCGCGCAGTAGTCAAATCCGGCATTGAGGAGGGAGAGACAATCGTCGCCAAAGGAGCTGCGAATGTGCATGAAGGACAAAAGGTATTGTTTTGATTTGATATTTGATATTTGACAATTATGGCAAAGGGAAATATCTTCGTAGATCGGAAAGTGATGGCGGTCTGTATATCGCTGCTGATCGCTTTAGTGGGCTTTATATGCCTTAAGACGCTGCCTATCGAGCAGTATCCGGATATCGCGCCACCGACGGTGATGATCTCAACGTCCTACTCCGGCGCTGACGCCAACACGGTGATGAAATCTGTGGTGATGCCTATCGAGGAGGCGGTGAACGGTGTGGAGAACATGGCGTACATGACTTCGGAAGCTTCGGCTACCGGTGACGTCAATATCAACGTCTATTTCAATCAAGGCACGGACGCGGACATGGCGGCGGTCAATGTGCAGAACCGAGTGTCCGCGGCGTTGGGACTGCTTCCGCAGGAGGTGACCCGCGTAGGTGTAAAGGTTGAGAAGAGGCAGAATAACATCCTCCAGATCGCTGCGCTCGTTAGCCGCGATGGGAAGTTTGACATCGACTTCATCGCCAACTATATCGACATCAACGTCAAGCCTCGTCTATTGCGTGTAACGGGTGTCGGCGCTGTCCAGCTATTAGGTAACACGTACTCCTTGCGTATCTGGATGAAGCCGGATGTGATGGCGCAATATGGGTTGGAACCGAATGATATCTTCGCTGCCATCGGAAACCAGAACATGGTGGCTGCTACCGGTGCGTTAGGCGAACAGAGCGGTAACACATACCAATATAACTTGGAGTACAAAGGTCGTCTTCAATCCATTGAAGAGTTTGAGTCGATCGTTCTGCGTACATCGAACGGCAACGTGCTCCATCTGCGCGACGTAGCGGACGTGGAGTTGGGAGCATTGAACTACAGCTTCTCCTCGCGTGTGGATGGCAGACCCGGTGTGGCATTCATGATCAACCAGGCGCCCGGAGCTAATGCTACCCAGGTTAATGCGTCGATTAATGAACTGTATGACCAGATCAAAAAAAGCATGCCGGCAGGATTGGAGTTCACGATTTTGCAGACTTCGGATGACTTCCTCTATGCGGCTATCCACAACGTCGTTGAGACCCTGATTATCGCTATTCTGCTGGTTATTCTGGTGGTGTATTTCTTCCTCCAAAACTTCAAGGCTACCCTCATCCCATCAATCTCCATCATCGTATCACTGTTGGGTACGTTCGCGGTGGTGAAAGTAGCGGGATTCTCGTTGAATATATTGACGCTCTTTGCGCTTGTGCTGGCGATCGGAACGGTCGTCGATGATGCAATCGTCGTCGTCGAGGCGGTGATGGCGAAGATGGAGAGCGGTTATACCTCGGCGTACAAGGCCACCAAAGATGCGATGAGCGAAGTAACGGTAGCAGTCATCAGTTGTACGCTCGTCTTCATGGCGGTGTTCATTCCTGTGACCTTCATGCCCGGAACCAGCGGTACGTTCTTCACGCAGTTCGGTATCACTATCGCTAGTTCGGTGGGACTCAGTTGTCTCTCGGCGCTCACCCTCTGTCCCGCGCTGACGGCTATCCTTTTCAAACCCAAGAAAGAAACATCTAGTGCAAAGAAAAGTTTCAGCCAACGGGTGAAACAAGCTTATGATGCCGCGTACAATGCCATCTTGGGCAAGTACAAGAACGGTGTTGCCAAGTTCCTAAAGAAACCTCGTCGTGCATGGCTTTGGCTCATTGCAGCCGTTATAGCGATGGTGTTTGCCATGCGTGCCTTACCTTCGGGGCTGGTGCCACAGGAGGACCAAGGTGTGATCATGGTCGATGTCTCGGCTCCGGCGGGTTCACCGCTCGTGGAGACCGATAAGATCATGGCGCAGGTGGAGGAACATGTGCTGCGGCTCGAAGAAGTGGAGAGTTATGCCAAGATCTCCGGTTTCGGACTAATCTCCGGTACCGGCGTCAGTTATGGTACGCTCGTCGTGCGTCTCAAACCGTGGGAACAGCGCAAAGGTATTGAGCACTATATTGATTATGTGATGGCGAAACTGTACCTCTCTTGTGAGGATATCAAAGACGCACAAGTCATTCCCTTCCAGATGCCGCAGATCCCCGGATACGGTAACAGTAACGCGATTGACCTCCAGATGGAGGACTTGCAAGGAGGCGATATGTCGAAGTTCAATGAGGTGGTGAATAACTTCCTTGCCGAGCTCCAAAAACACCCCGAAGTGCAGATGGCAATGTCGCTCTACAGCGAGTCCTTCCCTAAATACAAGGTCGACGTCAACGCTACGCAGTGTGACCGCGCAGGCATTTCGCCGGATGTGGTCCTGAACACCCTCGGCGCTTACTGCGGTAGTGCGTATATCAGTAACTTCAACCAGTACGGCAAGGTCTATCGTGTCATGGCGGGCGCTGCGCCGGAGTATCGTCTGGATCCCTCATCGCTGAATAATATCTTCGTCAAACTGAATGGAAAAATGGTAAATGGCGAAATGGTAAATGAAATGGCGCCTATCGCACAGTTCGTAACGCTCACTCCGGCTGTCGGTTCGGCTACACAGAAACGCTTCAACCTATATCAATCAATCGCTTGCTCCGTACAACCGAGCGCAGGTTACAGCGAGGGTAACGTGCAGAAGGTGATTGAAGAGGTAGCGAAGACACACCTGCCGACAGGCTATACGTTCGAGTACGGAGGTATGAGTCGTGAGTTACAGGCAAACAGCAAATCCAACCTCACTGCCCTTATCTATCTCGTTTGTATCCTGTTGATTTATATGATTCTTGCGTCGCTTTACGAGTCGTTCTTCATTCCGCTGGCAGTCCTGCTGTCCGTACCTTTCGGTCTGATGGGATCGTTCGCGCTGTCATGGCTCTGCGGTCAGGAGAATAATATCTACCTCCAGACCGGTGTGATCATGTTGATTGGTCTGCTGGCGAAGACCGCAATTCTGATTACCGAGTTCGCGGTGGAGAAACGTAAACAGGGCATGCCGATTGTAGAAGCCGCTTTGGGAGCTTGTGAAGATCGTCTGCGTCCTATTCTGATGACTGTGGTGACGATGATTGCAGGTATGATTCCGTTGATCATCGAAGGCGGAGCCGGAGCAAACGGTAACCGTGCGCTCGCCATAGGTGTGACCGGAGGTATGGCGGTCGGAACGCTCGCGCTCGTATTCGTCGTCCCCGCGTTCTATATTATATTCCAGAAACTCCACGAGCGCTTCCAGGGCGAGCCCGAACCCGTTGAGGAAGAGAAAAAATCATCAATCATTAATAATAAATCATCCATCATCATTGTGTTGATTGCCAGCACTATGACCCTCTCTTCCTGCGGTATCTTCAAGAAATACGAACCGGCGCAGCAAGGACCGCAAGACAGTTTGATTACGGCGGTGAGTGAGGAGAACTGGCAGACCTATATCACCGACCCGATCCTGCAGGGACATATCCGCAAGGCGCTGGAGAACAACGTGGATTATCGTTCGCGCAGACTGGCCATCCAGGAAGCGGACGCACGGCTCAGAGCCGCTAAGTTAGGATTCCTGCCGACCTTGGCTATCTCGCCGGCAAACGTGGGTGTCTCCGGCACATATACGCCAGATGCGGGTACGTCCGGTGCTACTCTGACTTATCAAGTGCCGCTGTCTCTCAACTGGGGTGGGGAAGGCTTCGGAACCATCACCAACAGAAAGCGTCAGGCTCAAGTACTTCGTGAACAAGCGGAGGATAACCGCGCAGCAGCTCATGCGAACCTCGTTGCTACGGTTGCGCGTATGTACACGCAGTTGCAGTTGTTGGATTACCAGGGAGTAATCCTCGATAGTACCGAGGTGATCTGGCAGCAAGTGCTGGAGATTCAGCGCGTTTTGGTCAAGAACGGACAGGCTTATTCACCTTCTATCGGTCAGATGGAAGCTTCGCTCATTAATGTGCAGATTCAGCGCAAGCAGCTCTTGGAGCAGATTCACTCGCTGGAACTCTCTATGTGCCTGCTGCTCAATGAGGAGCCCCACACGATTGCCCGTTCACCTTGGTCGAGTTATACGTTTACTCCATGGACGCTCGAACCTGTTCCGGCTTCCCGGCTCAGCAACCGTGCTGATGTCCGCGCGGCAGAACGGAACGTAGCAGCGGCTTTCTATCAGACGAACATGGCGAAAGCGGCATTCTGTCCGGCACTTTCCTTGTCCGGACTCATCGGATGGACCAATAATGGCGGTATCGTAGTGAATCCCGGTCAGTTACTGATGAATGCAGCGCTGGGGCTCTCGCAACCGATCTTTGCCGGCGGCAAACTGAAAGCCAACCTCAAGATTGCCAAGTTGCAGCAGGAGGAAGCGGCTAACCGGTACGTGGAGACCATGCTCAAAGCCGGAAGCGAAGTCAATGACGCTATTTTCCGTTGCCAGAGTGCCCAAGTACAGGATAGCCTTTATCAACGCCTTCTCACAACGCAAAGCGAGTCCTATCAGGGAACCTGTGAGTTGATGAAAAAAGGCAAGGCATCTTACTTGGAAGTACTTACTGCGCAAGAGAATTACCTCAACGCCCAACTCGCCGATGTGACGAATAGATACAACGGACTCATCAGTCTCATCGACCTCTACGTCGCTCTCGGCGGTGCCACGAGATAAAGGAAACTATAAAGTATAGGCCAGGTCATTGGGCAGGCTGTTCGTAACGTATTTTAAAAGAAACGTTTCTGGTGCATAAAACCTGTCGCTTTTTCAAAGAATGGCTCAATGAGCACAAAAGTGAGTTACAAGAAATGTGGCAGACACAGAAAATTGTAAAACTGCCGCCATTAAAAGACTAAAAAACAGCAATATGATACCGCGTATTAGAAGTTATCAACCCTTGCAAAATTTCCAGTTGCTTGTGTCGTTTGACGACGGGCGACAGGTACGATACGACGTAGCGGATGACATTCGGACGCTACCGGCTTTTCGTGATTTGCAGACAGAACAAGGTTTGTTCGAAAATGCGCAATTGGATACCAGTAGAACTTGTATCTATTGGAACGATCAGATTGATTTACCCAGCGATGCCATTTATGAATATGGCGTAACTATATAACCCACCGTCCTGCTCTGGACATGAAAGCGAGCCGTCGCTTTCCGACGTAAAAAAAGGAGAGCTGACACCGACAGCGTTAATAAGCGGTGACATAAATCACTAAAAATTGAATAAATTCTCTAAAAATGACATATTTTCTTGCATATGTCATTTTTTTTGTGTAACGTCGGTCCTCCCTATTTATAAAATATAAACAGGGTCCCACCGAAAATACGTTCGCATATTGCCGGACATATACTAAGCACCGCGGACATTTTTTGCGAACCGCTAAAACGGTTTCCTGTTTAGCCCATATAAATACCATCTTATGCAAGCATAGCTATTATTTGTCTGTGCCAAACAGATAAAATTTCATTTTATTTTTCAAAAAAATGTCCGAATGTTTGCGTATGTGCAAAATTTGTAGTATCTTTGCAGCGCAAAACGGAGGTTTTGCAGTATTTAGCCCGCGCCGAGGGGATATGTCTTTCGGGGGTGGGCGAATACAGGACATATTGAAAAGGCGTCTTACGCGCTTTGTTTTGGCATTCTGGAATCTGGTAAATTCGTCACCCAAAACATTGCGACACAAGATGCCCATTGGTATGTAAATAATGTACGCGCACGTTGCGCGCATTTGTGCATACGGCGTGGGCTACGGTGTTGCTGTTTGGGTGAAAAGGCAATACCAGAGCCTCAGAATGCGGAACAGCAAGATTGCAGTCCCGCTTTTTTGTATGCATATGCCTCCGAGATTATCTCGAGATAGTACCGATCCGATTCTGTCTCGTTAGTCTTTCACCAGTCTGATTTGGACAACATAGATGTAGAAACAAAATAAAATAATAAACGGAGAATGCCGAAAAGCCATAAGTGAGTAGGCAAAACTAAAATCTAATTAATTATGATTCAATCAGTTGACAAATTAGACTACATGGAGCGTTTGTTTGCTGCGCTTCATGCAAAACGAACAGAATTGTATGTCATAACAGGAATATGGCATCGACTTAATCGTACAGACGTAAAGTTCGTTATTCAACAGCCTGTATTTTTCCCATCGGGCAATTATGCTTTGGCCGACTTGTATCTTCCCCAATTAAATCTTTGGATAGAAATCAATGAACTGCCTCACAAAGCAAAAAAGGCAGCTGATGATAAGCGAAATATGGATATACAAATCACAACGAAAGGAAAACAATATATCATCTACCAATACGATTCTACCGGAAGTTCTGATTTTGATATTGATGACTTGAATTATCAAATAGATCTGATTGTAGCTAGGATTCGATTTGAAATAGCCAAGTTAGGAGAGAATTTCATTCCTTGGGATGACAACTATGCTATTAGAAAGAAGCATTTATGCAAAAAGGAATATCTGACATTCAAATCTATTGATCAGATTGCAAAGATTTTCAATGTCCCCATACGTAAGAGAGGTTTCCTTAGACCTGGCGGGTTTGCGTTAAATGACGGATATGTAGTTTGGACACCCAATACTAATAATACTACATGGAAAAATATACTTAGCAATACAGAAGATGAAATTATTGAATACAAGATTGATAAAACGACAGGAGGAGTTGATAGAGCGGCTACACAAGCAGGATTTGACCAAGCGGAAAAAAGAATAGTCTTCTGCAAATACAAAGATTTTCTTGGGAACAAGGACTATAAATATATTGGCGTTTTTGTGTTTAATGGATTAGATGCCAATGGAGCACGAAAATGGAAAAAGATAAGTGACTGCATAGATATTACAAACTTAATTTATTTATAAACAATGAAAACAAAACTTTTTACCCTATTGCTCGCTGTAGCAGCAAGCGTAGGAACAATGCTTGCCGAAAAAGTCCAAATCGGCGATTTGTATTACAACCTCGATGCCACCAACCAGACGGCTGAGGTGGCTGAAAATAGAAGAGCGAGCGGAGATATTATCATCCCTGCTTCGGTGGAATACAATTCCGTAACCTATAGCGTCACAAGCATTGGATATTATGCTTTCTATCAATGCACCGGTTTGACCTCGGTGACGATTGGCAATAGCGTCACAAGCATTGAAGAAGCGGCTTTCCGTGGTTGCACCGGTTTGACCTCTGTGACGATTCCCAACAGCGTCACCAGCATTGGAGGTGATGCTTTTAGTGGTTGCACTGGTTTGACAAAAGTAAACATCACGGACATTGCAGCGTGGTGTAATATCACTTTTAGTAGTTATATTAGCAATCCATTGTATTATGCCAAGCATCTATATGTAAATGATACAGAAGTTACCAATTTGACGATTCCCAATAGCGTCACAAGCATTGGAAATTATGCTTTCTATAATTGCAGCAGTTTGACCTCTGTGACGATTCCCAATAGCGTCACCAGCATTGGAAGTGATGCTTTCTATGGTTGCAGCGGTTTTACCTCTGTGACGATACCCAGTAGCGTCACCAGCATTGAAGCTAGGGCTTTCTATAATTGCAGCAGTTTGACCTCTGTGGAGGGACCTGCGGTATTCTTTGATCTTCAGGAAATTTACTGGCCATATTACACAAGAACATTGAACCATGTAACAGTCAATGGCGGCGAATTAACGGAGAATGCATTGTTGTTCATCAACCGCTCTTACAAGACCCTTCAGACATTGGATGTGTCAGGCGTAACGAACACGGAGTTTGCGGACGAGGCTTTCAAAGGTTACTATAACCTGCAACAATTGGTATTGCCGGAAGGTCTGCAAAAAGTAAGTTATATGATGGTAGCCGGTTGCAAGAATTTGCAGTCCATCAACATCCCTGCATCTGTAGAAGAAATCGAGCAATCCGCTTTTGAGGACTGCCGTAGTATTCATTCTATCACCTTCGGCGGCGCACCCGCCGGCGCTCCGGGACGATTTAATGCACCGGCAACCTCTGCCAGCCAGCTCCGCCGCATCGGTAACTGGGCATTCTATAATGCACATGAGTTGCAACACTTGGATATTCCGGAAGGTGTAACTGAAATCGGCGATGGAGCTTTCTACGGATGTACGTATCTGGAAGACATGACCCTTCCGGCATCTATTCAGGCAATCGGCGATAACTGCTTCGCGCTCTGCGCCAAACTGACAAAGATTACCTGCAATGCAGTAACCCCGCCGACCATTGAGGCGAAGACATTCTTTGATGTGAAACGTCAGATTCCTGTCTATGTACCGGACGAGGCTGTTTCGGCTTATGAGAACGATACCTATTGGCAGGAGTTCGACATCCAAGGTCAATCCGAGGCTCCGCAAGGCGTAGAAAATGTACCAAGTGACCAAGTACAAAGTACCAAGTTCCTCCGTAACGGTCAGATCTTCATCCTCCGCGGGGAGAAGGAATATACCCTTACGGGACAGGAGGTGAGATAAGAGCTGCACATAAATGAGCGGCGCATAAACGCTAAAAGAGCGGAGTAGCATTCCGCTGGAATGGACATACGGAGCGGGATACTATCCCGCGGAACTACCAAGAAAGGGACATTCGGGAACGGATGTCCCTTATACGTTGCGTAAACGTATCGGAATAGTCAGAACAAGAACCAAATAAGAACTAAATATGAACTAAAGAACAACTAAATAAGAACTAAAGAATTATGTAAAA
>ONQO01000050.1 GCA_900319995.1 uncultured Bacteroidales bacterium
TGTTGCCTATACCGATGCTTCGAAGGCTCTGATTGATGCCGCTCGTGCAGCTTACAATGCCCTGACGGCAGACCAGAAAGCTCTTGTTACGAAGCTCGCTACCCTTGAAGCAGCTGAGAAAACGTACGAAGACCTCAAAAAAGCTGCTGAGGAAACGACGGCAATAGATGACATTCAGTCTTCAGGTATCAACATTCAGAAAGTGCTTCACGAAGGAAAGGTATATTTCCTCCTTGGAGAGAGGATGTACGATACGACAGGCAAATTAGTAAAGTAATAGAAGCCGTTAAAAAAACGAAAAAGGCATACTTTATGAGGGTACTGAATAACCCTCTGCCAAGAGTTTGACTTAATAAAAATTGCACATATGTGGTGAAAAACTTACATATGTGCGATTTTTTTGTATCCCCTTTACCAACTATTCATAAAAAAGGATTGCAACGTCAATAGCTACAATCCTTTTTTGTTTACAAGTGCCTTATGATAGGCAAGCTTTTTCAGTATCCCCTCACTACGAAGGATCCGTTTTTTTTGTGATGCTTCCGTCAGAATTTTACCAGATAGATACTCTTTCTTCGGGTGCGATAAACATCGGAGATTCAGGTGTCACATTCCATGCTTCGTACCAAGCATTGATGTGAGGAAGTGCGCCGTTCACGCGCCAGCGTCCAAGCGAGTGGGGGTCGGACTTCGTGCGTTGCAGAATCTCCTCAGGACGGATGTTTCCTGCCCATACGTTAGCATAGGCAAGGAAGAAACGTTGTGCGGGCGTGAAACCGTCGCGCTCCTGTAGCCGTTCATACTCGGGCTTACTCTCCTCGTTGAGGCAGAACGCGAGATAGGACACTTGCAGACCTCCATGGTCGGCGATGTTCTCTCCAAGTGTGAAAGCTCCGTTAGCGTGTACTCCGGGTGCGACTTCAATCCGATTGAAGGCTTCTTCCATGACTTTCGTGCGGGCATCAAAAGCGGCTTTGTCTTCTGCCGTCCACCAATTGGACATATTGCCATCCTTGTCAAACTGGCATCCCTGATCGTCGAATCCATGAGTCATCTCATGTCCGATAACAACACCGATTGCGCCGTAGTTGAAGGCATCATCA
Organism: uncultured Bacteroidales bacterium; assembly: GCA_900319995.1. Lineage (GTDB taxonomy): Bacteria > Bacteroidota > Bacteroidia > Bacteroidales > Paludibacteraceae > Colicola. The sequence goes on from ONQO01000050.1 coordinate 1,104, forward strand.
GCACTCATATCGAAGAACGGGTACTGAAGAATACCTGCCGGGAAACAAATCTCGTTGGAAGAAGGATTGTAATAGGCGTTCACTGTCTGCGGTGTCATGTACCATTTCTTTTTGTCCACCGGTTTTCCAAGGAAACTGAGGCTATAGTCTTGTTCAAACTTGGCGGCGCGCTGGAGATTCGCATAATAACTGTCTTCTGCATTGATATCCAGTTTACTATAGTCGCGCCATTCGTCCGGATAACCGATTTTAATGGTGATGGCGTTCAGTTTCTCTAGCGCTTTTGCTTTGGTCTCATCGCTCATCCAAGCGAGGTTTTCAATACGTATACCCAGGGATTTCTGCAAGTTATGAACGAGATCCAGCATTCGTGCTTTGTTCTCCTCGGGAAAATATTTGGCAACATACATCTGGCCGACAGCTTCTCCGAGCGTACCGTTTACAACACCCACGGCGCGTTTCCATAGTGGTGAGGGTTCCTCGCGACCCGAAAGTACTTTGCCGTAGAAATCAAATGATGTCATATAAATATCAGTAGTGAGGTATGATGCAGCACCTTCGATGACCTGCCAGTAGAAGAGAGTCTTGAGGTCTTCAAGCGGTTCGTCTGCAAGCATGCGGCCTGCTTCCTGAAGATGAGGTATCTGACCTACGGAAAGGCTGTCAAGTGTTATTCCAAGGGCGTCGAAATAGACTTTCCAGTTGACTTGGGGTACCAGTTCCTGCAATTCGTCCACCGACATCTTGTTGTAGTTTCTCTGTGGGTCGCGTAGTTCGACATTCGAGTAGGCGGCTTTCGCCAAACGGGTTTCCATACGGAGCACAGTCTTCGCTTTTTTTGCTGCATTTTCAATTCCGAAGAGGCCGAACATCTTCTCTACGTAAGCTACATATGCCTCACGGATAGAGCGCGTGTGCTCATCGTCATCAAGATAATACTCTTTCTCGCCGAGAGAGAATCCTGCTTGATAGGAATTCAGGATGTTCATCTTGCTGTTCATAGCGTCTGCATCCACATACATAGCCCAAAGTTGGAAATCCATTGCCGCTCCGAGCGCTTGTGATAGTTCGTCACGGGAGGTGATAGCTTCGATTTCCGCGAGCGTCTGCTGTACCGGTGCAATTCCTTCTTTGTCACGGCGCACGGTGTCCATTGCGAGATTATAGATGTCGCCTATCTTCTGCGCAATCGAACCTTGTTCATGTTTCTCTGCTGCAATCTCTTGAATAAGTCCGTTTACTTGCTCAAGGTTCTGGAGACCCAGTTTGTCGAACGAGCCGAAACGGCTGTATTCGGCTGTAAGCGGGTTGTTCGCCATCCATCCGCCACATGCGAACTGATAAAAATCGTTCTGTGGAATGGCTGTTGTGTCCAAGTTTGCCAAATCAATGCCTGTTGTCTGTGCGGCGTTTGGATTCTTTGTGCCGCATGATGTTGTCAGTAGTGCCATTGCTGCAATTGTAAAAATAATCTTTTTCATAAAATTTGTAATTTGTCGTGTGAGTCTTTTGGGACTGCAAAGGTACTGCTTTTTTTTCAATTACACAAAAAAAAGCAAAAAATAATCGTTCGTTTGACTAAATATGAAGAAAAAAGCACCGATTCCGAATGAAACCGATGCCTTAAATAGTTTGCAGGGATTGTATTAGCTAAAAAGTGCAGCAGCAAATACAGTTGCAATCAAGATATCAACTATCAATCCGATGCAAGAGATAACCAAACCGGCAATAGCCAATCCTTTCGGCCTCTTAAACATACCGATAATAGAGAAAATAAGACCTAATATCCAAAGAATCCAGTTGAGAACCGGAACCCAGCAGAAAATCAGACCTAACAATGCCAATACAAAACCGGCTACACCCAAACCGTTTTTCTGCGGTGCAGGAGCCTGCTGGTTGATAATGATTTGCTGCGGCTGCACTTGTGGTTGTGGCTGCGGCTGTGGCTGTGGTTGAGCAACTTCTTGTTTAACTTCTTCCATAGTTTATAAAATATTAAGTTGTGCCTACTCTTTATTGGATTTTCGGCATCCTCCTTCGTATCAAATTTAATTTCGGTGCAAAATTAGTAAAAATAATTGACATATGCAAGAGTTTTGTGCAAAATGTTTAAATAATTTGCCTTTTTCTGTCAAAAGTTGAGATTCAAAGGTCAAAAGCATAAAAAAAGTCGTAAATTGTTCGCAGTTTTAAACTATTTTATAGATAGGTATTACTTAGGTTATTATTACGGTAAAAGAGTAGTAATAATACGTATATCCTACGTATATCTATCGTGTATCTTACGTATATCCTACGTGTTTATTTCGATGGAGGCAGGACTCGGATGGTATCCGAGACAATGAACAAAACAACAACCGGCATAGGATGCCGGGCTAACAACGAAGAAAAATGTATTGCAGATCCAATTTTATTGAAATAGTACTGAGGGCAAAATTAAAAGAGACGCCTCAATTGACGTCTCTTTTATCAACAATAGGTATTTACTCAAAGGATTACTTGAGCTCTGCCAAGTACTTGATCGTACGTACCATCTGGCTGGTGTAGCTGTTCTCGTTGTCGTACCAGCTAACAACTTGTACCTGATAAGTATCCTCGTCGATCTTAGCTACCATAGTTTGGGTAGCATCGAAGAGCGAACCGAAACGCATACCGATAACATCGCTCGAAACGATCTCATCCTCGGTGTAACCGAAGCTCTCGGTCTGAGCAGCTTTCATAGCTGCGTTGATGCCCTCTTTGGTGATGTCTTTACCTTTAACAACAGCAACCAAGATAGTGGTTGAACCGGTTGGAGTCGGAACGCGCTGTGCGCTACCGATGAGTTTGCCGTTCAGTTCAGGAATAACGAGACCGATTGCTTTTGCAGCACCGGTGCTATTAGGAACGATGTTCTGTGCACCTGCACGACTACGACGGAGGTCACCCTTACGTTGCGGACCATCAAGAATCATCTGGTCACCGGTGTAAGCGTGGATAGTACTCATGATACCGCTCTGGATAGGAGCGTATTTGTGCAGAGCAGCGGCCATAGGAGCCAAGCAGTTGGTAGTACAAGAAGCAGCAGAGATAACCTTGTCTGCCGGAGTCAGAGTCTTGTGGTTAACGTTGTAAACGATGGTCGGAAGGTCGTTTCCTGCCGGAGCAGAGATAACAACTTTTTTAGCACCTGCCTGAATATGAGCCTCAGCTTTAGCCTTGCTGGTATAGAAACCGGTGCACTCCAGAACTACATCAATACCGAGCTTGCCCCAAGGAAGCTCAGCAGCGTTAGGCATAGCATAGATAGTGATCTCCTTGCCGTCAACTGTGATCGAACCCGGAGTAACAACAGTCTTGCCGTCCTCAGCGAGAACAGCGTCCTTGTAAGCTACAGTGTGCTTTCCCTCACCGAACTTGCCTGCGAAACCACCTTGAGCGGTGTCGTATTTCAGAAGGTGAGCCAACATTTTCGGGCTGGTCAAGTCGTTGATTGCAACTACCTCATAACCCTCAGCTTCGAACATCTGGCGGAATGCCAAACGACCAATACGGCCAAAGCCGTTAATTGCTACTTTTGTCATAGAAATAAAAATTGTTTTTAATTTGTTTATTTTTGTTAGAAATTATTTGACGTTGTTTAATAACTGTTTTTCAAAGCCGGTACAAAATTACTATAAATTTTTTATATACGAAAATAATTCGTATAAAAAAATAATTTTTGTAATCTCATTTTGTCATTTTCGTCCAAAATCGGCAGGAATTTCCCCCCATGCTTTGGTGTCCCACTTGAATACATGGGTTTCCCATGTGTTGTCGTGAAGCCATTGTTCGGCTTTTCGGAGCGTGAAAAAGAGGTCCTGATTACCGGCGTTCCATTCGAGTTTGGTCTCTGCATGTCCTTTTTTTAGCCATGCGAGTGCCGTCCGGCTGTCCGAATAGAGAGCCCAGGAGAGTTTGTTTTGTTTTAAGTAAGCCAAACCAAGGACTAAAGCAAGGAACTCGCCGATGTTATTCGTTCCGCCTTGGTAAGGTCCTCTATAAAAGACCACCTTTCCCGTGTCCGCAATCACACCTTGAAACTCCATCACCCCGGGATTACCGCTGCATGCGGCATCGACCGCGAGAGCAGGAAGAATGGGTGGATTACTAAAGGCAGATAGCGGATGGCTGTCAAGCTCTTTGTCTCTTCTCTTAATATGTTTTTCAGGACCATCGGCAAGTGCTTGTTCTGCATCGGCACGGGAAGCGAAACCCTTGTATTTCGCTCCCATTGTCCCTTTCACCTGTGCTTCGCAGTCTTCCCAGTTGTCATAGATACCAGGTGTTTTGCCGCTCCACACAACGTAATATGCTGCTTTTTTCTTACTCATAGATTGCAATCTTACGAGCCCTCTTTTCGCCGTTCACTTCTTCGAGAATGATATAAATACCAATGGATGGTGTACCCGGAATGATACGTCCCATTGGGTCATAGACGGTCGTTGATGTCACTTGTGCGTCCTCTCCATTGATAGTTCGGCTTGGTGTTACTTCATCGAAAGTTTGTTCACAAGTGTAGATAGTGAGACTATCCGTTGTGGTCAAGCGGCAGAAGTAGGTCCCGGAAAGACCGCCAGGATGGTAGAGCCGTTGTTGTGTCTCTCCGGCAAGTTCAGCACCGTTCTCAAACCACTGGTACTCCACGAAGTGGTTGGATGAGTTGTCAATGAAGAGCAGGTCTGTCCACTTGCTATACATAAGGCCTCCGGCAGCAATGATAAATGTAGTTTGTGCCTGACTATTGCATGTCACAAGTGTATCTTGTACGTTAACGGAAGCGGTATATGTTCCCGCCGGTATATCTGTCGGACGGGGGAGCACAATCGTATCCAATGTGCCCGGAATGACATTGAAAGTATGAGTTCCAATAGTGATGTCAAGTTTATTTGGTGTTCCTCGGCTGACTACAAACGGCAGACGGATCTCATTTTCGCTATCGCATATGATATCGGCAGATAACAGACTTACTTGAGGCAGGTCGTGAACGACGAGATGCAATTGGTCGTAATTGTCGGTATAGTCATATGTTCCTGCAGTAGCAGGTGAGAGGTTGTTCCCATGCCAAGTATAACTGTCGTTCAGACAGATATGTGCTGTGTCCTTGTCGCAACTCCAGCGTTTGGGAGCATCGAAATAGTTGCTTGTGGCAATACATTCCGTTGCGTCGGAATAGTTGGCGGTGATGGTGAGTCCTTTAGCATCCACGGTGGTTAATGTTAATGTCGTTGTAGTCGGGTTGCCGGATACAGGGATGGTAGTGCTTGTACCTTCATATGTAAGAGTGATGTTCTTGCCTGTCGCGTCAAACGGCATATAGACAGCTACATTTGCCGTGTAGGATGTCTGGTCACAAAGGACGGATGCCGGAACACTAGAAACGACAACCGAGTCAATAAATTGTGAGAGTGCTGCCGTGAATGGAATAGAGTCTTCGCAACTATTGGCACCGTTGAACAGGACATGAAGCATATGCTGCTTGCCGTCGGCAGCGATGTTTGTGACTGTGATGTTGGGGGTAGATTCCTTGACGATGCTATTTTCTGTGATTGTTGTGGCGATGTACGGAGGAGTGTCCACCCAATATAGGAGTTGACCGCGTTGGTTGACGTAATCTACACTAAATGAAACGCATGTGGTTTTTGCGCAGACAGAATCGGAGGGTTTGACATTCACGATGTCTGCAGTCGGAATCACCGGTGCAACGGATGTTGTGCTGACACTTGCCCATCCTGTGAAATAGGCTTCCCAATTACGTGCTGCAGGTGTAAATGAATCAAGCGTGATGGTCGTATCCAGTGTTTGAGGCGTGTTATATGGCGCAGCAGGAACAGGGTAGGAATACTTGTTTCCTCCGGTTTTGTCCTCGATAATCAGATTTCCGCGCGCGTTCATATAATTTACGTGTACGTCCGCAATATATGATGTCGCATCGCAATCCGCGACACGCGGCGTGACGGTAAGAGTGTTGATTGTCGGGATGCCTGCAATATGAATGGCTTTGTTTTCTGTGGTGTAGCAAGTGAATAGCGAATCCTGTACTTTCACTTCCACCGTGTAATCACCCGTGGTTACTCCAGCCGGTTTGGCAATAACGATAGTGTCCACAGAAGAACGTTTCTTTGAAACGGTGACTCCATTGACAGTAACGTCAAACAAGTTCGGTGTACCGCTCGTAACGGCATACGGCAGGCGTATCTCTGTGATGTCTTCATACAAGGTGTCCATTGGTGCTATCGCAATTTCCGGATGCGGATGCACGATGACGAAGAGTGAGTCATGGATATTGATAGTACTGCTAATCGTATTAATACCGATTTTGTTGAATGGTCCGTATGTGACTCCCGTTACAGGCCATTTGTAGTACTCGCCTTCGCAGACGTCTACCGTATCTTTGATACAACTGAGTTGCGTCGGTGCATCGTAGGTATTGCTCGGTGTAATGCAAGTAGGTGGTGCATCGCTTAAGTGAGCCGTCATGCTGAGACCTTTTGTGTCTATTGAACTAAGCGGAACGAGTGCTGCATACGGGTTGGAAGAAATGGTAATAGTAGAGTCTTTGCCCTCGAAAGAGAGTACGATGTTTTTTCCTACCGCATTATCATAGGGAAGTGTTATCGTTGCGGTAGCCGTGTAAGAGGTCTGACCGCAGAGAATGTTATCCGGCACACCTGTAACAGCAACAGAACTAATGGCTTGCGACAACGGCGCCGTGAAGGCAATAGAATCTTCGCAACTGTTGGCGCCATCAAACAAGACATGTATCTTGTGTGTTTTTCCGTCTGCATCGAAAGCAGGAATTGTAAGCCCATTGATGGTAACAGGTGCCGTATTTTTCTCGCTAATGGCCTTGGTCACATAGGGCTGATTGTCAATCCAGTAGCGCATTTGTCCCTGTTGGTAGGTGTATGCTACATCGAACGTGACACTTGCAGATGTCGCGCAATCAGCCAAAGCCGGACTAAAGACGCTGATGGTCATAGCAGGTGTGGTTGGAGCTGTGTAATGGATAGCATCAGCCGTGCAGTTGTGCACTCCACCGCTCGTTTTTACGGTGATAGTGTGTGTGTTACCGTCAGCAGGCAGGCTCATAAAGGTTGCGGTGGCAGACTGCTTAGTCGTGCTGTTGGCAACGAAAGCGGGAGTAATGCCCGTAGCAGGTGTACCGTCCACATCCACGGAGAGTGTTCCATCCTGATTGTAGTAGTCGAAAGTGATGGAGAGGTTGTAAGTGGTGTTACCACAATTCATTACAGAGGTGATATCATATGCCACGTTCTCTATTCTCGGTTCTGCGGGAGAAGTGAACGATGGCTTATGGTTATCGGCGCAACTCTCTGCTCCGCTGAAGTAAACCTTGTATTCATGAGTTGCAGGGGTTTCCCATGCGTACGCAAAAGTGTATTCTTTCTTTGTGTCGGATTCAGCTGTCGCTATGGTCTGTTTATTGCCGTTCCAGTCCTCTATAATCAAATCATGTTCCTGACCATTGGCGAATGTGGCTTCCACTTTGACCTGATAGTTGGTATTACCGCATCCATAAGGCAATACCGTAGCAGTTGCAGCAGTAATCTGTGGCATATACGGAGCGGTTACAGGGTTAATGGTGTATTCGCAGTCAAGGGCAGCATTGTCGGAATAGACGCGAAGAGTGTGTTTCTTGCCATCGGCTGTTATATTATTGAGTTTGCCTATGGCAGTCTGCCATGTCAACTCCTTGTAACTCAATGCCGGATTCTCTGCATCGGTCCATTCTGCGCCATCCCAGTCATAATGAAGTTTTGTTCCTTTGAATGCCACATATTCTGTCGCCACCTGCAAATCGAAAGTAGTCTTGTCGCAGGCTTTGTTCTGCTCGGTCAGAACAGGAGTCTTGATAGCCGGAATACCCGGAGAGGTATAGGTGTTACTGTTCAGTCCGCCTTTGTCAACGTTATGACCGTCTTTCCGGATGATAGTAGCGGTCAGCGCGTGCACGTTGCCGTCAGCTACCAGCATCGCGTATGTGGAGGTCGGTAGAGTAAGGGTTATGCTGTTGGGATTGATGGATGGGTCAATGGGGATAGGAGTGGAGAAAATAGCGCCGTAGATATTGTCTGTCAGTTGCAAAGAGACGGGATATTTGTTGTTTAGCGTTGAGTAACTGACGGTTACCTGCATTTCAAAGTCGGTCTTGCCGCAGGCTGGAGTCTTTGTGATAGTGATATCGGGCTTGTTAACGATGACGGCAGGTTCGAATATATTCACTACAAACCGCTGACAATGTTTGATAGCCTGTGAAACAACGGAAATAGGCTGGAACTGAATATCGTCCAAAGCAAAATCATTGCCGCCGGGATTGCTGTTGGTATTGAGGTCTTTGACTGAAATACGTACTTTGGAGGCATCAACGGTGGACACATATACATAAGAATTCTGATGCCACAGGTTGTCCATATAATCGTTGAGGTCGATAGGATTTCCCAATTTCTCGGGTGTGCTCCAGGTTGCACCTGCGTCCAGACTGTAACTGATTTCAAACTGCAACTTGGCTGCGTTGTTCATTTCGCCGTAGTTATTGATATTGGCGACCCAGAAAGAGAACATATAGTTGGTCCCTTTTGCCAGTTTCAAGTCAGGTTGGGTGGTCGCATTCGTCTCTATTATCCAAGCGGCTTTCTCTCCGCTGTTATCGGCATCAAACAAAGCAAAATGTGTACCTTGTTTGGTATCTATTTTTTTTGTGTAGCGTTGCCAGAAACTATTGGCGTCTTTTACAATTGCCATACCTCCGGTTATGCTGCCTTTTAGCGTATAGAAATCACTTGCGGTAGTAATATCCTTGCCCCAATAGTGGTATTCGCTGATGGTACTGAACGGAGCAATAAGGTCGGATGCGTAGTTAGGGGTTCCGTAGTCGAATGTGGGTGAGGAAAAATCTCCGTTTTTAATCAGATTACCTCCTACTTCGGGAGGATTTTCATATTCATAATAGGTATAGACGATGGTAGTGTCAAAATTGTAGGCAGGAATAATCCGGTCATGGTCAGTTGTGTTCCCGTCGTGCCATACAAATCCGTCTGTTCCGGGGGTGGAAGGCGTAAGAGTGGTGGACTCGCCCTGTGCTTTGTTGATAGTGGTCGTGCTGATACCCGTAATGGCGTCAGGGGCTTTAAAAGAGGTGGTCGCACTATATGGAGTTCCGAGGAACTCAGCCTTGGCGGTAACGCCGGTAGCTCCGTCCGCGTATAGATTCGGAAGACTGAAGATTTGCGGAGTGGTTGGACTCGGGTAGTCCACATAATGCTCTCCTTTGGCGTCTGTTACGCTGATGCGTAGCGTTTTACCGGTTGCATCTTTGAATGCTACAATACCGTCTAATACATATGTGCTGTCATGGGCATTTACATTGGAAGTAACAACACCAAAATCTGTAATTTCGCATGTGGGAGAACAATCTTTGGTGACAGAAATCTCAATAAAACGTTGTTTGTTATGGTCTTTTGTGGAAAGAAAATAATACGTGTGACTGTCAGCAGCCCCTATGGTCTCATTCAAGCCGCCGGGACCGTCGAAACCCCATTTGCCGTTTGCATGTTTGAGTTCCTTCCATTGGCTGCCGTCCCATTTGAACCAAGTACGCCCCTGATTATAATCATATCCCGATGTGGGGCTGATAAGACGGGGTTGGAGCGACAGCGGATCACCCGATGACTGGGTGCATACTTCTATTATTTCGCGTTTGGCTTTGTCGATTTGGGAAACGGATGCCAGAGTGGGGTTTTCTGTCGGACGGAAGAAATAGCAGTCATTCCAATACCATTTGTCTGTCGGATGGTCGTTGGCGTCTTTGTATTGGCGGAAATTGCTCAGGTAGTTCTGGTTGTCAGGTATCTTGATATCCGCACTTTTATTGACGGTATTATCATCGCCGTTGTTATACACATTACTCCAGTCCGGACCGCTGTGTACGCTGTTACGTGTCATAATCACATGGGTCCAGTCACCAGCAGGAACCTTTATTTGGAGAACATCATCGCAATAGGATACTCCTGTTGCCTCTTCACTCCAGGCATGCGAAGAAGTACCTTCTTTGAAAAAATACGCAAATTTACCGTCACTTACGTTGTCACCATACCAACTCCAATTGGTGGGGTTTTGTTTGACGTAAATAACATCGCCTGCCTCAAAAACACGGGCGCATATACTTACTGTCGTGCTTAGTAAAAGACCTAAAACAATATATCTGACATTTTTCATAGTGATTCCTCCTGATTATTGATTTTCTGTTTCTTCCGTTTCTTCGATTACAAACACTTCGACGCGGCGGTCACGGCGCATTTCCTCATATTCTGTATCTTCGTTGGGAACACGCGAACCGAAACTACGAATCTCTACGCGGTCTTTGTTCAAACCGAGGCGGATGAGGTAGTCGGCAACCGCTTGGGCTCTACGGCGGGAGAGAATGTCGTTGTATGCCGTTTGTCCTTCTGTTGAGGCATGACCGCAGATAGCTACTTTTGCATCCGGTTCCTGATTGAGTATATCCACCATTGACGTAAGAAGGCGTTTCGCCTTGTTGGTCAGTTGGTAACTGTCGAAGGCAAAGTAGATCTTGTTAAGTTTCTCCACCTCTTGTGCCGCTTTTTGAATACGGCTGGGAGAAGGTTTGTTAACACGGATGGTGGTATCCTGGCGCGCCGTAATAATGGTATCCTGACGTGATATATACTGAACAGCCGTGTCCTGACGCTCGAAATAATCGAAATAATCCACATTCTTCTCTTTGTCCGGTGCTATATAGTGCCAGTGGATACCTATCTTGACACCAGCTTCCCATGGGTGCGATGCAGATGCCATGTCTAAGGTATATGCTCCTTTGTACTCGTTCATCGCTACATACGGAAAACGGCTGTCTTTCCATCCTATTTCTTGTTTGGCGGAACTGTTGGCGTCATTGGCAACCACATTGCCGTAGCATCCTAAAAACAAGTCAATCTGTTTGTTCAAAGGAACCAATGCCCCGAAATCAGCAAACAAGGCTACTTGCGGACGGACGCTGAGAGAACCTTTGGCATACGACTCGCGATCGTAGTCGTCCTTTATACCGAACTCATGCGTCGCATCTATGTCTTTGAGCCACAAGTTCCATGCAGGATAAAAACCCGAGTGCTCTATAATGCCTTCTTGAATGCGGTATTTATGGGATACGGAGAAAGAGGGCGCTATCCCGACAGAAGCAAACAGACCTGCTTTCCAGTGCTCTTTGCGCATCTGGAACTGCAACGAAATAGGAATTCCTATGTTATGCAATGTCTGTCGTTCACGCCAGCGGAGTACTAACGCATGGTGGTCATAATGTATTTCGGTGTCTGTGTCTTTCTGGTCCAACCATGTGTATAACCCTCCGATGCGCGCATAAGAAGTGTAGTTGGTGAACCATAATCCGGCTCCAACGCCCCAGTTGGGATGGAAGAAATAGGCATATTGCAGTTGCAGCAAGGCGCTGAACGAACCGTTAACTTGATTGAGCGCGCCATCCAGATGGTAGCCCAAACTACCGTAACCGAGACCCACATGTGCCTCGATGTAATGACCGCGTCTGTCTGACGAATCGGCGGGAATAACTTCCACACGGTGTTTCAACGTACTGTCAGGAATAGACGTGACGGATAGCACCGTGTCTGTCACTTGGCGGTAAGTAGTGTCGTTGTAGTGGCGAATAATGGTGTCGTTCTGAGCCGGTAACGGCAGTTGGACACATAGGGCCACACAGAGAATCCAAAGGTTTTTCTTCATGGTGTATATAATTATTTTTGTGACTCGCCCGGGAATCGAACCCGGATTTGAGCTTTAGGAGAGCCCCGTTCTATCCATTGAACTAGCAAGTCTATTCATATATTATTTAGCATCTGCTCGGAAATTCTCCGTATTCCTCAAACGTGTAGTTGAGAAAGTCATTCATCGGTTTGGCAGCCGTGGCTATATCCACAATTTTGTCGATGAAATCGGGAGAAATGACCTCTTCGTCACTTAATGGGAGGCTAAATGTATATGCTTTATGTTTGAGCCAGTCTGCGTGCTTGAACTCCGGATCAAATCCTGCCGGCACTTTCTTGAGCCCGCCCCATAAAGTATCAAAATCTTGTGCGAAATACTTCTTCCAGGAGGGCGCACCCATTATACTCTCCACTTCTTCATAGTTCGCCTCAATCTCCTTACGTAATGCCGTTAACAACTCCTTTCCGGGATCCCAAATACCTCCGGCGAACATGCATTGACCCGGCTGTATATGAACATAATAACCTCCACGCATCGATTTCTTGCCCCATGTCTTCGGTTGTCCCGGTACTCCGGTTGCCGGAAAGACACCAAACCACTCTTTGTATGGGCGCTTGTCTGCTGAGAAACGGATATCACGATTGATGCGCCAGATACAATCCTTCGGTTGAAGACCCTGTAGCGTACCATCTATCTCTGTCAAACGACGGATATATTCCGTTGAAAACGCAATAAATCGTTCGCGGCATTGTTGATACCACGCTCTGTGCTCGTCAAACCAAAACTTGTTGTTATTGGCGGCCAACTCACTCAGAAATGCTAACGTCTCTTTCATTTTTATAACGTATTACGTAATCCCGTGATTACGATAATTTCTTAATGCATCGCCTTAGACCGTCTGTCCAATGAGGAATCTCCACGCCATAAGTCTTCTTGAACTTCGTTTTGTCCAACACGCTGTAATGGGGCCGAGGTGTCTTGTATTGATATTCTTCCGATAAAATCGGACGAACATGGCATCCGGTGATCCCTGCCATTTCATGGATGGCAAGCGTGAAATCATACCACGAGCATACTCCTTCATTGGTGAAATGGTAGATTCCGGCGTGCCATACGGGCGACTCAATCACGATGAAAATAGCCCAAGCCAAGTCTGCCGCATAGGTTGGTGTGCCAACTTGGTCAAATACGACTCCTAACTCCTTTTTCTCCTTCCCCAAACGTATCATCGTTTTCACGAAATTATTGCCGAATTCGGAATAGAGCCACGCCGTGCGCAGAATAACGGCATCTGCGCATTCTGCCAACAGCCGTTTCTCTCCCTCGTATTTGGTGCGACCGTATGCCGTTTGCGGACCTACCGGGTCACTCTCGCGGCAGGGCACATGTTCGTTGCCGGAAAATACATAATCTGTACTCACATGGATCACTTTGATGCCTTGACTACCCAATACGGATAAGGCGTCGGCATTGATTTTCTTCGCGGTCGCCTCATCCTCTTCCGCCTTATCCACATTCGTATAGGCCGCGCAGTTGACTATCAGGTCTATCCTATGTGCATTCACATAGGCGGAAACAGCTTTCCCGTCTGTGATGTCAAGCTCCGCTACGTCCGTAAGGAAATAGGTATGCCTTGGGTGATCTGCGCTCATTTGACGCATCTCATTGCCCAATTGTCCGTTTGCTCCTGTGATCAGTATATTCATAATTTCCTTACCTTTGGTTAGAACGGATTATCCAAGTCTTTCAACAAAGGATGTTGGGTATCTTTGGCACTAATAATCCGCAACTCTTCCGGAACTTTCCAATCGATGGCCAAATCAGGGTCATTCAGTAAGATTCCGCCATCCGCTTCCGGATGGTATAAACAGTCGCATTTATAGGTAAAAATAGCCTGATTGCTCAATACCGAGAAACCGTGAGCAAACCCTTTGGGAATATAGAACTGGCGTTTATTATCCTCACTCAACTCTACTCCGAACCATTGACCATAGGTCGGACTGCTTTTCCGCAAATCAACAGCCACATCCAATACCCGTCCTACGGTACAACAAACCAATTTCGCCTGACTGTATGGCGGACGCTGGAAATGTAATCCGCGCACTACTCCGTACGACGAACAGGATTGATTATCTTGCACAAACACAGTATCTATCCCTGCTTCGTGGTAACGCTGTTCATTGTAGGTCTCTACAAAATAGCCCCGTGCGTCTTTGAATACCTTTGGCTCTATTACTAATAATCCCTCTATCGGTGTCTGGATAATATTCATACTATCTATGTTTGGATAATATCGTAAATAAGGATGGTGATGCCGTTTATGGGTTCCATTCCAAAAAATCGTGCAAATTTACTGCTTTTTTTTGATATACACAAATATTTTCTTTTGAAAATAAAAAAAGATACTCATTATTGTGCTTTTTTCTAATTTTTCCTGTTCCATCCCCATCGATTGTGCGTCACATTGTCCGGTTTTACGTTGTCCTGTGCCTGCGTTTTCTTTCTTCCGTCTATTACGTCCAACTTTTTGGGGTCACCTCAAAACGATTGACGCGCCCTCTTTGTAATTAATAATTGTTGATAATTGTCTTTAATTGTTGACGAATATAAAGATTTTTTGGATAATTTTGGGTAATTTTTTGACACACCCTCATACAGCAAAGGGGAGCCGTTACGCTCCCCTTTCGTCCATAGTTATTAGCGTTGCTAATTTTTCTTCACGCCCTGATACTCTTCCACGGTCTTCGAGGTAATCGTAGTCGTGGTCTTTGTGCTGTCAGTCGCCTGCGTATAGGTCGCAGTTGTGGTGATGGTGCGCCATGCCTTGCATGAGGTCATGCCTAAGGCTACCGCACAACAGGTGAGCAACGCCAAGACAATCGTCTCAATGATTTTGTAGAGCTGTTGATTACTCATAATCTTCTCCTTTCTTTTTGTAAAAATCAAGAGGGTGTGTCCTTCGTTTTGGCACACCCTC
>ONQO01000045.1 GCA_900319995.1 uncultured Bacteroidales bacterium
GATTTAGGTCCGGAAGGAGGTATCGAAGGCGGAAACATAGTATGCACCGGCACTCCGGAACAGATTGCGCAATGCAAAGACAGTTATACCGGCAAGTATCTTGCCCGAATAATACAAACGACACATGACAAACAATAACAATATAAAAGAGATGCTGCATTCGGATATTTTTTCCCATCTGCCGCAAACAAGTTACCTCCCGCGTTGGGGTGTTTTACTATTGGATCTTCTGCTTTGCACGATTGCCTATTGGCTGAGTGTATGGATAGGAAGCGGTTTTTTCAATTATCTGGATTTGCGCAGCCAATCGGTTCCGTTGGGCACGCAATATCTGGTTGTGATGGCCGTTCAATTACTGGCTTTCTGGGCTTTCCACACTTACTCTGGTATCTTGCGTTATTCGACCTTTATTGATACCATCAAGGTGCTGCTGTCAAACATCAGCACCGGTGCTGTGCTGGTTGCGGTGAACCTGATTATGGACTACACGACGGGGAGTCATCCGTTGCTGAATACCGTACTGACCATTTATGTACCGATGGCGTTCGTTATGTTGTTCTCGCTCCGAGTAGGTGTAAAGACCCTGAGTGAGACTCTGGAGCAAAATCAGGGAAGTCCCCGAGTGATGATTTACGGCACTCAGACCGCCGGTTTGGCTATAGCCAAAATGCTTCGCGCCGCCGGTAATATCCCCTACCGACCAGTGGGATTCATTGCCGACGAAAACCAGCGGCATGGCTATGAACTGGCAGGCTTGCGTGTACACCCGCTGAACGAAAAAATGTTCGAATGGATGGCCAAGCGCAACATCCGGCATGTGATTATCTCACCCATTAAAATGAGGGAAATCAATCCTGCCAAGGACCTACAGATATTCATCGATCACAATATACGTATCCTCACTACTCCGTATTTCACCCAATGGGATAACACGGAAGAGATTGATATGCAACGAATCGGACGTATCGATTCCATTCGTATTGAAGACCTTCTCGAGCGTCCGCAAATCAACATCAATACCGAAAATGTGCGCCAAATTATCCACAAGCGGGTTGTGCTGGTAAGCGGTGCTGCAGGAAGTATCGGCAGCGAACTTGTTCGCCAACTCCAACAGTATGACCCCCAGGTGACCCTGTTGCTTGAAATGGCAGAATCCCCCTTGCATGACTTGGTTTTGGACCTACGTACACAATTCCCCAACTCCCGCTTTATTCCGATTATCGCCGATGTGCGGAATAGAGCCCGTATTGAGCAGATATTCAACGAGATGCGTCCGGATATTGTCTATCACGCTGCCGCTTACAAACATGTCCCGCTCATGGAAAGTTTCCCGAACGAAGCCATTCAGGCCAATGTCCTCGGGACAAAGAACATGGCGGATCTGGCAGTCAAGTACGGAGCACAGCGATTTGTGATGATTTCCACCGACAAAGCGGTCAACCCGACTAATATCATGGGTGCCAGCAAGCGCATCGCCGAGATTTACGTGCAATCGCTCTTCCGCAAATTGCAAAAAACGGATCCGAACTGCACAAAGTTCATTACCACACGGTTCGGCAACGTGCTAGGCAGCAACGGTTCGGTTATTCCGTTCTTCCGCAAACAGATTGCGGCCGGAGGACCGCTGACGGTCACCCACCCGGATATTATCCGCTATTTCATGACCATCCCGGAAGCATGCTGCCTGGTCATGGAAGCCAGCACGTTAGGCGAAGGAGGAGAGATTTTCATCTTCGACATGGGTGAACCAGTGAAGATTTTGGACCTTGCACGAAATATGATCCGCCTCGCCGGATATACACCTGAGAAAGATATACAGATTGTTTTCACAGGATTGCGTCCGGGTGAGAAGCTATACGAGGAACTGCTGAACCAAAAAGAGACCACGCTGCCAACTGCTAACGACAAAATCATGGTGGCACGTGTACGCGAATTTGACTTCGACCAAGTCAGCAAATCCATCGACCAGTTAATCAAAACAAGCAAAATGAGCAAGCCGTTCACCACCGTCACGCTGATGAAACGCCTGGTTCCTGAATACATTAGCAATAATTCCATCTACGAGCAATTAGACCCGCAATGATACAAAACTTTTTCATAGAGCACAGCTACCTTATCGGACTTGTCAGTTTCTTTTTCGGACTAATTGGAATGCCGATAGTTATCCGTATTGCCAAGACGAAAGGATTCGTCGTGCGCCCAAACAAGAGAATGAGCCACACCGGCGAAGTTCCCAATATCGGCGGACTGAACATTTGCTTCAGTTTCATGCTCAGTTATCTGCTTTTTGAGTTCAGCCAGATGGACCAAAGCCAGTTTTTCCTGATTGGTCTGTTTGCTATCATGGCAGTGGGCTTTATTGACGACGTACTGGTTCTCACGCCTATCGCCAAACTGTTTGGCGAAGCACTCGCCGGAATCGCTCTCATCGGTTTTGCGGATTTGCGCATCACACATCTGCATGGACTATTCGGTATTGAGCAGATAGGTATCGTTCCGAGTTATCTGATTTCCGTTTTTATTCTCATTGCCATTATCAATGCCGTGAATCTGATTGACGGCATTGACGGACTCGCAAGCGGACTCGGAATTCTGTACTGCTTGTTTTTTGCCGTATATTTCGGGCTGGCCGGTGCCGACGAAAAAAGTTGGTCTATTCTGGGAATATGCATGATAGGAGCTTTGGCGGTATTTTTTATCTATAATGTATTCGGGCATAGAGAGAAGATTTTCATGGGGGACTCCGGCAGTCTGCTTTTGGGCTATCTGCTCACGGCTTTCGTGTTCCATTTCTGCGAGATAAACGCGTATAACAAAGTGCCTGAAATGCTCCACATGTCCGCTGCCCCGTCGGTCGCCATATGCGTTCTCACAGTCCCTCTGTTTGACACCATCAGAGTGAGTCTTACACGTATCAAACAACATAGAAGTCCGTTCCAACCGGACAAAAACCATATTCACCATCTCCTGCTACGCACGGGTCTGAACCATTTGCAGACCACATGTGTGCTACTGACAGTTAGCGCGTTTTTTGTCGGACTCGGAATACTCGGCAGGAACTGGAACATATGGACTTTGCTGGTCGTTGATTTCGGACTCGCAACAGGACTGACCTTGATTTTGTGGAGAGTCATTAACCATAAACTGTACGGTAACAATGCTGACCATTGACCACTTGAGCATGGAGTTTTCGTCACGCCCGGTGCTGGACGATATCTGTTTCCTTATCAATCGTAAGGAACGCATCGCCTTGGTCGGGAAGAACGGAGCAGGCAAAACAACGCTCCTGCGGCTGATTGCCGGAGAATACAAACCGACAAGCGGACGCATTGCAAGAGAAGCCGACATGACTATCGGTTACCTCCCGCAGGTCATGCTCTTTCAGGACGACAAAACGCTGAGGGAGGAAGTGATGACCGTATACCGGCTTGCGCCAGACGGACAAGACGAAGCACGATTTGTGGCTGAAATGGACAGAACTATTATCGGACTGGGATTCGAACGGAAAGATTTTGAACGTCCTTGTTCCGAGTTCTCAGGCGGATGGAGAATGCGTATCGAACTGGCAAAAATTCTCTTGCGACATCCCGATTTACTCCTGCTGGACGAACCTACCAACCACCTGGATATCGAATCTATTCAATGGTTGGAGGATTTCCTCAAAACCAGCCAGGCGGCGGTGCTGATGGTCAGTCACGACAAGGCGTTTATTGACAACGTCTGTCCGCGGACTATAGAAATTACGCTCGGACGCATCTACGACTACAATGTCAACTACAGTCGATTCGTCGAACTGCGCAAAGAAAGGCATGAGCAACAAGTGCGCGCCTACCAGAACCAGCAGAAAATGATTCAGGACACCGAAGAGTTCATTGAGCGTTTCCGATACAAAGCCACCAAAGCTGTTCAGGTACAAAGCCGCATCAAACAACTGGAGAAATTGGAGAGACTGGAGGTGGATTTGGAAGACACCAGCCGGCTCAACCTCCGCTTCCCGCCCGCTCCTCGCAGCGGAGATTTTCCTTTGATGGTGGAAGATCTGCGCAAAGACTTCGGAGAACACAACGTGTTCCATGACGTTACTTTTACTATTCGCAGAGGTGAAAAAGTGGCATTCGTTGGAAAGAACGGAGAAGGTAAATCAACATTAGTCAAGTGCATCATGGGACAGTTGGATTATCTGGGATTACTCAAAATAGGTCACAATGTCAAAATAGGTTATTTCGCTCAAAACCAAGCCGCACTTTTAGACGAAAATCTTACCGTTTTCGAGACCATTGATTATGTGGCAGTTGGAGATATTCGCACCAAAATACGGGACATCCTTGGCGCTTTCATGTTCGGAGGAGAAGCCAGCGACAAGCGCGTCAAAGTGCTCTCCGGCGGCGAGCGTAGCCGACTGGCGATGATACGACTGCTCTTGGAACCATGCAACCTCTTGATTCTCGATGAGCCCACCAACCATCTGGACATGCAGTCTAAAGATGTACTCAAAGCGGCTCTCAAAGATTTTGACGGCACACTCATTTGCGTCAGCCACGACCGTGACTTCTTGGACGGACTTGTCAGCAAAGTCTATGAATTCGGTGGAGGACGCGTCAAAGAGCACCTGGGTGGCATCTATGATTTCCTGCGCACAAAGAAACTGAACAGCCTCGAAGAATTGAACCGAAATATACGAGCCAATAACGACGGTCAAGCACAAGGTCAGGCATCTGTCGGGCAATTGAATGGCGCACAAGATTACGCGGCACAAAAAGCCGCAGCTGCCGCTCAACGCAAAAAAGAAAAACAAATAGCACAGACCGAAGAAGAGATTGCTGCCCTTGAAGAGCAACAAAGACAGATAGAACAACTCTTGGCTTTGCCGGAAAACCAGACAGCACAACTGTTCCAGAAATACGAATCTGTCAAGCACCAGATTGAGCAGAAAATGTACGAGTGGGAAATCTTGAATGAATAATCTGAGTTTATGTCTATGGAATCCAAGAATACCAAGCGAAAAATAACGGAGATGGTGGAATACATCCTGACGTGGCTTTGCTACGGAGATGCCCAGGCGGCGTCACGCGTGGCCTATACGGCGGATGTTCAAGCTCTGGATTCGCACGATGTGCTGATTGTGCCCAATAATCATTTGGGCAACAGCATCATTATGCCCGATTTCAGTCCGGTTAAGACAGAGCACCCCTCGGAAGGTAAAACGATTATTCTTACGGATATCGTGTACAACACTTTCTTCTTTATCTCACGGGCAGAAGAGACCTTCAATATGGAGCGCGACGAGCATAACCGTTTTGCGGCACGATTCTCTGTTCTTGGGAATAACCACCGCTTGCTTACACCGATGCTTGACGAGCATGCACATCTGTTGATGGAAGCGCTCGGCATTCCTTTGCCGACTCCCGGATTCCAACACATCTTCCTCACACACGATATTGATTTTATTGCCCGATACCGGCAACAGATGAAAGCCTCATGGAAAGACATTCAAAAAGATCCGTTTTATACCTTCCCGTGGATGACAGAGCAAGATACTCTGGTACCCGATGCGCAAGTAATCTACTTCGTCAAACAGACCCGTGGGAAAGGATATGATTACCCGCAATACAACCTGTCCGGGAAAGATTTCGGGCAACTAAAAAAACGTCTGCTCGACAGCGGCGCGCAACTCGGAGTCCATAGCAGTTATTACGGAGACCTACCCAAAAATCCTCTCAGCACACTGCACCGCGCACATTACTTATGCGGGTCTGTACGCCAGTGGCAGAAACTGTCCAAGGCTGATTATACGGATGATTTCACCATGGGCTTTGCCGATGCCGCAGGATTTAGGCTGCAAACCACGCGTGCCGTGAGATGGATCAACCCGTTTACCATGAGGTTGACACGACTAACAATGCACCCTCTGATAATCATGGACACGACGCTGAGCAACGAAAAATACATGAATCTGAGTGAAGAAGATGCTTTTAACATGTGCCAACGGCTGATTAACTCTGTTCGGAAGTACAGAGGAGACCTATGCCTCCTTTGGCATAACTCGTCGTTCACACCGGACACGTATCATAAAACACTATACGGCAAAATAATACAATTGCTCAATGGCAAATGATTCAAAGGCACATATTCTGGTTGTCTCCGACCCACCTGCTGCGCCCGGATATCTGCCCAGGCTGCGTTACATGTGCGATTATCTGGTGCGCGGAGGATTCGGTGTGACCTTGCTGACCGAAGAATACGAGCCTTTGTCTTTCGCACATTCCTACCCTATCATTACTGTTCCTATCTACGACGGCACCACATGGGACTGGTTGTGCAAATCCGTCCGTTCGCTCTTCTCCGACTGGCACAACAAGGCGTTTGCCAAGAAAGCGCTTTGTAATCAGCCGGCGCTCATCGGCAAGCAGTCATTTGACCTTGTTCTCTGCTCAACATTCAATTATTTCCCGATGGGAGCAGCCGAACGGATAGCCGAAGAACTGAATATTCCTCTCTTATGTGACATCCGCGATTTGGACGAACAGGTGGCAAACTCGCGCTATCAATACCGCCATCAAGCATGGTGGATCAGACCATTCCGCTTCCTCTATCGTGCGATAAATATCCGCAGGAGGAACAAGATTTTGCGTCTGGTGAATGCCGTCACTACCGTTTCTCCTTGGCACGCGGATTTTATTCGCCGGTTCAATCAGAAGGTGCATATCATATACAACGGATTCGACAACGCTCAGTTTTATCCCGAAAATATCCAAACAGACAGTTTCCGTATCACATACATAGGCAGTCTTTTCGACTGGCAGCAACAGGCTTTAGAGAAGGTAAAACAGATTGTCGCGGATATGAACGAACCTATCGAACTCGACATACATACGCCGCAGAATAATCCGGTGTCGCATGATCACTTAGGCGATGTTATCCGCCGTAGCAGCATAATGCTTGTGCTCACAAATGAGAAAACACACGGCATGCTTACCACCAAGTTCTACGAAGCACTGGGATGCGGCAAACCCGTATTGTGCGTGCCTTCCGACAAAGGAGCATTGGCAGAACTGATTTCCTACACCCATGCAGGAGTAGCTACTGACGACGATGAGGCCATCCGTTCTTTTATCTCGGACCGCTATCGCGAGTGGCAGGATAATGGATTTACAGCACAACCGGTGCTGCACCGCGAACAGTTCTCACGGGAGACACAATGCAATCAACTCGAAACGATTATTAATACCCTTATACAATGAAAAAAAGTATATTCAGTTTCTTCCTGGTAGTTTTGACCATGCAGGCTCTCGCATGGACCAGTCCGGTAAATATTCCCGATGTAGGGAATGCACGCCTGCGTATTGCCGGTCAGAATGCCCAAAACTACCTAATGGACCTCACCGCTTCTAACAGTTCTTGCGCTACAGAGGAGGAGTTTCAGGAAAAAACCGACAAAATGGCGAATGTATTCCTCGCGTTACAGGCGGACATTGTCGCCATTTGCGAAGTGGAAGAAAACGATTACGTCTTGGGATATATTTGCGATGCCATGAACTCCATCTACGGAGAAGATGTCTATACGTTCGTCAAGGACGATATGAATGCATCGCAGCAATCCGGAGGATACATGCCCCTCAAGTCCGGCTATATTTACCGAAAGGACAAGGTGACTCCGAGCGGTAGTAACACTTCGCCGTACACCACATGGAACTATAAACCGCGAATGCGCATTCAGGCTTTCAAAGAGAATGCCACAGGGGAACTCTTCACGCTATCCATGAACCACTTCAAAGCGAAAGACAGTAGCGCTGACCAGGCGGAGAGTGTCCGGATTGAGAATGCAAACAAACTCCTCACTGCTTTGAAGAAAATCAATAATGACCCAGACATCTTGGTTATGGGAGATTTGAATGCCACTACCGAAGAAGAACCGATTCAACTGCTCATCAATGCCGGTTACGAGGAACAACTGGAGCGCTTTGACCCCAACTCCTATTCGTATATCTACAGAGGAGTAAAAAGTTTGATTGACCATGTCTTGGCTAACGGGAGTATGGCTGACCAGATAACCGGGGCTTATACCTATCATATCAACACATCCGGAGGAATCAGTTATAAATACTCCGACCACGATGCCTATGTCATCGGTATGAATTTAGGAGAAAAGTCTTCGGAAGGCACGCAAAACATAGAGGTTCATCCCGCGGCGCGCAAATTGCTCATCAACGGACAACTGGTCATCGAAATCAACGGACAGATTTATTCCGTTTCAGGACTCAGAATACAATAATGGTTAGTTTTATCATCCCCATATATAATGCGGCGCCGTTTCTGCAACGGTGTGTGCAATCGGTACTTGCCCAAGAAAATCTGAGTGGAGAAACACTTCAGATTATTCTGGTGGATGACGGCAGCACGGATGATAGTCTCTCCATTGCCAACAGGATTGCGGTCCAGGAACAGGCGGTTCAAGTCATCTCACAGACACATGCCGGACAATCGGCGGCAAGGAATAGCGGTCTGGAACGCGCCGAAGGGGATTATATCGCGTTCGTGGATGCGGACGATTGGATTGCTCCGGATTGGTTGGCACAACATCTGGCAGCTATTGATGGTGTGGATTATGTGCAATCCGGACATCCGAAAAACAAATACCAATACACCGTCGTATGGGGAAGACTATACCGACGGAAAGCAATAGAAGGTTTGAGGTTTCAGAAAGGAATGATATACGAGGATGTACTATGGTCGGTGGATTTGTGGTTGACCCAAGCTACCTGCCGCATCACCGATTACTGCGGATACCACTACACGCGCAATCCCGACAGCACAACTTCACAGCCACATCCCGATGCTCAGCGTAAAGTGATACGCGAACTCATAAAACGCTCGAAAAAAACCTCATGGAGAGGAAAATGCATGGTTTGGCACACTATATTTCGATTAAAAATACACTTTTTGTTGTCATGAAAAAATTCGTTTTACTCACCATCTTTATGTTGCCCGTAGCCCTGAGTGCTGCAACGTATTTTGCATCACCGGACGGTAAAGGGGACGGTTACAGTATGGAGACGCCCGTCACTTTTACTGAAGGTCTCAAACTGCTTAAAAACCCGGGGGACACACTTTATCTGCTTGCCGGTCTGTACGATTTGGGAAACACTCCTATACAGAATCTGAACGGGATTGCATCCAAGCGTATTGTCATCTCCGGATACGAAAGTATTAACCGGAGCGGCAAATATTCCGCTATTTTAGATTTCCGCTCTACACCATACGGCACGCGGGGACTGCAGATAAAAAGTACATGCACTTACTTGCATCTCAAAAATCTGACGCTGCGCTATTCCGGAAAGAACAATCTCTATAACGAAGGCAGCTACAATCTCTTTGAGAATCTCGACATCTACGGATCCGCGGACACCGGCTGTCAGATGAAAAACGGAGGATACAATGTCATCAAAAACGTGGATAGCCATGATAACTTTGACTACGAAACAACGTCCGGCGGCACCGCTAATTTTGGAGGCAATGCAGACGGATTTGCAGACAAGCAGTTCACCGGTCCCGGAAACCACTATATAGGGTGCCGCGCGTGGAACAATTCCGATGACGGATGGGACTTCTACCAGCGCGGCAGCACATCCAATACCATCATAGAAAACTGCATCTGCTTTCAAAACGGACTGCCTTATTACGATATGAGAAACAACCCGCGCGTGGAAACTGACAAAAACTGGTTTAACTCCAAGATAGGGACAACGATGACGGACCGCTACGGAAATACCATTACTATTACATTAGAGAAGTATCCTTGCCAGGGAAACGGCAACGGATTCAAGATGGGAGGTGCATACACGGATCACAAGGTGCTTATTCTCCATTGTCTGGCGGTTGGCAATTATGCCAACGGCTTCGACCAGAATAACAACGACGGCACGATGTGGGTATATAACTGCTCGGCTTATCAAAACAACTTAAACTACTGTTTTACTACGGCTTATGGCACCAACCATCTACGCAATTGCCTGACCTTGAGCGGCAAGGAGAAAGACAGATATGCCGCCAAAAGCGTGGCTGCCAACGACCATAACTCCTGGAACTCCGGATTCAGTTGCTCCGCTAACGATTTCCTCTCGCTGGACACCACGCAGGTTTTGATGTACCGTACTTCGGACGGCAGCCTGCCACAAAACACTTTCATGCACCTCACGGAAAGTTCCAAACTGATTGATGCCGGAATAGATCTCAATCTCGGCTATAACGGCAAAGCGCCAGACTTGGGTTGCTATGAAACGGAAGGTGAACATCACGAGCCTGAACCCGAACCGGAACCACAGCCGCAGACTCAACCCGCTGGGACACACTCCGTCGCTTTCGTCACCGTTCCGGGATGTCTGGAAGACAAACAGCTACTGGCGTACCTCAGAAAAAACGATTCCCTATGGGTGGTGGAAACCGAAGCTGCAGATCCGGAAGTTGATTACAGTGATTTTGAAGTGATTGTGCTGGGAAGCAAACCCAATAGCAGCGTTGCCGGATTCACACCGCTCAAAGGATATAACAAACCCATGCTGCTTCTCAAACCGTTTTTGCTCAAAGCGAATGCATGGAACTGGGGGAACGCCGTTAACACACAGGATTTGAGCATTTCTGTGGCCCAACCGCAACATCCTCTTTTCCGAAGACTCACTATTACGGAGAACGGATTGCAACTATTCAGCAAATGTACTACCAATGCCGTCACAGCTATTTCTGCATGGACGAACACCCAAGGCTATGAGACGCTGGCTGCGCCTTTATCATTGCCCGATGTCGTCACCATTGCGGATTTTCCGGCAGGGACGGATTGCAATGGTACAGTTCTTGCGCAGCGAATGGTGATGATTGGTATAAGCGAATACTCTTCCGCTGACCTTACTGAAGACGGGAAGCGACTGGTTGAAAACGCTATTTATTACCTGTTGGGAATGGATTTCCCTACCGGATGGGAGCAACAGACTTCTGATAATAATCAAACACATACTAAATTTATACAAAATGGCACACTTTTTATCCAAATGGGCGAAGCTGTGTATGATGTTACCGGTCGCTGTATTAGCCGTTAACTTTTCAGTTCTCAGCTTCTTGTTATCCGTTGCGCATGCTACTGATGCGCAGTATCAGGACGTGCATTACACGGTGGACGAGACACACTTGACCGCCGAAGTGGCACTCAACCCACAGGCTTCGGGCGAACTGCTCATCCCTGAGTCTATCACGGTTGGGCAAAACACCTACACTGTTGTGGCTGTCGGAGACAAAGCTTTCAAAGGATGCAAATCGCTTACCGCGGTCGTACTCCCGAAAACGATTGAGCGCGTCTATCGCTCCGCTTTCGACGGTACGGGTATCATGCTCACCAAAACCAACTGGAGCGAAGGATGTCTTTGGATGGACAGCATCTTGATTGCTACCGACAAAAACATCAAACCCCGCTTTGTCGTGCCCGAAGGTACACGTCTCATTGCAGCCGGTGCTTTCCAAGGAAACAAAACCATACAGCGCGTTGAACTCCCATCGTGCATCTCTCGTATCGACCATGAGACCTTCCGCGACTGCAAAAACCTACAGAAGATTGTAATCCCGCCTACTATCACTTCCATCGGAGAAGAAGCTTTTACCGGGAGCGGAATAGCCATGAACGAAAACAAATGGAAAAAGGGAGCATTCATCATTGACGACTGCCTCATTGCCACCAATAACGACCTCCCCGCTAAATATATCTTCAAGAATAAAATTCCTATCCGCTTGATAGCCGAACGGGCTTTTGCCAATAAAAAGAACCTCAAATCTGTAGTCATTCCTGAATCCGTTACCGCTATTCCAACGGCCGCTTTCTACAACTGCGAAAACCTCACCGATGTCACGATTCCCGCATCCGTTCGCACCGTCGGCAATTTTGCTTTCTACAACTGCACCCGGTTGAAATCAGCCACTTTGCCAGAAAACCTTGAGGCACTCGGGGCAGGGGCTTTTTACGGTTGTGCTAATCTCTCGGAACAGGTACTCGGAGAAAAGATCGAAGTAATCGAGCGCGCCACCTTCTTCATGTGCCGCGGATTCAAACGTATCAAACTTCCTGAAAAATTGCGCCGGATTGATGACGGGGCATTCGCCGGATGCAGCAATATTGAGTTTGTCGAACTGCCAGCCACACTTACTTATCTGGGGGAACAAGCATTTGCCGGATGTGTCACGCTGCGCAAAATAGTCATCCCTGAAGGTGTCACATCGTTAGCCAAACAGACTTTTCAAGGCTGTACCCGCCTCTACCGTGTGGACTTACCTGAAGGATTGTATGCCATCGGAGACGAGTCACTGGACGGATGTCTCGCACTCGAAATCATCAATATCCCCAAGAGCACTTTCCGCATTGGCGTACGCGCGTTCAGAAATTGCCAGCAATTGCGCAATATCATGCTTGTTGATCATATCCATCTGATTGAGAAAGGGGCGTTTATGGAATGTAAGATGCTGGAGGAAGTAGCGCTGCCCGATAAACTTGAGCGCGTACAGGAAGGCGCTTTCGCGCAATGCATCAATCTTCAGAAATTACAGCTCAACAAACGGCTCAAAGAAATTGAAGACGGTGCTTTCTGCATGTGCCGTAGCTTGCGCGAAGTACAATGGAATGACTCGCTCAAATCTGTCGGTGCGGATGCCTTCTTGGATTGCAAATACTTGAAAACTCCCCATTTGCAGGGAGTTGTTGTAGGCAAAAACGCCTTTAAGGGATGTAGGCAATAGCGGTTCTTCAGACCCCACAGAAACGGACTATCTCTTCCGCCAAATCGGATACGGATGTCCGGCCGTCATTTTGGATTATGAGTTGTTGACTGGATGCCGATGGCTGACAGTTGACAACTTTTTGTGTACGCATACGCGCACGTACCTTCTTTATATGGTCAG
Source organism: uncultured Bacteroidales bacterium (assembly GCA_900319995.1). Lineage (GTDB taxonomy): Bacteria > Bacteroidota > Bacteroidia > Bacteroidales > Paludibacteraceae > Colicola. The sequence goes on from ONQO01000045.1 coordinate 12,934, forward strand.
CAGTTATCACTCCACCATAATCCCGGGCAATCGTTCGGGCTATACAAACATCCTCCGGAGCTTCGACCACGACAACCTTGTCACATATCTCATCTAAACCTGCTTCATACAAGATAGCCGACTCTATGAACAGGCTTTCTGCTTTCATCTTCGGACTCTGAGCGAAGCGTTTTTTTATATCTGCTTTGACCGCCGGATGAACAATCCCGTTCAGTTGCTCCAATAGTTCTTTTTCGGCAAAGACACGCTGAGCGACATAGGAGGTGTTGTACTCTCCTTCCCAAAAACTCTCTTTTCCTAATAAGGCGATGATTCGTTGCTGTACCTCTTTATCCTCCGCAATGATATGTTTGGCTTCTTGGTCACAGTCATAAACGGTAAAGCCGCGACTTGTGAGAGCACGTGCTATTGTAGACTTGCCGCTTCCTATTCCTCCGGTTAGCCCGACTATCATCGGCCGCCCCATTTCACCTGTCAGACGGATGGGGCCTGTATGCTGTGTGCTAGATGCTGTACGCTTCATTAGAACTGGAAATAAATGAACGGTTGCATTTCGGCAGATACGAACTGGTAAATGATGACGATGGCCACGCACACGGCAAGAACCATCATCCACAATGGAATGGCACTAAACCACAATCGGTAACGACGTTTCCAGTTGGTCGGAAGCCAGTGGATAAGCATGCCTGCCACGAACATCGTCACCACCCATTTGTAGCTCCACAGGAAATCAGGAATGATGGCATTATTCCATGCTCCTCCGATTTGGTTAACCATATTTTTCGCAGTTGCCCAAGCCACTTCGTTCGCCGTAGCGGGGTCCAGATTGCTGGACGAGCGGAAGAACAGACGTGTGAAGGTGATGAAAGTGAAGGTCTGAGCGATTGCCCATGCTTTTGCTAATTGACTATTGAGAACGGAGAATGGAGAATGGATTTTCTGTGCTTGTGTGATGATCCAATAGACATAACGTATTGCATTTCCTGCCGCGACGATAGAAGCCCAGACGGCAAAGAGGCGCCATGCCGGCTGTTGGGTGTAATAATCGGCGAGCCAAAGAGCCGCCGTGAGCAGAGAGATGCAGACGATACGCAGGTGGATGTTCATTCCCCGCCATATTTTCTCGACAATCATGCCTATTCCGTTAATGCCGCCCCAGATAATAAAGTTCCAACTCGCCCCATGCCATAATCCTCCAAGCACTTGGGTGATGAACGAGTTCAGATTGGAATAAACGAGTTTCTGCTTGGAGACGGATAGGCGTTTGGCAATAAAGGAAAAAACGATAGCCAATAGCCAAACGCCAAACGCTAATAGCCACCAGCCGGTTAGGGACGCCGACACAAAAGCTATCAGACTCAACCAGAAATAGGTGCCGAAACCGATGCGTCTGTTTCCGCCTAACGGTATATACAGATACGTCTTCAACCAACGTCCTAAAGACATATGCCATCGTCTCCAAAATTCCTGCGGACTCTGTGACTTGTACGGGGAATTGAAGTTCATCGGCAGATAGAATCCTAACAGCATTGCCACCCCTATAGCTATATCCGTATAGCCGGAAAAATCCGCATATACCTGAAGCGAGTAGGCAAATAACGCAAACAGATTCTCAAAACCGGAGAACAGAAGCGGATTGTCAAATACGCGGTCTATGATATTCACCGCCAGATAATCCGACATGATGATTTTCTTCGCCAGACCGTTCAGAATCCAAAATACAGCGATGCCGAAAGCACGCCGGCTCAATCGGAAAGGCTTGTATAACTGTGGAATAAACTCTTCTGCACGCACTATTGGACCTGCCACCAATTGGGGGAAGAAAGACACATAGAATCCAAAATCCAGGATGTTTTTCACCGGCTCTATCCGGCCGCGATACACATCCGCCGTATAGGATATAACCTGAAATATATAGAACGATATACCCACAGGCAGCACGATTGTGTCCACGCTGAAACGTCCGGCTTCTGCGAACCCGTTACCTATGTACGCAAACACATCAAATACACGGAAGCCCGTTCCGAACAGGTCATTCAGCATGTTCGTGAAGAAATACGCATACTTGAAATAAGCTAATAGCCCCAGATCAATCACCACGGACAGACACAGCAGAAGCTTGGCAAACACCGGCTTTTCTTTATTCGCATGGATGCGTCCGGCGATAATCCAATCGCTAATAGTCACGAAGGCTAAAATCAGTAGAAACAAACCGCTGGTCTTGTAATAGAAAAACCAACTGACGAAGAGCAGATACACATTCCTCAGATGCAGCCGTTGACGACTTCCGGCAGATGACTGCCGGCTTAGTATCAACGCGAACAATGCATATACCAAGGCAAAGAACGCCCAGAAATAAAACTGGGTGAACAATAGCGGACTCTCCGCGTTAAAGGCAAATATGTGCTCTAAAAAATTCAATTCTCAAATCACAAATGACAAATCACATATCTCTATTCTCCATTCCCTCCATCATCCAATTCACTACCGCATTACCTGCCTTGCGTGCACCGCTGCGCAGGAAATGGATTCCGTCTTTGCCGGCTAAACCGTTTTCCTGCCAACGTATCATACTCCCGGCTCCGCCCATCCAATCATACAAACTGAAATACGCGATATTCTCCTCCAACGCCATTTTTCGTAGCAATTTGTCCATATAGGCAATCAGCGGATAACTCTCCCAAACTCCGTCTGTCATCCGAATCATGTCGCTCGGCCCGATAAATAATATACTTGCCTCCGGAGCACAGGATTGAACGAAAAGGACTTGTTTTCGCAGACTCTTTACGATTCCCTGTATCGTACCCGGTTTCTCGTTGTAAGGGATGGCATTACCGCCGAACTGCAAGATGATCAGACGTACGTTCTCCTCGCGGCAGAAATCTGCTATTTGTATCGAATCCATTTTCGTGAACACCAGTCCCAAGCACCCGCGCATAGGGATATTATCCACGATAACCCCCGTATCGCTCTCCTGCGACAGACCATAAACGTCTCCCTTACCGGTCAGATGCACCGTGTCACCGGACAAGGTATAATGGATGGTACTGTCCGCGAACACACGCATTCGGTCGTAATGAGCGCTCTCTGTTTGAGGACGGCAAACGGCTGTTATATCTTCGCTCCCTTTGACCAGACTGTCTGCCATAACCGCCACTTGCCCCATTATGCCGTACAGACTGTCACTCCGTTGGTTTTCCTTTGAGGCGGCATAAACCATGTAGCGCCGCGGCCCCTGCTGTGGTGTCACCATACGCCCGTTCATCCGCAGTTCCTGGCGAATGGTGGTTGTCGGTATCGTTTGCGCCAATGGCATCAAGCCCACACCTCTGCCACCGTAGCGTTTTTGCAAACCCTCGCGAATCTGCTGCGTCATCCGGTCTTCTTCTATCTGGCTGTCACCATAGTGGAGCACACGTATCTTACTTCTGCCGCTCTCTGCCAGTGAAGCATAAAAAGCCTGTAAAAAAATCCTGCTGTCCGTATTTGCGTCCACCACCACTTTAGGCACGACGGGACGTACCTCCATGGTATCTACTCTATCTATTGTATCGAGTGAGACTAATGCATCTATTGTATCCAGTGCGTCCAATGTATCCCGCACCTCTCCTTTCTGCGAGTTCCCTCCCATCACCTTTGCCATCGTCGGCCAGCGTACTTCCTTGCCCCCAATCGCAATCCGCCCGGGCAACACAAAACACAATGCCGCCAGACAGACCATTACAGAAACTATGAACAGAAGAACTTGATGCGGTTTCATTTTACTTTCTCCAAAGACTCTTGCTGAATAGCAGCAGTACGGTGAATATCTCCAAACGTCCGATGATCATCACGAAAGTAGCCACCCATTTGGCCACCGCAGGCAGCGCCTCGTAACAACCGCTCGAACCCCATTGACCGATAGACACACCCACATTGCCGATCATCGAGACGGCAATACCGATGGACTCGTCAAAACCGATTCCGCAACCGCAGAAACAAATCGACGCCAGCACGATGATTACCACATAGAAGAACACGAACGCCACGATGTTACTGGTCGTTTGTTCCCGCATAGTCACACCGTTGAAACGCACAGGAATGACGGCATTCGGGTGAATACGGCGCTTGATTTCCGCATTGGCAGACTTGGCAAAAATAGCCAAACGCACCCATTTCATACCGCCGGACGTCGAACCCGATGCACCGCCGGTGAACATCAGGAAGAACACCACCATCCATAATACCGGCGGCCATACCATATAATCGGTGGCGACAAAACCGGTACTGGTAATCGTCGCTATAGCCGTGAAAAAACCGTATCGGATGCTGTCCAACTGATGTGTATAAATGAGCAGTCCCACGGTCAGTATAACGCCGGCAACGAGACAAGCTCCGACATACCATTTCGTCTCTTCGTCATGTACCAGACGCTGGGGTTTACCGCGGAAAAGATAAATCAGCTGGGTGAAATTGATAGCCGAGAGCAGCATGAAGAACGTTATCGTCCACTGAATCGCCGGACCGAAACCGGCCACACTGTCGTTATGCGTGGCAAAACCGCCGGTGGAGATAGTAGCCATCGAATAACACAGGGAGTCGAACTTGTTCATGCCCAACAACCACAGTAATATACCTTCTCCGAGCGTCAGACCGATATAGGTCAGCCACATATGTTTGGCGGTGTCGGCGATGCGCGGACTCAGTTTGTCGTAACTGACACCCGTCACTTCGGCGCTGTAGAGCTGCATGCCGCCCAAACCGAACATCGGCAAAATAGCCACACTGAGCACGATGATACCCATACCTCCCAACCACTGCATCAACGCACGCCATAATAGTATCGAATGCGTCTGGGCGGCTACATCGGTGAACACGGTCGAACCCGTCGTCGTAAAGCCCGCCATCGTCTCATACCAGGCGTCGGTGATATCCGGCAGGGCGCCGCTCAGCCAAAACGGTAACATGCCGAACAGCGAATAGACCACCCACACCGTGGCCACAATGACATACCCTTCGCGTTCGCCCACACGTTTCTCCGCTTTCCGGCCTGCACCGACCATCCACCAACTGGAGATCCATGTGACTGCCGACGCGGCTATCCATGCGCCGAAATCCGCCTCATGATACCACCACGCGGTAAACGTCGGAATCAACATAAACAGCGCCTCCAGAGTCGTGAGGACGCCCATCGTCTTGAATACTATGCGCCAGTTGAATGTTCGTGTCATTTGAAGAATCGCTCTAAGTTACGGATTACATGGCTTTTGCAGAACAGCACCACCAGATCGCCCGGGATAATCTGCGTCTCGCCGGTTACTAACACACCCTCTCCTGCCCGTACGATACCACCTATATTCGCTTCCGCCGGCAAATCCAGTTCGCGCACCTTATGTTTGGTGATCAAACTGTCCTCCTTTGCCTCAAACTCCACAATCTCAGCATCGGCACTCGTCAGATTATGCACACCGCGGACGCTGGCATCCAGCAACATCTGGTAGATATAACTTGCCGCAATGGTCTTTTTGTTCAGCACCGTGCCTATATCCAATCCCTCTGCCATCGGTATATAATCCAGGTTCTCCACTTCCGCTATCGTCTTCCGGACACCGAACCTGTTGGCTGCAAGACAGGCGAAGATGTTTGCCTCACTGCTGTCCGTCACGGCTACAAAGGCGTCTGCATCTTGGATGCCCTCTTCTTTGAGAACCTCCATATCCGACCCATCGGCATTGATAATCAACGCGTTCGGTACTTTGTCGCTAAGCACATTGCATAACTCACGGTCTTTCTCAATGATTTTGATATTCATCTCCTCATTCAGTTCCGTGGCAGCCTTGCGGGCTATTCGACCGCCGCCGAAGAAAAACACGTTCTTGATTTCGCGTTTGGACTTGCCCAGCTCTTCACGCATGAACTCCATGTACTCTTTCGGGCACACGCAATAAACCATATCGTTCTCCAAAACGGTGTCCTGGCCGCGGGGGATGATTGTGTCCTGACCGCGCTTGATAGCTACGATGCGGTATTTGTTATGATTATATGCGCCGGAAGCAAAAGTCTTGCCTAATATCTTTGCGCTCGCACGTGCCTTGACAACACATAACTCCAAGGCGCCCTGACCTAAATGCAGGTGGTAACGCATCCAGTTCGTTCGAAGGCTCTCTTCTATCTCGTTCGCAGCCAGCACCTCCGGATAAATGAGATGGTTCAGACCCATGTTCTCAAAAAACTTCCTGTTCTCCGGCAGCAGATATTCATAATTGTCAATGCGTGCCAAAGTACGCTTGGCGCCTAATGAGTTGGCAATCAGACACGCCGTCATGTTCTCCGTCTCGTGAGGAGTAACGGATATGAACAGGTCGCAGTCCTTGACGCCTATCTCACGCAAATCATGGATAGAGGTTGGATTACCCGTTTTGGTCAGCATGTCGTAGTTAGCGCTCAGGTCACCCAAACGCTCCTGACTCTCGTCCAGAAGACTGATTTCCATATCTTCACGACTCAGCAGTTTGGCCAAATGCGTGCCTACTTCACCGGCACCTGCAATAACGATTCGCATAAACCCTCCTTGTCTAATTTCAATAAATGGTATAATTCTTTGGTAGAACCGTGTTCTACAAACCGGTCATTCACACCTAACCGTATGACGTGCGGCGTATAGCCGTGGTCCGCCATCCATTCCAGCACGGCACTGCCCAATCCACCGGCTACCATACCGTCCTCTGCCGTCACGATGGTCCGGTACCGTTTCCCCACTTCGTGCAGGATCTCCTCATCCATCGGTTTTAACCAGCGCATGTCGTAGTGAGCAATACCTCCTTTGTACTTGGTACTTGGTCCCTTGATCACTTCCTCAATGGCTTCGCTCATAACGTTTCCGATACTGCCGATGGTCAATACCGCCACATCCTCTCCGTCCCGCAACTTCACTCCTTTGCCGTACTCGACTCCTTTCCCGTTAGAGAGGAGACACGGGTCGGCTGCCGTTCTTCCGCGGGGATAGCGTATCGCCACAGGACCGTCTAACGTCTCCGCTAATTTCATCATCTGCCGCAAATCCTCTGCCGTACGTGGCGCACATATCTGCATGTTGGGAATCGGGCGTAGGTACGCCATATCTAACAAGCCGTGGTGAGTTGCGCCGTCGTTGCCGACTATCCCCGCACGGTCGATACAGAGAACGACATGCAGGTTCTGCAACGCCACGTCATGCACGATATTGTCATACGCTCGCTGCATGAATGTCGAATAGATATTGCAGTACGGCAACATTCCCGCTTTAGCCAGCCCGGCGCTGAAGGTCACGGCATGACCTTCCGCGATGCCTACATCGAACACACGATCCGGCATTGCTTTCTGCATGATGCTCATCGAACAACCGCTCGGCATGGCGGGTGTGATACCGACAATCTTCTCGTTCTGTTTCGCCAACTCCAGCAATGTCTCACCGAACACCTCCTGCCATAACGGCGGAATCACGTTCTCCGAGGGCTGAGGGTTGATAGCTGAGCGTTGCCCCGTGGCTACGTCGAACTCGCCCGGAGCATGCCATACCGTCTGGTCGTTCTCCGCAGGAGCATAACCCTTGCCCTTCTTGGTGATAATATGCAGCACTTTCGGACCGCGGTGGTTCTTTATCTCGCTCAATATGCGTACGAGTCCCTCTACATCATGACCGTCGGTAGGACCAAAATAACGGATATTCAAACCCGTGAATATATTATTGGACTGCTTGGTTAGCGAAGCTTTCCATGTGTTGTTGCGCCGCAACAGCGCCTTACGTTTCTCCTCATCTACCAGATGCAGTTTAGCCGCTAATTTGTATAACCGCCAACGCCATTTGTTGTACACCGCACTCGTCGTCAGATCCACCAGATACTGCGTAAAACCGCCTTTGAGCGGGTCTATCGCCATATGGTTGTCATTGAGCACGATGAGCAGGTTGTTCTTGTCCATCGAAGTGTTATTCAGCCCCTCAAACGCCAAACCTCCCGTCATCGCTCCGTCTCCGATAATAGCCACTACATTCCTTCGCACATCGGTCTTTGAACTCCGTTCATTGGCAATATCGATTCCTAAAGCCGCAGATATCGAGTTGCTCGCGTGACCGGCAATAAAAGCGTCATACTCACTCTCCGCGGGATTAGTGAACGGAGCCAACCCTTTGAATTGCCGGTTCGTAGGAAAACGGTCCCGGCGACCTGTCAGTATCTTGTGCGCATAGGCTTGATGCCCCACGTCCCATACCAGTTTGTCCTCCGGCGTATTGAACACATAATGCAACGCCACCGTCAGTTCTACCGTGCCTAAAGAGGAACCTAAATGCCCGGGATTCTTGCTCAGCACTTCTATGATGAACTGACGCAACTCGGCACACACCGACGGCAACTCCTCCACCTTCAACTTCTTCAGATCCGAGGGAGAATCTATTCTGTTTATGTACTTATATTCCATAACTTTTACACACGCTCACGTGCATAATACACCAAATTAGCCTGCAAAGATACTGCTTTTTTTTGATATATGCAAATAAAACATCCCGAAAAGCGTTTTTTAATGTACTTTACCCGTCGTTTACCTCTTTTGTAGCAGGCGCCCTCGCGACCATTTCGCGACCATTACGGACGTCACCGTACCGTCTTTTTCGCGTGCTTTTCGCGTGTTTTGTCATTTTCACATTTTGTCATTTTCGCATTTTGTCATTTTCGCATTTTGTCACTATACTGACAGGTCGCGGTGTGGTCGCGGTGTGGTGGTGGATTTGCCTCCTTCCCCTCTATACTCCGATTGACTGGGTTGCAGAGCCTCTTAGTAGGTCTATACCTATTATATAGGATATAGACTACCCTACTAAGGGGGCTTCTCTGCTACCCGTCAAAAATCCGCTGCAAAGGTACGATGCGGGGGAATTGTGGTGTCCCACTGCGTCCCACTAAGTCCCAATTATGCACAATAAGTCCCACTCCGTCCCGATTGCACAAGCGGAACGGAGGACAA
>ONQO01000026.1 GCA_900319995.1 uncultured Bacteroidales bacterium
TTTTCGCTTTCATCGATTTCGGATACGCCAACCGGTCAGGATTCATCCCTTTCTGCTCTTCCGTCAAAGACGTCGCGTTATGCGGCAACATCAATGTCTCCTGACACGAAATGCATTCCATGAAAAGGCTGCATAGCAACAACAACAAAATTCTTTTCCTCATTGTATATTCTCTTTTTCGTAATAAACACTTGACCTTGTCTTTTAGGCTGCAAAATTACGAAAAAAAAATGACATACGCAAGCACGCACGCCATTTTCTTAAGAATTATTTAATTTTTTGCTATTTCATGAGATAAATGACTACGCTTTGAGTTCGGGCGGGAGAGTTGGCATGGCTCCTCGTTGGGTGCAGACGAAGGCGGAGACGGCAACGGCTTTCTCGTGCGCCTCGCGGATGGTCTTGCCGAGAAGGAGTTGGGCTACAAACGTAGCAGTGAAGCTATCTCCGGCACCGACGGTGTCAGCCACCTGCACTTTGGGAGTAGCTACATAACTCTCCTTGGAAGCGGTAAAGACATAAGAGCCGATGGCACCACAGGTGAGGATGAGCATGTCCAACTCATAACGCGCGATGAGTTCGCGACAGATACGGCGGGTCTTCTCCGGGTCCTCGGCGATGAGTTTGCCGGGAACGGTCGGTTCGCCGAAAAGCATAGTAGCGACGACATCGAGTTCCTCGTCATTGATCTTGAGCACATTCGCCCGCTGAAGGGATTCCGCAATCACTTCGGCGGTGTACCAAGACTGACGGAGGTTGATGTCAAAGACCTTGAGTGCATCCTCCGGCATAGCGTCAAGAATCGCTTGGATGGTCTCCCGGCTGGTTTGGGAACGCTGCGCGAGCGAACCAAAACACGCCGCCTGCGCCTGATGCGCGACCTCTAACATGTTGTTGGTGAGGGGGATATTATCCCAGGCTACGCCGAGACAGATCTCGTATTGCGGTACACCTTTGTCGTCGAGGGTGACCTTGACCGTGCCGGTAGGCTGCTCCACCGTAGAGAGTTGAAAATTGAAAGAAGGAAGGGATTCATGGATGGCCGTGAACTTATCCATTATCTCATCACCAAGTTCGTCAGCGCCGATAGCGGAGATAGCACATCCGTTGAGTCCGAACTGCGAGACATGATAAGCGAAGTTTGCGGGCGCGCCACCGAGTTTGCGTCCTTCCGGGAGGCAGTCAAAGAGCGCCTCACCGATACCAATAACATATTTTTTCATTTGTTCATTTACCATATGGTCATTTATTTTGTCATTTAGCCATTTTTAAGCAGAAGCCCACGAGATATGCGGCACCGACGGCCATGACGAGGACAGCGCCGAGAGAGCCCATGAGATCGGACATAACGCCCATACAAAGCGGGAAGATGGTTCCTCCGAACAGTCCCATGATCATCAGACCGGAGATCTCGTTCTTGTGCTCGGGGTCGTGGTTGAGCGCTTGTGCGAAACAGATAGAGAAGATATTCGAGTTACCGAATCCGACGAGGGCGATACCGGTATAGAGGGCTGCCTGCGAATGGCTCACTGCGAGAAGGATCATCGCTGCGATAATCATGCATACGGAGATAGCGAAGAAGGTTTTCTCGGGGATAAGACGCAGGATAGCCGAGCCGGAGAGGCAACCGATGGTACGGAAGATGAAGTAGAGCGAGGTGGCAAATCCGGCAGCCGCCAAGTCCATTCCGAGCCGCTCCATGAGGATCTTCGGCGCCGTAGTGTTGGTACCGACATCGATGCCCACATGGCACATGATGCCTAAGAAACAGAGGAGGATGAACGGGTTGCCAAGCAGTTTGAAACACTGCGCGAAAGACGAGCCTTTCGCTACCGGTTCCTCATGGATGGACGTGAACGCCAGCGCAAGGATAGCCACGATACCGATAATCGCATAGATTGGGAAGAGCACTTTCCATCCCAAGCCCATGTGAGGGATCGCTGCCGTAGCGCCCCACATGGCGATATACGGTGCGAGGAAAGAGGCAATCGCCTTGACGAACTGACCAAAGGTCAGCGTAGAGGAGAGGTTGCCCGTGACGATATTCGATACCAGCGGATTGAGCGAGGTCTGCATGAGTGCGTTACCAATACCCAGGAGCGAGAAAGCACACAGCATCAGTGCGTAACTCTCGCCGCAGAGCGGCAGAATGAGCGACAGCACCGTCACGATGATGGACAGCAGCACCGTTTTCTTGCGACCGATCTTATTCATCAACATTCCCGTCGGCACAGAGAAGATGAGGAACCAGAAGAAGACGAGCGAGGGCATGATGCTCGCTTGCGCATGCGTCAGTTCGAGGTCCTTCTGCACGTAGTTGGAAGCGATACCCACAAGATCCACAAAGCCCATAGTGAAAAAACAGAGCATCACCGAGAGGAGGGCAAATTTAGAAGTTTTTTGCATATTGTTCAGTTATTTTTTTCGTGATCTCGTGATCTCGTGATCTCGTGATCTCGATAATTATCAATTGTCAATTATCAATTCTCAATTCTCAATTTGATAGATTTTTGCTTCTCCACCTTGCACCTCAAGATGGTTGTAGGGTTCGGAGGGGAAGACGAGGTTGGTCATCGACCAAGCACCTTCGGCATCAAACGCCTCAATCGAACAATGGTCGATAAAAAGGAGGATTTTGTATGTATCGCGCTTGACGAAGAGCGGCGCTACAGTACGTGCTGCAAAATCATGGGAGAAAGAGCAATCGCCCGAAGCGGTACGATCCATGGAGAATGTACGTCGGTGCACATCCAGGTTCATGACCACTTTCTCTCCTTTGTCGTTGGAGAGAGTGATGAGCGCATCCTGCTTGCCGTCGAGGGTCAGTTCCACGATACCGGCATCCGGCAGGTATTTGGTCTCCTCGCCACGGAGCGCCAGAGACTCCGGAGAGGGTACAGAACCCAGACGAAACTCGCCTTCGTCATCCGTAAAGAGGAAGAGATCGCGGGCGATAGTATTCTGCGAGCGGAAAGTGACGGTAGGAACGACTTCTGCGTACTGCCAGTTAGACATCCATCCCATGGCTACCAGACGACCGTCGGGGGAGTTATGGAAAGTGAAAGTGGAGTAATTGTCCTTGCCGTAGTCAAGCCAATTAGAAGCCCCTTCCCGACCTTCCCCCTGAGGGGCAGGAGTAAAGACTTTGCCGTCCCAGTCGCCTATGAAATACTGGGTAGCGGAGCCGCCGAATGGTCCACCGGGGTTGATGGAAACGAGAAGGACGTATTTGTCGTTTATCTTCATTAACTCGGGGCACTCCCAGACACCGCCGTGTGCACCAAGGTCTTTGCCAAAGGACGAGAGATAAGTCCACTCCTTGAGGTTCGGCGAACCATAGAAACGGATCTCCTGCTGGCAAGCGAGCGTCATCAGCCAATGATCGCCATCCCAAGTCACTTTCGGATCCCGGAAGTCTGCGATGTCGCCCATGAGTACGGGGTTGCCTTCGTACTTGGTGAAAGTATAACCGCCGTCGGTGCTATACGCGATAGACTGATGTTGCCCGATACGCTCGGACTGAGTGAAGATAGCTACGATAGCGTTCTCCCCGAATCCGGCGGTGTTATTTTTGTCAATGACTGCCGAACCGGAGAAGATCGTTCCGATAGAATCCGGATAAAGTACAATGGGGTGTTCCTCCCAAGTGAGGAGGTCGGTCGAAGTGGCATGTCCCCAGTGCATCGGTCCCCAGGTAGTACCAAAGGGATTGTGCTGGTAGTAGAGGTGCCATACGCCGTTCGCCTCGTCGTAGAACATACCATTCGGGTCATTCATCCAGTTCGCCACAGGCGAATGGTGATAAACTGAGCGGAAAGGTTCGTCGGTCGGGTGCGTAGCAGGTTTCTGCGTACAACCCGCCAACAGCACCGTCGCCGACAGCCATCCAAAAAGAAGGTGTTTTTTCATAGAATGTATTTTTATGTGATTAATAAACATAGAAGCAGTTTGGACAATCGTCAGGCGAGTAGGTCACGAAGACGATATCGGTGAGGTTAAAAGGAGTCCCTGACTCTTTATTTCCTTGCACGTATAAAACAGACTCGATTCCAGCCAATTGGGAACGCATTGCATCCGTTAACTCTAACTCAAAATATTCATTGGTCAAAGTCATATTAGACTGATCTGCTACCTTTGTTGGAGGTTCTCCCCATGCCAGAATTAAATTCAATGTAAAATTTGTACGGTTAGCCTCATGATAGAAACGAATGGCTCTTACATTGCTAAAATCACCATATGGAGCCAAGGTCGCTTTATTAATCTCCTTTGTAGTCCATTCGTCAACCCAAAAAAGTCCTTTCCAAACGGTTTTGAATGGTTCATGGAAAGATCCGGCACGCCCGGGTTGAATTAAATCCACAACATTAATGGTTATACCTTCTCCATAAATACGAAAGTCTCGACCTACACCATCCCCAGCACAGTTAGGTCCACCATAACGAATAGCATCCAACATATCTTTTGTAAGGCATAGATCGTAATGTCCACTATTCCACTCGACATCACGTATTTCTCCTCCCGGTAAATAGGCTTTGTTAGTAAAAACAGTTCCCTCACAAACTTGATATCCAAGTAGTAATTTATGAGCTCCTTCTCCAGTATTCCAACCATGTACACGAACGATATTTCCGGGAACAGCCGACTCGAATTTATCTTTACCAATAAACAGGTGATGATAATCGTCGTATCCTAAAGCGACATCATATACATCGCCTGAAGCGGGGTGTATTTTCGTACACGTTTCCTCCGCCATGACATTTACCATGCTTGCCATCAGAAGGGCGGCTAATACATAAAATTTTGTTTTCATAACTGTCTGTGTTTTTATTGGTGAGTATTAAAGTTTTTGTCCCATAGAGGTGTATCTATGTCCGTCACGGCAGATAATCAGCTGACCGTTCTCAAGACGTTTGAAGGCGCTTTCCTTTCTCTCCACTACGGAAAGATCGGTCGTTTTATCCGGGTCATTGATCTGCTGGCGGATGTCGGTTATCTGGACAGAGCCATTATAACAACGGATCGTCCAAGGTTTGTTTTGAAGGCCATAGATACGGTTGGTATAGCATACTTGATCGTTGATATAGAGCACGAATACCGAGCGGTCGATATAGATGTCTATATGATAGACGCGATCGGTAGGTTGCGAGAAGAAATAGCCGTCTATATACGGTATGAAGCCCATGGCATCGGGTCCCTCTTGCTCGAAGTTCACTTTCGCTCTATTGTTCGCTTCGGGGTTGATGATGATCGAATAATAACGATTAGACCAAGACTCTTGGGCTACGGAGACACCGAATTTCGTTTGCGCGGAGCTCGCTGTGACGGTGAAAGAGAGGTGGGTCTTTTCGCTGAGTGAGGGCAGCGCGAGCGATCCTCCAGCCACGAGCGAAGCAGAGGTCGTGGATACTTCCACATCGTCGTTGAACCAGGTACGCACGGGCTCTATCTCCCCCAGAGTGAGCGATCCGTCGGCATGCTGGATAAGACGATGAGCCACCAGTGTACCTGCCCAATCCGGCTCGCCGTTGTCATTATTGACGGCGGTGTTGTTATTATCCCTGCGCGTCGGGCACCAACCCCATATATACCGGTTCGTACCATCCGAAGCGGTCTTTCCAGCATAGTATCCGCGGGAGTCGAGGTAGCCCTCATGGTCATCCGGCCATACGGGGTTATCGTTCGTCGTACAAGCCGCCAAGCCGGCGAAAGTAGTAGCTTTGAAATACTGCACACGGCGGATCTCCCGATGCAATTCGCTATAGACCAGATACCAGTAGTTACCCATTTTGAACACATTGGGACACTCGTAGAAACGATCCCACAAGGTTGTCATAAAGACTCCTTTGTGAGTCCAGTTATAGCAGTCCGAAGAGGTGAAGTGGGCTAACACGTTCCTGCCGTCCTTGCCGGTAGCAATGAGCATGTGATAGACACCATCCTCGGTACGGAAGACCTCCGGATCACGAAAATCGTCATGGTAGTAGTACCATGTATCCGGGGCAAGCCGAAAAGAGGTCTTGGTCCAGTTGATGCCATCGGTGGAGGTGGCACACATAATCACCTGACGGCATTCAGACTCTGAGGGCTGGTATTTATTGCCGGTGTAGTAGAAATAATAGGTACCCGTATGCGCCTTGATAACCGACCCGGTACCGATAGCCGCATCCTGCGCCCATCGGTCGCCGGTAGGAAGCACTACTCCACTCTCTCCATAATTGACGAAATCAGTGGTGGAAATCATGTGTATAGGATGGTAGGTAGCCCAGTCGTTCGGCCGGTATTCCTGCAGATAATACACGCGGAACTCTCCCGAAGCCGCATCGTAAAAAGGCATCGGGTCTCCGCACCAACCTTGTGCAGGTTGGTAGTAATAGCCGTTCTGCGCTCCTACCAAGAGAGCGAGACAACAAAGGTGGAATATGAGTAAGAGTCTTTTCATAATAGCCAGCCCGGGAGGGTATCAGCCTCCCGAACCGTAAAAGGATTAGAGTTCTTAGCCCTTGGCACGATTATAATTGTGCGCCGAGGGCGTTGTACTTAACACCATTCTTGATGATCACGAGTTGTCCGTTCTCGAAGAACTTAACAGCCTTGCTCTCTACAGCAGTGTTGCTGAGAGCAGTTGGGAAATTGCCTACGAGTACGATGTCGGTTACGTTGAATGGCGCACCTGTCTCTTTGTTGAACTGAATCATCCAGTGTCCGGCGTTCGCCAGGCGGTTGCGGAGGTCTTCCGTCAGCGGGAGCTCCATGTAGCCTTCTCCGGCATTCATAGCATCCTGACCGGCGATTTGACCGCCTTCATCCCAGTTCTCTTTGATGTTGATCACAAAATCCGAGCGGTTAGCCTCCGAATAGATGCGGAGTGCGGTAGCATAGTTGAAATCCACTCCGGCATATCCGTTCCAATAGAGTTCGAGCGTGGTCCATTCGTCAGCCCAGAAGAAACCGGTCCAAACAGTAAAACCTTCCTTGAGGGTTTTGCTCTCAAGAAGTTCTACCTTCGTGCAAGTGAAGTTAGCGCCGATGATTTCGAGGCCATAGGCTTTGAGACTATCCACTGCAGTCGGAGTAAGGAACTGCTCGAAAGCGCCGTCACCATTGATCCAAGCCGCCTCACGGCTACCTGCCAGATGGTCGAAATGCGCATTCATTACCTTAAACTCAATACCATCAGTAGCACCGGTGAAGTGCACTTTAATTAAGTTGCCGGGTTGAGCCGCTGCGAACTGATCCGCTGCAATCTGAACACCTCCGTCAGACCACGATACGTGTTTAGTGCCCGTCCAAATGTCGGTTGCATTGGCGGTCATAACCAGCGCTGCAAAGAGCGCGATAAGAGAAATTTTCTTCATAATGTTTTGTTGTTAAATTGTTAATATTTGGGTTATGTGGATTAATCTCCTTCTGTGATTGAGGAGCCGGATGTTGATCCACCTATGCCAATCGTATTAGCAGAACCACTACCTGCACAAAGCGCAGCCAAGTGATTTACCTGCTCCGTTTCCATTTGAGGAACGATATAATTCTTTCTCATGGTTATATTCTTTTGATGATTATACTTCATTTATTGAACGCGTGCGCCGGTAGCGTTGTACTTCACGCCATCACGGAGGATGTAGAGGACGCCGTTCTCGAAGATTTTCTCAGATCCGCCAAATGTGGCAGATGCATCCTCGATTCCGGTAGCCTGATTATAGGTGGCAATCACACGACGTTTGGCGCCCTGTGCCGGAGCGACAGGAGTGATGGCGTCCATATCTATGTAGGCACGGTTAGGAGCAATAGTTACGGCGCTATTCACCAAATAAAGCAGGTTATTTTTCAGCACGTATGCATCCATCGGAACGGGTATAGCGTCAGTTCCGAGGTTGCCGATGAGACCGTTAGCGTCTTGTACATCAGCGCGTGCTCCGGTCATGGTGACGGTGAGTTGGTCAGCCGAAGCGAGGAAGATATAAGGTTTACCGGCCTCCATCGAAGCCACCTCTTCGATGGTGATACCCTCGGAAGCGTTGCCGCCTACGATACGGTACATCGTGGCGCCCTCTATCGTAGCCGCAGCACGGCTAAGACAGATTGTACCGTAGTTGCCGTTGGTCACCGTGCGGGTGTACGGCTCCTCCATAACGAGCACGATATCGGTTACGTTGAAGGCAGCTTTTTCATTGCCTCCTTTGTCGAACTGTACCAACAGATGCTCCGAATCAGCAATCTTCTCGCGCATGTAATCCGTCAGCGGCAGTTCCATATAACCCTCACCGGCAGTCATGGCACTGATATTGGCAATCTCTACACCGCCATCGCCATCCCAATTATCACGTACATTGAGCACGAAATCCGAGCGGTTGGCCTCCGAATAGAAACGGATTGCCTTGACATCATTGAAATCCACATAACGATAGCCGTTCCAATAGAGGTACATCGTGTTCCAATCGTCTGCCCAGAAGTAACCGGTCCACACATTGACACCTTCCGGCAGGGATGCCTTGCCGTCCACTAACTCGACGCGCAACGCATTGAATCCATTACCGCCTATTTCCAAACCATATGCCTTCAGTTCCTCCACAGCTTTCGGGGTCAGGAAATGCTCAAAACGGCCGTTGCCATTCAACTTAGCTTGCTCACGGCTACCTGCAAGGTGGTCAAAATGCCCGTTCATCACTTTCAGTTCAATCTCTTTCTCGGCATCGGTAGCATATTTAACGATGAGCTTTTGACCTGCCGTTGCGGTTGCAAAGAGCGCCTTATCCAATGTAATCACCGAACTCTCGCCATAATCTACATGCTGATTGCCTTTCCAGATATAGGGTTTCTCCACGAGTGCAATCTCCGTTACGTTAAACGCAGCTTTGCCATCGCCTTTGTAGAACTGCACGATAAGCTCATTATCAATAGAAGCCAAAAGGGCACGTCTTTCGTCGGTCAAGGGCAACTCTACATAACCGTCACCGGCAGTCATGTCACCGATACCGCCGATATGATCGCCTGCGTCCCAAGATTTCTTGAAGTTCAATACAAAATCCGAGTGGCCTGCTTCGTGATACACGCGGATAGCGGAATAGTCGTTCCAGTCCACTACCGATGCGATAGCAGGATAGAAGAGCATCTCGCCCCATCCGTCAGCCCAATAGAGACCTCTCCACATGGTAGTCATGCCTTCGCGACCTTCTACTTCGTTCAGTTCCACTTTTGTAGCCGTGAAATGATTGCCAACGATCTCCAGACCGTGTGCCTTAATGGCATCTACAGCGCCCGGAGTGAGGTATAGTTCGTAAGCACCCTCGCCACTGATCCACGCGTTCTTGCGCGATCCGGCGATGTTTACACCGTTTGCTTTGAGTTCGATACCATCCGAGGCATCGGTAAAGAACACTTTCAGCGCATTACCGGGCTGAGCGTTCGCAAAAGTAGCGGCATTCAGATTCAGGGCTGTACCCCACGTAACGGCGTGGCTGCCCGTCCAGATTTCCGTTGCCTTCGCGTTGAACAAGAACGCCAAGGCGAATAGCATCAATAAAGAGATTTTTCTCATAATGATTAAAGATTAAGTGGTTAGTATTGTTTGAGTTGGATATCTTTGACGGTCATGGCGCCTTCGTAGCAGTTGACAGACCAGCAGTTGCGCTGGATGCCATAGATACGCTGGGTATAAGTGAGCACGTTGTTGATATACATTACAAGCACGGAGTTGTCGGTATAGATGTTGATATTATACGTTCTGTCCGCAGGAATTGGGAAAGGATAGCTGCCGCCACCTTTGAGTTCCCATTTTCCCTGCTCCTCTTCGAAACGAATATAGTTATTATTGCCGTCGGGGCAGACCATGATGCTGTAGTATTTCTCGTAGGTCTTGTCACCATCCTTGCGGTCGCCGCGAACGAAGGAGATACCGAATCGGTCCGCTTTGTCGGAGGTGGTGACGGTCATGGATATATGGTTGTGGTAGCCGAGAGTGTTGAACATGACGGAGCTATAAGCCTTCATGGAGTAAACATCGTCCGCAATGGTGAGATTACCCTCTTCCTCACCCCATTTCTTCACGGGTTTGAGGGTAGCCGTTTGGTTGTATTTGGTACGGATAGCAGGCACCTCCGCCGTATAGAGCGTACCATCCTCGCGCTGCATCAGACGATGCACGACCATGGTACCTCCCCACTTAGGCTCGGCATCCGGACTGATATCAGTATTGTCCTTACCGCGACGCTCGGGACACCATCCCCATATATAGCGGTCAGTACCGTCGGAGGCAGTATTTCCGGCATAGAAAGCACGACCGTCCAATGCGCCCTCTTTGCTGTCCGGCCAATGGGGAGCAGTAGCGGATTTGAGTTCGCTGATCGTACGCCCTTTGAGATAGTGGACACGGCGCTCGAAGGCACTCATATCGCTATAGGTCAGATACCACCAGTCACCCATCTTGAACACATTGGGACACTCCAAGAAACGATCCCAAACCATCTTGGCGAAGACACCTTTGTGCTCCCAGGTCTGCAGGTCGGTAGAGAAGAACTCTGCGAAGCAACCGTCTTTGTCTTCGGCACGCGAACCCGCAGGCATTGGTTTGGTAGCGACGATCATATGATAGCCGTCCTCCATCTTCCAGATATACGGATCGCGGAAATTGAGCGTGCTATATCCGTAGTCACCTCCACGCAGACGGAAAAGCTGGTCCTTGGTCCATGTCTTAAAGTCCGGAGAAGTGGCACGCATGACGACCTGTCGGTCCTCATCGGCAGCGGGTTTGTACCGCTCGCCGGTGTAGTAGATATAGTACAATTTCTGCACCTCGTCATAGACTACACAACCGGTACCGAGGGCTGCATCCTGCTCTCCTGCACGTCCTGTGGACAACACCTCGCCCATAGAGGTATAGGTAGCACAATCGGTAGTACGGATGCCCCACAAGGGGTGGAAAGTCTCCTCCATATTTTGCTCGAAATTATGGAGATAAAGGACCTTGTAATCCTTCTCTACAGGGTCGAAGAAAGGCAACGGGTCACCTACCGAACCTGCAGAAGGAATATAGTAGGTAGTCGTTCCTGCCTCATCGGACGCATTGAAATAGGTGGTGATATTCTCCCAGTCCTTTTGCTCCTGCGGAATATTCTCCTGACAGGAAGTCAGGAAGGTACAAAGGAACATTGTACAAAGTACAAAGGATATGATTTTCTTGGTTTTCATAACGTATTATTGCTTTAGGTAATTAAACGCATTTTCGGTTATCTTAGCGATATTCTCGTGATAGTACGAGGTGTACTCGCTGGGGTCTGCAGCCGTGTACCAGTCGTAACATCCGGACCCGATACAGATGATGGTTCCGTGCTCAGCGGTCTTGCGGAACTCCCATGCCACAACTGCGTCCGTTCCACCGGCGATGTCGTAAGCGCCGGTCTTCTCGTGGAAGACGTCGCGATCCGCGTAGCCACCCCAGTCGGAGCCGATATGGTATTGTGCGGTGGAGTTCGTGATCTTATAACCCTCGTCACAAGTATAGACGTGATCCAGCGCTGAGGGGTTCATGGTCAGGTTCTGCCAGAGGGCATGGTCGGTATGTCCGGTGATAGCGAACTCCCACGGTCCGCCTACGCGCTCTGCATCGGACTCCTTACCGCCCCATGCATTATTCGGGAAGCACTCGGCTTCGCCTAAATAGTACGGCAGGTTCACCGCATAACGGGTCAGCAGGAACGATCCACCGGCATGGTAGAACTCTTTGAGTTTGTCGAGCACGGTATAATCGACTGCTTCGGGAGCGTTTGCCTCAAAAGCACCCTTGCCTTCCAGACCTCCGTCCTTATGGAAATGCCACCAGATTACCTTACAATCCGTCATCACCACCCTTCCGGCAGCCAGATCAGCGAAGGAAGCATAGTCGGAGTTCTCCACATTGGCAAGCATCCAGTTAACCGCCTCTTGCTCCTCGGGGTTGAGTTGCGCAGCCGTCTGAGCCAGACCGAGATAGAGCACAACCGGATTACCTTTTTCCCGGACGGTTACCTTGTAGGTAGTAGAAGCAGTGTTGTAAGTCACGGTAAAGTCCACCGGGTTGGTGAAGTCGCACGGCATTCCGGAATGTGGCGATACGGTAGCGCCGTCGGTAGTCTTGATATTCGGGATCAAGGTCTTAAGATCCGTGCCCATAGGCACAGAGACACTGATCGTATGCGCCACTTGGTCAATGATACCTACATAGAGCTCATTGAGCGTGAAGGAGAGGATACGGGCCTCGTCGTGCTTAACGCGCACTTTGTAGTCGCGATAGACATTGCCGTTCTCTACGTGGAGCACGATCGGAGAAGTCATATTCACCTGCTCGCCTTGACCGGGCGTAGCCTTTGCTCCGGCAGAAACACGGAGCGTGGTGATGGTCATCAGATGGTCGTCGTGAACCTCGGGAACGGCTACCGTTACCGTGGCCGAAGCATGATCCACTACGCCCGGATAGATATCATCCAGTACCAGTGAGTCAATAAGGCAGTCTCCATCTACGTTAAACGGGTTGTCCTTTTTCTGGCAGGAAGCCAATACGGTACAAAGGGACAATGTACAAAGTACTATTTTATAGAATGTCTTCATAACGCAATATTCAATATTCAATATTCATTATTCATTATTCATTACCATCCTCCTATGTTTTGTTTGTAATGACCGTTGGAAGCGGCTACCTGCTCATGCGGGATAGGCAGATACTCGTTTTTGTTGGCGGTGAAATGGGCAGAGGTGTAGATACGGCAGTCGTTGGCTTCCTCCACGTAGTATTTGTTGATCACCTGCTCGGCTTCGCCCCATCGCACGAGGTCGAAGAACCGCTCACTCTCCATCGCAAGCTCCAGACGACGCTCCATCTTCACTTTGGCCAGTGCATTCGAATAGTCGGTATAGGGTTTGACACGGATCTTGGCTCCGTAGTTGGTGTCATACCCGGCAAGCATGCCTATACTGCGCGATGCACGGTTACGGAGCTGGTTAACCAGTTCGATGGCCTCCATGTCGCGTCCCAGTTGAGCCATGGCCTCAGCACGCATCAACAACACGTCTGCGTAGCGGACGACGATACGGTTCATCGGCGTACCGAACCACAGGGCGGAACGGATGAGATAACCGCTCTCCGGATCAACGTTGTGTTTCAGAGTCACGTGATAACCATACAAACCATTGGAACGACTCCAGTTATGGGTACGGCTCATGATGAGGTTCGGGTTGAACTCATACGGGAAACCGGCTATACCTACCGTCAGCCAGAGACGGGGATCGGCATTGTCGGTAGAAGCATCGAAATCCTTGTCGTTGAACGTGTCGATGAAGGGCAGCCCTTCGGCGTTGGTACGGAAAGCGTTTACGAGGTTCTGACTCGGCTTGTAGAAATCACAACCGCCATCCGTCACGCCTTCGATTCCCGGTACCATCAAACCGTAAGACCAGTTACAGTTACCCAAGTTCGTACCGTCGTTGGTCGAGTATTGCATCGCCCAAAGACTCTCCTTGCCGTTCTCATATTGTGGCTCTGGACGGAAGTTATTATGGAAATCATCCTCCAACCCATAACCGCCGGCGGTATAGATACCCTCCTCGGTATATTGAAGCACTTTTGCCAAATCGTCACGGTTGATCTCGGTCACCTGATGCGAAGCGGGATCGTCCTGACGGTAAGCCTTGTACAGATACACCTTCGCCAGCAATGCAGCTGCTGACGCCTGCGTCGGACGGCCTTTGTCCGCCTGGGTAGCAGGTAATACGCTATACGCATATTCGAGGTCATCGGCAATGAGCTGCCATCCTTCGTCGTTGGTATATTGGGTGTTGCTCAACTCGTTATAGTCTGCCTGCTTCATCAGCGGATCCATCACAAAGGGGATATTCTTGTACAGCCGTTTGAGCAGGAAATGACCATACGCACGCAAGAACTTCATTTCGCCCAGACGTTGCTCTTTGAGTTTATAGCTGTCATCCATGGCGTCCAATGCAGCGATGGCGGCGTTGACACGGCTCAGACAGTTATACAGACGCACCCACATGTCGTTGATATTCCAGTTGGTCGTCAATATACCCTGGCTCACCTCTAACTGGTGAAAGACATCACCGTCGTTCTCCGAGATACCGCCTTTGTAAGCATCGTCGGAGCGGACATCGAAGTTCCACATCGAGAATGACGAGTTGATATCCTCCGCAGAGATAAAGATAGCATATGCGGAAATACAGATATTATCGATATACAACGGGTCATTTACCTGATCCTCGCTCAGCGTTGCCTGCGGTACATTCTGGTTAAGAAAACTGTCGCAGCTGCTCAAGAGCAAGGAGCAAGGAATAAGGAATAAGGACAAATATGCCTTAATAATATTCTTCGTTTTCATGTTGCTTTTCATTTTAGTCTTTTATCTTGATTCTTTTAGCGAAGCGATCTTTGTGCCTTAGAACGTTACTTTGGTCCCCAAGGTTACGGTTAACGGGATAGGATATCCGAACGTAGGCACCTCTGGATCGACACCAGTGAACTTCGCCGAGTGGATGGTAAATACGTTCTGCGCCGAAACGAACCAACGCCAGTTTTGCATTTTCATCTTGTCGCACGCGTTTTTAGGCAGGTTATAACCCAGCTGCAGGTTACGCAGTTTAAGGAACGAACCGTCCTCTACGAAATAGGTGCTGACACGGGTTTCATTGTTATTATTGTTAGTGGACAGAGCGGGTATATCACTATTGGGGTTGGAGGGACTCCACGCGTCTAACACGCGCGTTCCTTTATTAAGGTTCGCTACATTCACGCCGGACCAAAGATCCGTCTGCTGCTTGAAGTCCTTCGTGATGACCTGCTGGCCGCCTACGCCTTGGAAGAAGAGCGTCAAGTCGAAACCTTTATACTCAAAGTAGAAGTTAGCGCCGAAAGCGACTGCGGGTATCGGCGAGTAGATCCATGTCTGGTCCGCCTCGCTCACCACACCGTCCCCGTTGATGTCACGGTAGCGGATGCGGCCCAAGCCCGCCCCCTCCTGATAGGCGTGGTTGTCGATCTCCTCCTGGCTCTTGAAAATACCATCGGCGATATAACCGACCTGCGAACCGATTGCGTGACCGACTACCGACTGTACGCCGTTACCGCCGTACAGACCGCTGGCGGCTACCGTCGCCGGCATGTCGATGACCTTGTTGGAATAATGGGAGAGGTTGGCGGAGATGTCGTATTTGAAGCCGCCTTTGGTCTGGTTGCGGTAGCCCAACTGGAACTCGACACCCATATTATCCACCGCACCGGCATTCACCCACTGCGAGGCTCCCTCACCCATAACACCGATACCGGTCATGAGCACGAGGATGTCTTTCGTCTGTTTGTAGAACCAGTCGAACGAACCGTAGAACGTCTGTTTGAAGAAAGAGAAATCGAGACCGACGTTGGTCTGGCTGGTGGTCTCCCATTTGATATCGTCGTTACCAATCTGCGTACGGCGGAAACCGGAAGGAAGGATACCACCACCATTGCTGCCGGTGATGTCATAAGACGTACCGTAAGACTGACCTCCGTTCTCGTTCACGCCGTAGTTGGAGTCGTAGATAGTATAACGCGCAGTAGCATTGATATCCTGGTTACCCGTCTGACCCCACGATACACGCAGCTTCAGATCATCCATCCAAGAGCTGGCACCTGCCATAAACTTCTCCTGGCTGATACGCCAACCGGCAGATACCGAGGGGAAGAAGGCAAAGCGGTTGTTCTTACCGAAACGGCTCGATCCGTCATAACGCATCGTCAGCGATACCAGATAGCGGTTGTCGTAACTATAGTTCGCTTTGCCGAAGAAAGAGATCAGCGAGAAGCTGCCGCCTCCGCCATAGGCCTGGGCGGTTCCCGTTCCGGCGGACGGCCACATATAGGTAGGATTGAGCACAATGAAGTCCTCTTTATAAGCAGAGAACCACTCATCTATCTGTCTATTGAGCTCCGTTCCTAACAAGAAGTCTGCACGGTGCTTGCCAATCTCCAGATTATAGGTAATAATAGCGTTCCACATCCACTTCGTCCAGTGCTCCTGCTTTGCCTCAACGGCATTCTTATCGTTGGCTACTACGCCTTCGGTGATAGGATACGTGAAGAAACGCTGCTTCTTCTGCGCATAGTCGAGACCTGCCGTGGTACGGATATTGAGCCCCTTGATCGGGTTGATATTGACGAACACGTTTCCGAACACACGCCAATAGGTGTAGCGGTTGTCCTTGTTGCGCTCCAGAATAGAGAGCGGATTTTCACGCTGGGGGAAACCGCTGGACGAAGGCGCCTGCGCCAGATCACCGTTGGTCGTATAGATAGGCAGCAAGGGGTTGTATTGCAGTACACTCTCGATATAACCGCCTGGGGCGCTTACCTCCGAGGTACGGCTGAGCGTAAAGTTCTCACCGATCGTCACGATGTCTTTCAGCATCTTATAGTCACTATTGACGCGCGCCGAGAAGCGGTCGAAATTGGTTGTCTTGATGATACCGTCGTTCTTGTAATAGCCGAGCGAGAAGAAAGCACTACCCTTCTTTCCTCCGTTGCTGACAGAGATGTTATAGTTCTGTATCACACCGGGACGGGTGGTCTGAGCGAACCAGTCCGTGTTGCTGACCGGTACCGTACCGGCAGCGTCGAGGTACTTGTTGAGCATGATATTATTCAGCACCGGCTGACCTTGTTCATTATAGCCCCAGTCGTAGCGGTAGCCGAGCACGTTTGTGTTCGGATCGGCAGTACCATCGTTCACGTATGCCTGCCACATCGCGCGACCGAACTGCTCGGAATTGAGCACGTGCATGCGGCTGACATAGTTCTGGACAGCCACGGAGGCATCCAAAGTGACATTCAGTTTGCCCTCCGCGCCTTTCTTGGTCGTGATGATTATTACGCCGTTTGCCGCACGCGATCCATATATAGAAGCAGATGCTGCATCTTTAAGCACCTGGATGGACTCAATATCATTCGGATTGAGCTCATGCATGCCCGAGGTGGAAGGCACACCATCAATAACATAAAGAGGATCCTTGGATGAGTTCAACGAGCCCTCACCGCGGATACGAACCGTAGCTGCTCCCGAAGGGTTACCATCCGCAGAGATATTCATGCCCGGCACTTTTCCCTGAAGGGCCTTCATCGGGTTATTCTCTTGCTGTTTCTCCAAATCTTTCGCCGAGATAGCAGAAACAGCACCGGTCAGGTCGGCTTTGCGCTGCGTCGTATAACCGGTTACTACCACTTCCTCCAGCACCTCGCTGTCCTCCGCAAGGGAGACTTGCATATTCGCTTTCGGGAATAACTGCTGGGTCTTATAACCCACATACGAAATCACTACCATGGCATCCTTGCCGACGGAAAGTGAGAAATTACCATCGAAATCGGTAATCGTACCATTCGATGTGCCTTCCTCCAGAACAGACGCTCCAATAATCGGCTCACCCGTTGCTGCATCTACCACAACACCCGTCGCAGTCACTTGCGCTTGAGCGAATGCCGTGAAGCATAGCATCCAAAGAAAGGCTAAAATTACACTTTTTGAATTCATGATATATTAAAATTTAAATAAAAAGTCAAGCAGCGAAACCGAGTCAAACTCAATTCCGCTGCAAAAGTACATCAATTTATACACATGCGCAAAAAATAATGTTGCAAAATATGCCACGAATGTTTCAATGCAACAAACGGTACATATTTTGCAACAAAATTAGTATTTATAAATGTTTCATTTTAGCGCACACTGGGCAGATGCCCGAAGTATTCCTTATAACATTTGGTGAAATAGCCGGGAGAGGAGAAACATAACTCCAAGGCTACTTGCTGGATAGTCATATCGGTTGTTCGAAGCAATTCATCTGCTCGTGCCAGTCGCCGCTCACGGATATAGTCTAACGGTCCTTTCCCAGCTACCGCTTTCACACGACGGAAGAGCTGCGTGCGGCTTAGTTGCAGTTTGCCGCCCAAGAACTCTACGGTCAGATTCGGATCTGTCAGATAATCGTCCACCACTTGACGCAGCCTCTCAGCAAAGGCCTCATCTTTCTTGCTGAGCTGGATAGCCTCTTGCATATTCTCCAACTGAGGGATGATATCATGCTTGATCTCCGTTTGCAACCTGCGTTGCTTGATGAACACATAACTTAAGGTAATGATGAATAGAATAAAGAAAAGCACCACAAAGAGAATCAGTATAAATCGGTCGAAGCGCTGTTGTTTCCATTTGCTTTCCGATTGCATCTGGACGATATGCAAGGTCTCTAAATCACGCGTGATAGCCTCGTCCTGCTTGAGCATCGGGTACGCGGCTATTCTATCCACCAGCGTGGTCTCGAGCACCGTATCGCGCACGTACGATTCCTTATGGATTATACGCGCGGCTGCATCGATCACCATATCGCCACGGGAAGAGTACGTCGCGGAACATTCAATCTTACCATCCACGATAGCCTGCAAACCCGGATGAATGCCGTCCACGCCCATGATAGGAATGGATGGAACCACCTCGGCGGCACCGATTGCCATAAGGTCGTTATGCGCCACGATGACATCAGGCAAGGGGTGATTCTTCAGATAAGCAGAGACAACATCATAGGCATTCTCTTTGTACCAGCTTCCCATCACGCTCTGTACCTCTACTTTAGCCTCTACCCCATCGCCTTTCGCCTCCTCAATACCTTCCATCATTCCTTTATGACGAAGCGTAGCAGGCGTCGAGCCCGGCAATCCGGCTACCTCCAGTACGACGAACGGCTTCCCTTTCGCCTTCCCCCCATACTCTTTCGCCTTTCCGATCACCCATTGCGCCATCAGTCGGCCTACCTTGTAGTTATCGCCACCTATAAAAGCAGTCCACTCGTCTCCGGGAACACGGCGGTCGGCAACAATCACCGGGATGCCTGCCCGATAAGCTCTCGTCACAGCAGGTTGTACCTGCTCCGCCTCATTGGGACTGACTATCAGCAGATCCACACGCTCACGGATGAAACTGTCAATCTGGGCACACTGCAACTCGTTGCTGCCGTAGGCAATACGGCGTGAAAGCGTCATATCCGGATGCAGCAGCAGCTCACGCTCCATTTCATAGTTCATCTTCTGCCGCCAGGCATCATCCAGACACTGACTCACGCCGATACGATACTGCGGTGTGCGCGTGTTACACCCCGTTGCCAACAAGCATAATACTACAGTACTGACAATGATGTTTCTCATAATGCAACATTTTTCTTACCCGCTATGGGCACGAATAACTTCATTTTCCGGCGGCAAAGGTACTGCTTTTTTTTGATATACGCAAGCACGCAGGTCATTTTCTTAAGAATTATTCAATATTCGCTTGTTTCTTGCATAAAAAAAATGCTAAATGGCTATTATGAACCTCGGACGCTACGTAGTGGTAACGATGTGGTAACGTAAATGGACTTATTTTGGGTGGATGTCGGATGGTATCCTAGCTAATGGACGCTGTTTATTTAAAAATGCATTTTTCCATAAAATAAATTCCATAAAGTGGAAAAATATTTGCATATATTAAAAAAAAGCAGTACCTTTGTAGCCGATTTTAATATGCGATAGTGTGGCTATACGAAAAAAAATAGCAACCTTTGTACTTTGTACATGGTCTCTTTGTACCTTTGGACAGGTGTCGAACGCAGGCCGATCGGTTTTCTCTTTCATGAGTCTGCCGGCTTCCTCGCGCTTGAACGCATTGGGAGGCACCAACGTCAGCCTCAGCGACGGAGACATTTCCATGGGTATGTGCAACCCTGCGCTGCTACACGCTAACAGCCACATGACTTTGCAACTCAACTACTCGTATTACCTGCCCGGCACTATGTTCGGCTCTGTGCTCTACGGACATAACTTCGGACGCTCGCCCGTCGAGAAACCTTTCGATGGAGACGGAGAACCCGACAAACCCAATTATTTTGCCGTCGGACTTCATTACCTTGACTACGGCAGGATGAAATACGCGGACAACGAGGGACATCTGACTGGAGGGGGATTCGGAGCAAGAGACATCCTCATCGATGTGATGTACGCACGCCAACTGGGGCGCTTGTTCAAAGTGGGGGTGACGCTCAAACCCGTATATAGCATCTATGAGAGTTATTCTTCTTTCGCTATCGGTGCCGATATAGGAGGACATTTCCAGACTCCGGATTCAACATTCCAAATGGGATTGGTGCTGCAGAATATAGGTTGGCAAATCAAAGGTTTCTACTCCGAAGAAGGAGGCTCTAACCATGAGATGTTGCCTCTTAACCTGCAATTAGGACTTACCTATAGGGTGAAACATGCTCCCCTGCGCTTCCATCTGCAAATACACAACATGCAAACATGGTATCTTAACTACGAATGGACCAGCCTTGACAAAAGTCCGACCACGGGAGACATTGTGTCACACGACATCAAATGGTACGACATGATGTTCCGCCACACTATCTGGAGTATTGAAATAGTCCCAAAGAGCGAGAAATTCTATATTGCTCTGAGTTACAACCATCGTCGGAGAGCGGAATTGCAACTCGCTGACCAAAAATCCCTTGCAGGGTTTGCTCTCGGTGCGGGAGTTAAAATCAAACAGGCACGTGTGGGATTCGCTATCAGCCAACTGACCAAATCCAATTTCTCTTACCAAGTAGGACTTACCCTGGATATCAACTCGCTACTTAAGTAATCGTTCGTTAGATAAGAAGCAAATGACAAAATGGTAAATGACAAAATGGTAAATAAGATTATTGTCGCCATTGACGGCTATTCCTCCTGCGGTAAATCCACCATCGCAAAAGCCCTTGCCAAACACGCAGGATACACCTATGTTGATACCGGTGCCATGTACCGCGCAATTGCGTTGTACACTCTCCTAAACGGTCTTGAAGACGAAGCGGCTATTATTGCTGCTCTGCCGGATATCAAGGTCGGCTTTGTGCTGGTTAACGGAGCACAGCACGCCACGCTCAACGGAAAAGACGTCGAAGCACAAATACGTACCCTCGAAGTCGGCAACAGAGCCAGCCGGATTTCACAAATCAAAGAGGTGCGTGCTTTTCTTGTGGCACAACAACAGGCGATGGGCACAGAAAAAGGCATCGTCATGGATGGACGGGACATTGGCACGGTCGTCTTCCCGAATGCCGAACTCAAACTGTTCCTTACCGCCAGTCCCGAAGTGCGCGCACAACGACGTTTCGATGAACTCGTCGCCAAAGGGGAGAAACCGGATTATGCTGCTGTTCTTGCGGATGTCAACGACCGCGACTACCGCGACACACACCGCGCAGAATCGCCGCTCCGACAAGCCGAGGATGCTATTGTCGTGGATAATAGCCACATGACTCCTGACGAACAGATGCAAGTCATTAT
>ONQO01000017.1 GCA_900319995.1 uncultured Bacteroidales bacterium
TATGTCATCACCCAACTCATGGCTATTGGTATTGACGGTTTTATCAGCAAGAACGGACCCTTGGAGGAAATACGGCTCGCCATCGACTCCGTCGCGGAGGAAGTGCCTTTCTACGGTCGCGACATTGCGGTACTGGTGCGCGATATAGCTGATGCCAAACTCAATAAGCGTGCCACGTCATTGCTCACCAAACGCGAACTGGAAATCATCGAGGCATGCTGCGCAGGCAAACTGGGCAAAGAGATAGCGGATGAATTCCACATCTCCCTCCGGGCTGTCAATAGCCATAAGACCAATATCTTCAACAAACTCGGTCTCTCATCTTCCGTCGAGATGGTTCGCTTCGCCCTCGAGCACGGCATAATCTGATGCTACCTTTCATTAATTAGTTTATCTTATAAATATCCTGAACATTCAAGCACCCTGCATTTCAATGCGGGGTGTTTCTTTTGTCTATCCCCTCGTCCTCCTCCATCTGATGCCGGTTTCTCACTTGGTCTATTGCGTCCGCATTTGATGCGGATATGAATATGTTTTCTTCGTTCATTTCAGGTCGATACTATCGACCGCTCCAAAACAATTAATATGAAATACAAATCTATGTACAAATACTTGTTGGCACGGTAGTGCTACGGACGGTAAAGCAGGGTTTTGTATGTTTTTTTCTTGGCTCTCTCTCCGCCTTGCATGGTGGTTCTATAAAAAGTTCTATCTTTAATAAGGTGTGCGCTCTGCGCACAAGCGATCTTTGACATATTGTCTTCTCTTTCCCCTTTTATAAGGTGTTCTTATCTCGCTTCGCTCGAACGATTATTTCTCTGCCGCTCCGCTCTATCGATTGCTGCGCTTCGCTCACTTCTTTGTCTTTGCTCCGCAAAATTTCTTTATAGGATGGGGTCGTCTTACAGCTTGCATCGCCGGACATGCTATACAAAGAAAGACCCCCAAGACGAATCTCAGAGGTTCTCAAAGTGGCGGTAAGGGTTTTCATAGCAAGCCTATTTGTTCGAGAATCACCGTGTTTTTAGAGTTCCGGGTGCTGGATAGTTATTTCTGCTCCGGGAGAAGAGAAGTAGAACATATTGAGAATGACGGGTTTGGAACTGCGGTTCTCGCCCCGATGGATAGTGCCGATGACTTCCACAAGAGCTTCGCCTTCATGGAAGGTTTTCTCTGTTCCATCTTGGCAAACGATGGTTAAGTCGCCCTGCTGAACGATGCCGTAATTGACTACGGTATGATGATGCCAACCGGTCTTGGCACCAATCGGGAAGTCCAATCGGATCACCCGTAGTTCGGGTTGTCCTTGTGGAAAATCCGGCAACATAGCCCCATCCCAACTCTGGGAAGTACGAATCAGTTCTGTTGTTTTAATAGCCATAGATTGAGATATATTATGTGGACAATTGTTCATGAGGAGATTGTTTTATCGTTTTAGTTCTTCAATAATTTCTTCGTCGGCTGGCAGCCACTGAACGGAGTGCAGTTCGCCGGGGTTCAGCCATCTGGCGGCTTCGTGCTCCAAGAGCGTAACTGCACTATCTAAGGTACACTTGAAACAATGCATCGTCAGATGAAAAGTAGGGTAGTCATAATCAATCGTCCGCAATAGTTCACCGACTTCTATCTCTGCGTCCAACTCCTCGCGTATCTCGCGTTTCAAGGCTTGTTGGGGCGTTTCTCCGGCTTCCATCTTACCGCCCGGAAACTCCCACCAGTCTTTCCATTCTCCGTAGCCTCGTTGCGTGGTAAAGATTCGTCCTTGCTCGTCAAAAATGATGGCAGCGACAACTTCAATGGTTTTCATTCTTATTCAAAATGATTAATGCGCCAATCACTCCCGGCACCCCGGAGCGTTCTCCCGACGGAACGGGAGAAGCGGCCTCCGCCTAAGAGGGTATAATAATCACCGCCAACGGCGGAAAGATAACAGTCAATAGAACTTGTAAACAGGACATAGTCGTAGGTGTGTTTATAGGGTTCCCCTATATATAATTAGTATCTATGACTCTCGTATTCGTCAACTATGGCGTATATATCTAAATCCGATAAGATTTTGTTTTTGAAGGTCTTATCTACCAATAAAGCCAGTTTTGCCAATTCCTTTCCCTGTTCGTTCAATTCAAAATATACAGGTTTCCATTTCTCGGGGTCGTTCTCGTTGTCATTAATGGCAAAATCATCTGTTTTGCCGAACTGCGGGAGAAAATGTTGGAAAAACATCTCCCCTTCTCCATAACCAAATTCGGTGGTGAAATCAACAGTCAGCATGTCCACCTTTCCGCCATTCTCAGCTGCCGCTTTGGCGAAAATCATTGCTTCCAAAAGGTAAGCATAGGGATCTCTAAGGTCATATTCCATAATTTGAGATTTATTTAATTTGCTTTGTCAAAAGGCAATTTCTTTGCCGTATTTTATCGTTATAGTTTTTCAGGCTTGAGCCTTGGCTATGTGAGCTTTCAGGGAAGCAAGGGCACGGCGGTGCAGATTGTACAGATTAGGAAGGGAGACTTCCATTTCTTCTGCCATGAACTGCATGGAAAGACGCTCACGGTATAGTCCGACCAGCAGGCGGCGGTAGCGTTCATTCGGCAAGCTGTCCAGCGCATCGGCTATGGCATATTGTTTCTCGTTCGGTTGCCCGGCAAACAGGCTGTCCTCGTCCAAGAACCTGTCCATCTGGTCCGGCTCCATATTGATTTCGTGCCTGTCATGCCAAGGGTCAAAATGTGTTGTTTTGTTCATGTTCATTTGCGTTTTTGTGTTAATAGATTCGTGTTTATATATACCCCTCCATATATAAGTCAAAAAAGACCTGAAATCTATCACCTTCGCGTTCGGCAAGGAGGTTACAAAAGTCGATACCACTCTGCTTAATCGACGAGGTAACTCCTGCCTCCGCTCTCCCCATAGCAAACAGCCTTCGGCTTCGGTTTACTCTGGGGACTCCAATATAGATGGACTTTTTTGCAAGTGCTAGTAAATTGCGGTTGAGGGTGACGGCTACTTGCTGCATGGTGGGTTCTGTTTTCTCTTTGGTTAGGTTGCATGCCCAGATGACGATTACCTGCCATCCGGCGTCAAGCAGCAACTGGTAGTTCCGTCGGTCCCGTTCGCGGTTGCGGTCAATCTTCGCCTGCCAGAAGGCGGTGTTGGTCTTGGGCAGTACGAACTGTCTGCATTCCTCATTAATAAAGAGTTCTATGTTTGCTCCGCAAACTCGCGCGGCGTACTTACTCCTCATACCATCCACCGGATGCTATTTCGGTACGCCTGTTCCGCTTCATCAGAAACAGCCGTTGACGAAAATCGCCGTTCTGTATCTGCGCATCACTATATCCGGCTTGCCCGGCACGCTCTTGACGTTCAGTCTGTACCGGTATCCGTGCGCCCAAAGCCATTTCCGGACCGTTATCTCCGGCTTCGTCGCCTTGCTGCGGATATGCGACATGCAGCGATGGCGTTGTGCAGGTGTCAGGATGTCTGGTATAAATTATACATCTTCTTGAAAATCGGTTGATTTATCACGTATCGCATTAGCAATATCGATTTTTAACTCTTCATCATAGTCTGTTCCATCTACCATACATACCATGATTCTCTGCAATAATTCTTTGTCAATATTGCCTGCTGCTACATGATATACAAATGCTTCAATTTCTGACATAAAAACTTTAGCAGCCAGAAAATATCCATTATGTAATAAAAATGCCGCGCCAATAGTCAGTGCTATTCGTTTGTTTCCGTCAATAAAACAATGTCCACAACAAAACGAGAAAACAAGATATGTTAATTTTTCTGCAAAAGAAGGATAGTAGGTATCATTTTGCACAAATTCCAATGCTGCACGAATATTCCCTTCTTTTAATATTCCGGGCGAACCACCACCACTTTTTTCTATCATCTTATGGTATATGGATAGTAGTTCATCATATTCAATATATCTAATCTTCTCCATCTTCGTCTGCCTGTTTTAAGCGTTTCAGAACATCAGAGTTTTCTTCAAGAATCTGGTCAATATCTATAGATTTGTCGCCAATAAAACGATCGTACTCTTCAGGAGAAACGGCTCTCAGGTATTCTTCTATATTACTATGATATGCATCTCTGAAACTCAAATCGCGTGATGCCATTTTAGCACGAGCATCATCCAAGTATGGCTTTTGCATCGGTGCTTCCGCAAGTTTCATGATTAATGTCTCCACTTCTTGTACCGTTAATTTGATATTTCCCTTTTCATTATAGGCATCGCGTATAGCAGCTCCTACACCATTCTCAAAGGAGGCGATTACAAGTAATACCTCGGCATAGAGAGTATGGCGAACATTATCTTTACTATCTAATTTTAATATCTCGCGATATTCCTTTGCATTCTCTCTAAAGACAGCCTTGTATATAGCATTAGTAACCTCTGAATACATGTTTGTTTCGTGTCCGTTTACATAAGCCCGCAAAGCTGATGTGAGTTGTTTACGATAATTGGTTTCTTTAATGGCAGTAGGCAAATAATTGGCATCGCGTCGATTAATATACTTGGTTCCTCCTCCGACTCTTTCATTAATCGTGGCAATCACAATATCCAAAATTATGCTACGTACCTGTTTAGCTTTTTCGCTTTCGGTAAGGAGCATACCAATATTAAGAAATGCACGGAAATTGAAAAGTCCTAATTGAGTCGTTTTGCTCGTCTCATTTATAAGATGACCAAATTGTAACTTCAACTCTTTCAGCCGTTTACCCTTGCATAAAACATATCCGTTATACTTTAATTCATTTTCATATTCAGCTAAATATCTATTTATGGTAGAAATATCTACTTCATAGAAATCTGCAACCATTTTTTTAGTAAAGCGATATTCGCCTTCAAACTCCATGCCTGTAA
Organism: uncultured Bacteroidales bacterium; assembly: GCA_900319995.1. Taxonomy (GTDB): domain Bacteria; phylum Bacteroidota; class Bacteroidia; order Bacteroidales; family Paludibacteraceae; genus Colicola. The sequence continues at coordinate 4,883 of ONQO01000017.1, forward strand.
TACCAAGATTATCCTGAATTTTGGCTACTGCATATTTGTTGTTTAGAACATTTTGCCGTTCAATATTAGAAACAGTAAGATCATTCATATTATTTTTGAGTTTTGCATTTCGTTATTCTTCTTTTTTTGTGCAAGAGCAAGAAAATCGCGGTTGTGTTTAGTGTTAAAAGATTCGTGTTTTATATACCCCTCCATATATAAGTCAAAAAAGAGTCCGAATCTATCACCTTAAAAGCAACTTTTTTTCATTTTTTTTGCAAGTGCTAGTAAATTGCGGTTGAGGGTGACGGCTACTTGCTGCATGGTGGGTTCTGTTTTGTCTTTGGTGAGGTTACATGCCCAGATGACGATTACCTGCCATCCGGCGTCAAGCAGTAACTGGTAGTTCTGTCTGTCCTGTTCGCGGTTACGGTCAATCTTCGCCTGCCAGAAAGGCGTGTTGGTCTTGGGCAGTACGAACTGTTTACATCCTTCGTGTCCGTGCCAGAAACAGCCGTTGACGAAAATCGCCGTTCTGTATCTGCGCATCACTATATCCGGCTTGCCCGGCACGCTCTTCACATTAAGCCGGTATCTGTATCCGTGCGCCCACAGCCATTTCCGGACCGTTATCTCCGGCTTCGTCGCCTTGCTGCGGATATGTGACATGCAGCGGTGGCGTTGGGTAGGTGTCAGAACATCGGGCATGGTATAGGGGTTTATTTAAATATTCGGCAACTGTGACAATTTTAATTTATGTCTATATTGTTGAAATACAGTACAATGCGCGCTTATTTCGTTTAAAGTTCGTTTAATATTCATTTATTTTTCGTTTACTTTTATTCAATCTAAACGAACTATTAAGACAAAACCCATTCTTTTCCTTTGGCTACTTTGATTTTTCCAGCCAAGCGCAGGCTTGAGAGCAAACAGAATTATCGTTTGTTTAATTGCTCTATCAACCAATTGAATTCCTCGCCGTTTAGATTCTTACTTTGTATGTACCTCAGCGCATCCTCTGCTTTGTGCCATTTGTTTGTTTTTATCGGTTTCGGCTCATGTCCTTCTTTGGCAAACACGGACAAATCTATTTCTTTCTTCCAATTAGAGATAGTTCCATTCGAATTGATTTCAAGTTCTATATAATCGCCGTAATCTCCTTCTATCTCAAATGATGGAATAAGCCTGTTTGGGACATATCCGCAAATCTGCCAAATCGGCTTTTTCTCTGCATCTAAAAGCGTATATGTTCCGCTGTCCATCACTTTAGCCTGCATTCGCAAATACTCGTTATATTTATTCCATTCTACTAATCGACCCTCTTTGATGTCAATGGTCATTTCTAACCGCATATCATCTGTATTCAGCATAGGTGGTACAAAATCTTCGTCACATTCCAACTCAGTCATTACACCATCATCGAAGGTGATTAAATTGTCTTCCGGATAGTACGGAATGGATATATGCACGTATTGTGTTTTGGATTTTAATTCATCGGTGGTCATATCTGTTTATCTTATTGTTTTTATCAACTCTCCCAAAGAAATGCAAACTTTTGTGAAGAGTTTGTACATCAGTTCGGGCTCAAAACTGTCTTTGTCCGGGATGTAGGCAAAGACTTTCTTTCCCTGTCCGGCAAACCAACCGGCTTCTGTGTGTGCAGATCTTCCGCACGGCAATACCAGCACGCAAGCATCGCAAGCACTCATAGCATCAATATCGTTCTTGAACTGCCGCTCAGCTAACGGATGAGAGAGGTTGGCTTGGTACTTCGCAGGAGTCCAGTCCATGCAGTTCGGATCGACATCCGTCCAATGGAATCCGGGATCACCTGAAAGCGGATTGCGAAAGTCGTACACTTCATACCCCGCCTCCCGCAAGGCGGTTACCACTTCGGGATAATATGTGTTCCTCCAAGAGGATGCGATGTAGAGGTGCATTTATTGGCACTGCTCTATAGATAACTTTTTCAATGCCATAGTTTGCGTGACATGTCGCTTAATACTGAGGACTGTAGTATTAAGTGGTTCTTTCTAAGAAACAATTTATAATGTCAAACCGGCATCAAAGTCTTGGAGATATTGAGGAGGAATTGTTTGCCGAATGGCTTGGATGTTTTGAGCAGTGCCAGTTACAAAACTATGGTTAGCACGAATATTTTCAATAAATTCATTACAGTTAACTCGTGCAATAATATTGCCGACTCCAGCTGTTAAAGATACATTAAAAGGGTATGGTAATGGTCGTAAAATCTGAATCCGACCTTCACTGGCCCATGCACCTTGTTCTTCATTATGTTCCCAAACCAAACTTGTGCTACCATCAGATTTTGCGAGGTAGCCTAAGAATTTGTAATACTCATGCTCGTTGGCAAATTGAACTTGTCCCGAAGTGCCAAAAGAAGATTTATACATAATTTTTTAAATTAAATGTTGTTATATAGAAAACGTAACTGCGTTCGGATTTCCTCAAAGTTCAAAGACATACTCAAATCTTTGTTGAGACCGGTGTTTATTACTACGATGAAAGATTCTTTACGATAATACTTGTCTCCATACATCCGCAAAGACTTTTCAATAGTATTAGATTTCGCGATTAAGCATACAAGTTGATAATCTCTGTTGATGACTTGGGTGTTGTTGCTAGGATGAGCCTTAGTATAGTGTTGTGTAGCTGTTAGCTTGATAAGATTCTCTAAATAATGCGCAATCTGTGGAAATTCTGATTTTGGGAATATATGGTGTACCTGAGTCGCTTCTCCTTGTCCATATTGGTCATGCACTTCACTTTCAATTTGTATCTTACGAAGAAGGTTCATAGCTTTTGTTACTTGATATGCGTCATACTCCGCTTGTAGTCTTAATTCGTCATCCGAAGCTGCTTGGGTACGTGTTAGTGCTTTTGATTTATCAACATCACGCCAATTGATACGATTATACATCAAATCTGAAAAAGTAATTGCATATTTAGACTGGCGTCCCTTTTCTGTTCCCTGAATACCATGCTCACAACAATAAACATTGAATACTTTAGTGAAAATACGACGCACCTCTACTTCGCCATTTATTTTTGTGTTTCCAATGATAAACCGTTCATACTTTTCTTTTAAATCTGCAAAATCATATTTGGTTGCTGCTCCCTGTTTTGCTTTTCTTCTGTAATCCTCAAATACTCGAAGAAAGTTACTATCTGCGAGTACTTTGGTAATATAGACATACAAAAAGTTATATGCGTTACGTTCTTTGGTCGCTACGTAATCAAGAATATCCCAATTAGCAACACTATAATAGTTAATATTACCTCGTTTCTCTATATCCAAAACATGGGCATATGCTAACATACGCAATGGTTGTTGTATGAACTTATCATACTCACTATGTGCTGATTCTTCTTTAGGGTTGGGTTTCCCAAAGATAGCAGAGGCATTTTTTATAAAATATGGCATGTCCCATACATCTTGCACCGTGAACTCACCTTGCGGATTCAAGTTCATTAAGCAGTCTGCAATGAAACACACTACATCTGGTGTGCACTTTTGATCCATAAATCGTGCGTCTCCACTTTTGCGCACGTCCAAATCAAATTGATTTAGATACTTACTAATTTCCTGTATCATAAAACTACACTTTTAATTTACCAAAGAAGAATACTGAATTATTATCAATGTTTAGCGAACGAGTGCCACGATTCCTTGCTATTCCGTAGAACTTACAGAACTCATCAGTAGCATAGTATGCGAGGTCGTCAGCCGTAACTGTTTCATCGGGGATTGTTGTCAAGATAGCTACCGAACCATCAGCAATACAGTTTTGCGGCATAAAGCAAGCACGAGGATAATATGTCAGATTAGGAACCAGAACACAATCTGTGCGATTCATATATTTTCCCACTTCTAAATTGCTGACATCATCAATGTATGTATCATAATCATCAATGTTAATTATCTCGTTACTTCCAATGTTTCTGGACTTCAATACGCGTATTTTGCCTTGTTGTAATGTATTCGCTTTTGTTAACGTGCGGTCGCGAAAGGCTCTAAAAATGCCAAATCTCATCTTATTCGCGGCAGCATCAAAATCTTTATTGCGATAAATCAACCAATAGGGATATGCAGGATCTGTTATGTAATCCTGCTCATGTATCTCTATAGAATTAGTGATGTAAGACTCCACTTTCGTTAGCCCACGTTTGACTTTTTGGTTGATTGTGAACGCTATCGTTTCTATCTTTACACCCTTAAAGCCTTTTTCTCCAAAATCAATGATATTCGTGATAGGCAGTTTATTCATTAGGTTACGTGTGCCTCCAAACTCAGGAGCATTTATTAAACTCTTTGGTACAATCAAAGAGACCACATCACCTATTTGCAGAGCTTTCTCAATAAAGAACGAGAAGATATTGCTTGTATCTGTATTCTCAACTGAAGACTTATATTTCTTTAATAGATCTTTGTCAGATACTTTCATATAAGGCGGATTGCCGACAACAATATCATAATGTTTATTGAAATTCTGTAACAAAGTGTCCTTATTAATAAAGTTCAGCCGTACGTTTTCCGGTTGTGGGATAGATTGCAAAATTTGTTTGAGTATAGCAATACTTTCCGGATTGATGTCAATTAGATCTATATGCAATTCCTCAACATTTGCGTACTTCTGGAAAAGTGACGGTAAAAAGTTTCCAACACCGGTTGCCGGTTCAAGAATATGCAGAATTTTATTGTCAGGGTAATCAGGCAGATTTTTTACTACTGCATAGCAAATATCTTGACGGGTATAGTAAGCGGCAGTTTCAGTTCTTGCTCCATTGGCATATTCTGCAATTTTAGCCAAGCGTACAAAGCCTAATTTGCGGTGCTTCTTGATATATTGAAGTAATTTTTTACTATCAGTTAAGTCATTTTTTTTGATAATATCAAGCACCTCTTGTTCTGTTAACTCTGTATCAGCAAGCTTATCTTTTATTTTGTGTGCAATCTGCTGGAAAATGATGGTTGGAACCGCCTCTCCTAAACTTTGACGGATATTTACATCTTCTTTCTTTAGATATTTTTGTTTCTCTTCCAAGGGAAGTGCGTTTAATTGTTCATATGGGATCTCACTCCATTGGAATGATTGAGGAACGGACATCATCAGCATAACCTCACGGATAGAGAAAACACGATTATCTGTTGGATGAACGGTGTTTTGACTAGCCAGAATGTCATTTCGCGTATGAACACAAGGAGCTACTTTATCCCAATATTGGCGCGTATATTTGTCTCCATTTTTACGTTGATTGAATACTATCTCTCCATCTTTTTCTTTGTGGGGTATTCTTGTCTCGTCCTCATTATCAAAAGCTGATTGCCCCTCGGTGATATTTTCAATCCATTCTAACATGTGGGGAGCATAGGGGCGGAAAGTGTGGTAAATGTCTTGATCCCATATTTCACCCATTTGATTTAAATGTGGAAGATGTCCTATTGTTTGACGCAAGGTTTGTTCTTCTTGTTTGTCCGGGAATAATTCAAGAGGGGTTATTTCTTTTTGATCTTTGCGCACACCAATAACAAGGGTTCGAGTTCGACTGCTGGGATTTCCATAATCCTTAAAGTTGAGAACTTTGGCTGCGATATTGTAGTCTCCTGCTAAATCTAATTCGATAGCTTCCTTAATAGGTTTATCTACACCATCTATATCAGTGCATATAGATTTTAGGAAAGCTGAAACGTTCTCAAATACAAAGAATCGGGGATGCATTGCGCGTATCATCTTTATGGATTCTACTACTAAAGAATTACGTTTCAATTCATCGCCTTTCTTGTGGTTGGCAACTGACATTCCTTGGCACGGCGGTGTTGCAATAACGACATCCAAATCGGTAAGACGATTCTGGCGTTGCCACATTTGTAATTCATCAAAAACTCGTTGTTGTGTTTCCGGCAGTGTGATATCACCACAAATATAACCACTATCATACAAGCACTTATGATTGTATCGCTGAACATTCAAACGACGCTCTATAAGTTCTACCGTCGCTACACAATTGTAGTTCTCTTGTTTGAATCCATAACAGCCGACACCGGCACTACTAAACAAACTGATATATGTCAATTGGTTATTTTGTAATTGACGTTGTGGTTTTTGCGATTGTTGCAACTCCTCTAAGGTTGTATCAGCATATGTTTGCCAGATATTTAAAGTATGCTTTTTGTAATCATTGAACAAATGCTTAACAAATTGCAATTCAAAAACGATGCGCAGATCATTGGGGTCATTATCTAGTTCACCCTCACGGCGTGAACCAACGCGAGCAATCTTTATTAAATAAAGGTCACGAATACCATAATAATCAAGGTCACATTGCTTTCCAATGTACGGAATAAAGTAATACAACTTATTTAATGCAACCGTACTAGGGAAACGCTTGCCCGTATAGTAAATCTTAGCCGTCCCGTCCAAGAAGTGCTCTATATTGTCTTTCTTAACATTGCAAATTAGCACATTTTTAGACAAGTCTAAGTCCTCGAATCCATTTTCTGGTTCGTTCTGTACTATTATTTCTGGAAATTGAGCTTGAACACTAAATAAGTCCAGTTCTGGAATCTGAGATTTATTTGTACTTCTTGACATAATTATCGTTATTTTTTCATTATATAGCAAGTATTTTACAATATATGATTTATCGTAGATCTCGCCAAAAATGATTTCCTATATGTGCAGTATGATAGCACTTTATTTTTCGATACTAAAGAACAACTTATAATAATACATGTTTTTAGATTCATCAAATCCTCGTTCTATGAAACTTCCCGTCTTATATAAGTGAAGTTCTGCCGTGTCATCTAATTTTATGCAGCGTGTTGCTTTATGAATGTTTATTGCTTTTTTGTCTATTTCAAATTGATCAGCGATACTATTTCCAGTTTTTGACTCATATTCTTCTTTGTATTCTAAAAATAATTTTTCATATTCTTTATCTTGAAAAACTAATTTAGAAATTTCTGTCAAGTTCGCTTCTTCTGCATTTAGTAGAATTTCATTACATCTATTGATAATGTGTACCTGTTCTGACTTAGGTAGTTGATTTTCTTTACCTAATTTGTTAACGACAAAATCAGTGAAAACTTCAATTATATTATGTGAATTATTATAGCTATTGTTACAGGGGATAACGCCTAGGAAATCATCTTTCCAAAATTTAGTATCTTTGCTGTTGTCAATTATGAGCACCTTAGGTGTGTGTTCTGTAAAGATTACCAAACAGGCTTTGTCAATTTTATTAGCAGAAAATCCTTTTTTAATGTTAATGTGTAACTCTCCCTGAGGATCAATAGTTGTTTCGATAAATTCTTTTTTCGTCTCTATTTTGACTATGCCGATTCCTTCGTAGTAGGTGTTGTTGATAAGAATATCTTCTACTTTTACAATGAATACATCTCCATCCTTTATTGTTGGTGATGTGGATATCGCTTGTAAATGTTTGAACAAGGACACAGAACTTTGTGAAAACTCTGCACCTTGAAACATACTTAATATTATTTGATAGGCAACATTATATCTAATATCTACATGATGCGAGAATGCAAACTCGTTTTTTTTATTGACAAACGGTTTCAAGAAAAACTCTTTAAGGATTTCCTGATTCTCATCTTGCAGATTCATTTCTGCATTATTAACTATACATTTTGTTACATCACTACTAAAATGATGACAGATAACTCTATCTATCAACGCATCTTTGATATTCATATTACATTTTCCTTTTTAAAATTATTACCGATACAAGACTACTTGTCGCATATGATGTATAAAAAAATATTTTAAGCATGAGATACAAAACGACTATGCGATAAATAATCATACTCCAAAAATAAAATCCCATCAGAATACTATTGAGAGATAATTGAGAAATATTATCAATAATAGTATATTCTGATATGTTTAAAGAGAATGCATCAAACCATAATATGTTTGGTAATAGCATAAATAAGACTATTGTAGAAAATAGAATGTTCAATCCTAATGTATAGAAGAATCGAACAGTATAGTTGTTCTCTTGTAGTATGTTAATTTTTTGCTTCTGAGTTAGCCTCTCGTTTGCAGGTTTAGCATTTTCTTCTTCCTGCGATGGTAATTTTATCGGTTTTAATTTATCTTCGACAAAGACTAAAACAGTTATAAAGAAACCTACAAATATGGAAAGAATACTTGTGGCATAATCCAAAAATCCATTGGAAAAACCATTTGGAATTCCCCATACAAATAACAGTGTAATTATGATAAATATTGTATATGAAATCCAAATATTTTTTATGTCTTCCCCGTTTATGTCTTTCTTTAAGACATTACGACTTTTGGCAAAAAATAGTTGTATAATATCAATCCACTCTTTTAACATTATTCTCTATTCTTAATTCTGGCAATATTGTGTTTTCAAATAGATTATTGCAGAATGTTGCTAAACTTGTAAAATCAGGCGTTCCGTCTTCATTAAATCTAATCATCTCATCTGTTAAATATACGACAGGTGCGAATTCTGCTTCTCTAGTATTCCATTTAAATACTTTTGTTGATTTCATTTCATCGTTTTTAGCCTTAACTTCACAATTCTCAAATTGTTCTAAAGTATGATGATTCTCTTTATCTCCAAACATCTTAGGGATGAAATGTGCTCTAAATCGTTCTGCCCATGTCATGCTAATATTATGATCTTTCTTCGGCGTAACGACGATAGACACATCGTATTCTGCTAATTCTTCCTTTATGGGATTATCTTCTTCAAATCTATCTCCGACTATAGTTTTCTTAAATGTCAAAGAAGTTAAGCGAGCATCTTCTCTGAATTTTTCTTGAATGGCTTTTGGCGCAAAAATAATCATTTCGGGTTTGAGATAATTATCTTGTTTGAAAAGATCTGCTATGTATTTCCTGGCAAAATTAGAAATGCTTTCTTGTGCAGAATCCGTATGTAACATAAAGAATCCTTCTGAACTATCAAGAGGGAAGTATGCAAAAATGTAGTAATACTGTAATACGGGTTGGGTCTGACGTATGTTATCTGATTCGATTTTGTTAATCAAATTGGTTACTATTCGTTCTTTCCCATACGCGCCTCCATTAACAACCCCAGAAATAATATATTTGTCGTTTTGAGGTTTTGGGCGCATCTCCCAATACTTATTAATAGTCCTTCCTGTCGGATTCTTTATAATAGTGATGCATTTCTTTTGTCGATCATTTTTGGCAAAACCATTTATAAGGCTAGCCATAAAATAATTATATAATTTTGAAAAAATCACATCATCTGTATCAGTATTTTTGCACCTCTTTGTTTCCAACATAAATTCGCGGAATGTTTTTGAATCCTCACTTTTGTGTTTGAGGGAGAAACGGAAGAATTCTAATTTCGGATATGACATAGTAGTATAAAATTAAAGTTAAACAATAAGCTCATTCTAATTTCGCCTGCAAAGGTACAACTTTTTTTTGATATATGCAAGATTTTTGTAAAAATTACAAAAATAATCGTTTGAGCGTAGCGAAATAAGAAATTTATTTGCATTTGGGGATGGGATTTTCTGTTTGCGGGTGGGGTGAGGCTTGACAGTCTGCGTCTTTTATCGCCCATGTATGGTCGATACTATGGAGAAAAGACGCGGGCAGACTGTTGGGGAAAAAAGACGCGGGCAGGCTGTTGGGAAAAAAGACGCAGGCTGTATGTTCTTCACTCGGCGGACTTCAGAGTGGAGATGATGAAGCCGCGGAGAGTGGTGCAGAAATGGTTGTTCGGCTTGGGATTTTCAGGCGTCGGAGCATGGTAGCGGAAATGCTTGCGGTAGTCCGCATAACGCTTTTCCCACTCGGCACGCAGGGCAGGGTCTTTGAGGATGGCTGAGGCTTGTTTGACAGCCATGCCGAAGGTGGAACGGGTCGCTCCCTGTTCCGCTGAGGCTGTGCCGCGGAAAGGGTTGTCCAGGGCGTAAGCATGTGTTTGACCGTTCCGCGTGCGCAGAACGATACGACTTTTCCGGTTCAGCTTGCCGCTGAACGAATCGAATTCAATACTGGGTGTGACTTTTGCCATAGGGTGGTTTGATTGTATTGTTTAGTTAGTTGTATTGTGCGTATATCCTCCGTATATCGTCCGTAAATTGTACGTAAATGCTACGACGGAGACAGCTAATCGGGTGCAAAGATACAATAATTTTTTGATATATGCAAATTTATTTGCAAGAATAGGCCATTTTAGGCAGTGATAGGCCGGAATAGGCATACGACGAGATAGGGAGGCTGTGCTCGCGGAAACAGCTGCGAGGGTTAGACAGGAGGAGAGAGGACGAAGGAGGGCGGACGAAGGAAAGGAGAGAGGGTAGGCGATGAAGGATGGGGCGGCTCCGAGAGCCGATGTCGGGATATAATCCCGACGCAATGGACGAAGGGAGCATCATAAGAGGGTGAAGGGGAGTTGGGCAAAAAGGACGAAGGGAGCACAGAGGTGGACAAAATGACACCCAAAGGTGGACAAAATGGCACGAAAGTGGACAATTTGGCAGGGATGGAGGGGTTGGCACGGAGATTGCAATATTCAGGGTGAAAACGTTTAAAAGCGAGCCTGCTTCGTCGGGAGCGACAATCAACGATTAAGTTACTCCGTAACAAATGTAGTTGTTGTGCTCCCTCCTCTCCCCAAGGATTAGAAATCCTTTGGGACCCCATAAAGAGGAGATTCTCCTACAGACCGCAAACAACGCAAGATTGTTTAACCTGGGTTTTCGGAATCAAACAAGATGACGAAGCCCGCAAATTTAGGAGATTTAATTATGACACCTGCAATGTATCGTAGAAACAGTTGGTTCCCAACAGTATTTGATGAGTTTCTGAACTCGGATCTGATGAACACCGTAAGTACAACCGCTCCGTCGGTTAACGTCAAAGAAACCGAGAAAGCGTATATCGTTGAACTGGCAGCGCCGGGCGTAAAGAAAGACTACTGCCGCGTTCATATCGACGAAGACCACAACCTCTGCGTCGCCATCGAGAACAAGTTCGAGCACAAAGAGGAAGACAAACACTCGCACTATCTGCGCCGCGAGTTCTCGTACACCAACTACGAGCAGAAATACAGTCTGCCGGAAGACGTGAACGAAGAAGAAATCAACGCCAAGGTAGAAGACGGTATTCTGACTATCGAACTGCCGAAACTAAAGAAAGTAGAAGGCAAGACGACAAAGCAGATTGAGATCAAGTAGTCGAAAGGTGCCTACGGGCACTCCGATAAATGTCGAAAGTCGAAAGACAAAAGAACGGCAACCGGAAGGCTGCCGTTTTTATTGCAGGAGGGTTCCGCGGATATCGTAGAGATGCCCGTTATAGTTCGTCCAAAATTATATTCACCTATCTTCTTCAGCCCTTCCGGCAGACGAAAAATAAGAGTATTATTTTTGCTTTTTATGTGATAGTACGGCAACCCAATGCCGTACTATCTTCGTAATTACGTCATTACGTGATTACGTAATCCGTGATTTATTTTACACGCTGGCCTCGGGCGTTGAAGACAGCGCCGTCGGGCGTGATGATATAGAGCACACCGTCACGGAGCACCTTGATACTTTGTACTTGGTCACTTGGTACTTCCCCTATTCCTTCTCCAGCGACCTTGAAGAGTGCGGTGTAACTTGCATCGCCGGTGACCACCACGGTACGCGGGTTGTCGGTGTTCTCGTCGGACCACTTGACGAACTCATATCCTGCCGCAGGCACGGCTACAAGGGTGATGGTTGAGCCCTCGTCATAGACGCCTCCGCCGTTGACGGAACCACCCTCTGCCGGCTCTGCCGTCACGGTGATGGTGTAGGTCGGTTTCTCTATCACTTTCTCGGTGAAGATAGCGGTAAAGGTGGCATCGCCGGTCACGGTCACTACACGCGGGTTGGCTGCCACGCCGTCCGACCAGACGGAGAACTGGAAGCCCTCTGCCGGAGTGGCGGTGAGCGTTGCCATCTCGCCTTCCTTATACTCGCCTCCGCCGCTGACGCTACCCTTCTCCGGGTCAAGGCTGACAGCGGTAATGGTGTAGGTCTTCTTGTAGTTCGGGTCGGTATCGAAGACTGCGCTGATTTTGTATATGTACTCGGCTGACGGGTCGAACGGACGGAAGGTGTAGCCGTCCCATACATTCTCCTCGTTGAAGGTCATCTCGCCCGTCTCCGGGTCCATACCCATCATGGTGCGCTGGATAAGATTCTTGATGTCGAGAGTCAGCTTGACAGTCGCATTGGTCGTGTTGTTGCTCCAGCCTTTGAAGACGAATCCTTCGTCCGCTGTAGCGGTGAGAGTAATCTCCTCTCCGAGCTTGTGCATGCTGCCTCCCTCTACGTTAACGACACCGCCGCCGTTATGCGAAACCTCAACCGCTACGTCTATTGCACGGAGCCGGCAAACGGCTTTCAGGTTCTCGTCGTGCTGCGGTTGCTCGGTCGGCTCCGTACCGCCGCCACCGCTGCTGTAGCGGTAGAGCTGTACAGGCTGCTGGTTGTTGTAACTCGTCGATTTGAAGAAGCGGAAACGCAGCTGGTCTTGGGCCTTGTTGAAACGCAGGTGTGCACCGGAAGCGGCGATGATGTCGATACCGCCGTCGGCACCCATAGCCAGTGTCAGAGGTTCGCCCATTGTGGTGGACACGTTCAGCTTGTTAGCGTCCGAGTTGACGTTGATATACTCGCCCATCGAGTTATGGATAGCCCATCCGGTGCCGTTCGGCTCGATGGTAAATTCGGCGGACGGGTTCATATCTGAGGTCATGTCGCCCATCAGGGTCACGGTCATGTAGTTATTGGCTGCATCCATGTTCGCGAGCGAGCCGTCCAGCACTTTCATCATCGACAGGTCATCCGGGTCCTCGTAACCGATATAATAGGTGCCGGACCAGTCCACAGTGTCAGCTGTCACTTTGTAGTAACCGGGCATACCCATTCCGCCGCCCATGTCACCGCCCATGCCGGGCATGTAACGGATGTAGAACGAGCACTTGGCAGGATCCTCTGGGTCCATCATCGGCTGGTCGGCTACGCCGTCCGCCCATTGCCATTCCTTGAACTCATACCAGTCGTTGGTGATATGCGCTCTGAGGACAGCCTGCTCCTCGTTGATGAAACGCTGGTCGTTGCGGTCATGGCCGTATTCGTTGGTTGCCTCGATATAGCCCGCCTCTTCCGGCACCATGGCAAAATGCTGCTGGTGGAAATCGGACGGGAAGGCACTGAACGCACCTATGAACCAGAAGTTCCACTCGTTGAGGTCGAAGGTGCGCGGGTTCTCCGTCGATCCGTCTATCTTCCAGTACTGGAACGCAGCGCCGTCTGCAGGGATGGCTTTCAGTGTCACCGTACCGTCGCAGCTCAGCGGAGAGGTAATCTCTATCCGGCTGTTGGTGGACCAGAAATCCGTGCCCATCACGTCGCGGCCTAACAGCTCGTCCAGATAGGTCTGGGTGAACTTGGACTCGGAGTTCTCAATCGTCGCGCAGACGGCTTTCCACGTAGCGTTATTATATATATCATTATAATTCGCGCACGTAGCGACAATCTTCTTGACCGAACATCCGGAGAAGGCGGAGTTGCCCGGCGTGCAGACGGAGCCGGTGAGGTTGATGGTTGCTAACGATGCGCAGTTGGCAAACGCATTGGCATTGATAGACTTGATGTTGTTGAAGGTCACCTCCTTGAGTCCGGCTCCTGCGAACGAATACAGGTCGAAGGTCTCCAAGCCTTTATAGACGAACTTGTCGATAGCGGCTGCGTTGGCGAACATATATTTCGGAGCGGTCTTGACGGACGCCGGCATATAGAGTGCCTTGACGGCTGTTCCGGCGAAAGGTCCGTTCTCCGGTTTGGTGACGGAAGCGGACTGCACTTCGGCGTTGTAGCAGACGAAGGCGACCGAGTCGATGGTACAGTTCTTGAAGGCATTGGCGCCGATGGTCTTCACGCTGGTGGGGAACTCCAAGAGTTTGAGGGAGGCACCTGTCAGCAGCTGACGCGGTACAAGGGTCACCTCGTCACCCAAGTTGAACTTGGTGATCTGTTTGCCGATGGTCTCGTCGAAGGGACCGGCGTAGGCGTACGATTTAGCCTCCCAGTTGACGGTCTTGAGGGCGGTACAGCCTTTGAAGACATCGGTGTAGATGGTGGTCACGTTCACGGGGATGGTGACGGTAGCCAGTTTCTTGCAGTTCATGAAGGCGTTATCCTCTATCTTCATCAGCGCGGAGCATTTGGTGCCGGCTTCGGTGATGAGTGTGTTCTTGAACGCATTCTTGCCGATGGCGGTCAGTTTGGTGAGGTTAACGGGGTTGGTGCCCGACAAGTCGGCGTTCTCAAACACACTCTCGCCGAACGTCTTCGCATTAGTGAGGGTGATGTATTTGAGTTTGGTGCAGTCATGGAAAGCATGGTTGCCGTATTTCTCCACGCTTGTCGCCCAGTTGACCGTCTCTACGCCCTTGAAACTATAGAAGAGCGAGTCGGGAATCTCGGTCACAGAGGTGCCTAAGTCGATAGAGGTGATGCGTCCGCGATAGGACGATCCGCTCGATTCGGTGGTGAGGAACAGGTTGGCATAGCTTCCGCCTGCGTTGGCACGAGACAGACTCTTGCCGTACAGATACGAGATAGAGGTCAGTTTGGACTGGTAGCCGCCCGCAATCTCCTTGCCTAATTTGAGGGTCCAAGAGGAGTTCGGGATGACCAGTTCGGTGATGCCCGTCGAGTAGAAGGCATGCGTGCCAATCTCGGAGATATTGGTGTTGTACGATTTCAGACCCGTCGTCAGCGCGTAGCACTGGAAGAAAGCATATTCGCCTATTTTATACGTCTTGGAGGGGAAACCCGTTGCGCCGTTGGTGGTGATGGTCTTGAGGGCAGAACATTTCTGGAAAGCGTAGCGGTCAATCTCCGTATTGTAGTTGTCAATACCGTCCTCGAAGTTAACGGTCTCCAGCGCGGTACACTCGGCGAAAGCGGACTGGCCGATCTTACCGCCGGTGTTGGCAGGAATGGAGATATTCTTGATGGCTTTGAGTCCTGCGCATATATATGCAGGCACGGAGCAACCGGCAGCTGTGCTCTCGAACTTGAAGGTGGTAATCTTGTCCGCCGATGAGCGGAAGATAGACATGTTGGATGATGTGATGCCCGGGTCTCCGCCGCGCCAATAGACGGTGTTGATGGCGGAGCTGTTATAGAACGCATTGCCGTCCACCTTGCCGCCGATGGATACGTACGTCAGCTTCGGACAGGCGGAGAAGGCATATTTGCCGATCGTGGTGTTGTATATGCTGGCGTAAGCCCAGATGTCATCGGGCATCACGACGGAAGCGAGGTTCTGAAGATTGCAGAAATAGTAGTCCGGCACCGAACCGTATAAGATGACGCCGACCAAGCTGTACCGCTGAGTATAGAAGGGGGAGTAGGTCTCGCTGGTGATAGAAGCGGAACCGCCTAACCATGTAACGAAGTGGATTCCCTTACAGTCGTTGAACGCTTTTTGGTGGATGTCGGAACCACCGCAGACGATTGCAGGAATCTCATAACAGTTACCGAAAGCGTATTCGCCGATCTTGTGCGTTACATTCGCGCCGCCGTTCTTGACAATCTCGCCGCACTCAACAATCATATTCAGTTTGATACAATTGAGGAACGCTTTGTCCGCTATGTCGCCGAACTTGACGTACGAAAACGAGGTGGGATTGGCACCGCTTGCCAGCGTACCGGTGCACCAGCGGAGACTCAGCAGAGACTGGCTCGAATAGAAAGCGTACTCGTCCACCTTGAGGTAAGAGGGTAACTCGCCAAACGAGTAGGCAAAGACGATGTTCTCATGGAGAGACTCCTTGAATACATGGTCGCCGATTTCGGTTAGACGGAAGACCTTGGTGGAGCCGCTGTAGGTATGCTGGAAAGCAGCGGGCACAAAGAGGTTCTTGTACGCGAGCCCCTTTAGGTCCACGGCGGTCAGTTTGCACTCGCCCGGAGTGGAGCCCGAAGGCAGTTTGGTCACCTGATAACTAAAGGAGACGGTTTGCTGTCCCACTGAAACAAATCCTGCGGAACCGAACGTATCACCCACCTTGGTGATCGTTGCCGCTTGCAGGCCGATAGCAGCTATCAGCACTGCAAAGAGAGATAAAATCTTTCTCATGTCATTTTTAATTTTAGTTGTTTTAATATAATAGTTTATTGTTATATGTAATGCATTCGGATTATTCGGATAAACTCGGATTAATTCCGATTAACTCCGATAATCTCCGATTCCTTGTGATAGTACGGCAACCCAATGCCGTACTACCGATATTATTTCACGCGTAGGCCTTGTACATTGTACATTGTACCGTTGTACATTATATAGAGTACGCCGTCACGGAGGATCTTTGTACATTGTACCTTGTCCCCTTGTACATTGTTGATTCCCGTAGCCGCCTTGAACTGAGCGCAGAGGCGGAGCAGATACTCGGACTCGGAGTGGTAGGACTCTAAGGTTCCGCCGCCCATGTTCACGGGGTACTCGTTGTAGGTCATATCTCCTAACTCGGGATCCCAGCCCATCGGCTGACGCTCGATAAGCATTTCGGGCATGATGGTCAGCTCGCGGGTGGCGTCCTTGTTGCCGTCTTCCCATTGGTCGAACTCGAAGCCTTCCTTCGGCGTTGCCGTCAGCGTTACGGTGCTGCCCACGCTGGAGTACGCCTCGCTCAACTCAACCGTACCGTTGCCGTCCGTGCAGCGCTCTACGGTCACAGGCACTGCTTTGAGCTCGAACACTGCCGTCAGGTTCGGGTCGAACTGAGGATCGTAGGTGGTCCCGCCGTCCATCCACATGCCTGTCTCCGGGTCGAACTCACCCGCTCCCATATTCTCCATAACGTCAAGCATAAGAGAATAGGTACCCGGAGTCTCGTACCGTTCTTCCGGTCTCATAGAGTATGCTCCTTCGTCGTATTCCCACTCCTTGAAGTCGTACCAGCCGTTGCTCATAGGAGTAAGATAAGCCTCTTCTCTGTCCACGTTGCCCATGATAATAAACTTCTGGTCGTTGCGGTTGTGTCCGTACTGGTTGGTGATCTTGATGGCTCCGGCACCGGCAGGTTTCACTTGGAAGTTGGTCTGATAGAGGTTGGCATCGTTGTAGCACTGGGCACCGAGATACCACAAGTCGTAGTTGCTGAGGTCGAAGTCGCGCGGGTTCTCCGTTGAACCGTCGCCGCGCCAGTAAGCGAAGGTATAACCCTCATCCGGATTGCACTTGAGCGTTACATTACCCTCGCAGTCAAGGTCGCTGACCACCTCGATCTTTCCGTTGTTTGACCACCACGAGTCGCCATGGTCGTTACCGAGCAGATTGTCAAGATAGGACTGGGTATATTTGGTGTCAGTAGCTTGTATGTTAGCGCACACGGCAGTCCAATTGGCGTCCGCTTTGATGGCATCGATGATGGAGCAGCTCGCCTTGATAGTCTTCACGTTGCAGCCCTCGAAGGAGTTGGACTGGATAGCAGGAACGGCTTTGGAGATAGTGATAGTCTCTAACTTGGCGTTGTTCGCAAAGGCGCGGGTGCCGATGGTCTGTACGCCGTTGAACTCTGCCGACGCCAACTTGGCGTTGTTCGCAAACGCTTCCTCGCCGATGCTTTTCAGGTTCGCCATGGTGCCCATGTCGTGCATATACATCAGCTGCGTGTTGGCGAAAGCGCGTTTGCCGATAGTGGACAGCTGCTCGAACTTGCACGCGCCGTTGTAGTTAGAGCCCTCGAAGGCGGACTCGCCTACTTCTGTCACGTTTGCCATCTGTGTCTGGTTACCCTCGCCCCACATAGCCTTGCAGTTGCGGAAAGCGTTTTTGCCTACATAGACCACCGATTTCAGCGATGGCGAACCGCCGTCAGTCAACACCTGTGCCAGACCCTCGTAGTTATAGAACAGCGAGTCAGGTATCTCCACGCGAGAGGGGTTGAGACGGAACTCTGTCACTTGCTTGCGCTCGGACTTGTACATATCCTCTATCGGAACGAAGAGGTTCGCCCAGCTGCCGCCTACATCACTGCGCGTCAGGTCTTTGGGCATGAACGAGATGGAGGTCACCTTGCACCGCGAACCGCCTATCAGGACAGAACCTACTTTCTTCACATTCTCAGGAATATACAGATAGGTCAGACCGGCGTTGTAGAACACCTCGCGGCCTAAATAGGTCAGTTTCGTGTGTGTGGGTTTGAGAGGACATTGGGCAAGGCTCTCGCACCACTCGAACGCTGCGTCATAGATTCGCTCGATGGACACAGGCAGGTTGATGGTACTCAGTGCCGCACAGTCCATAAAAGCTTGCGTACCGATGACGCCACAGGTCGAGTTGGCGGCAAATGTCACTTGCGACAAGGTCTTGCACCCCTTGAAGGCTGCCTCGCCTATTCCCGGGACATAGTTCGGAATGGTTACGGATGTCAGTTTGCTCATGCCATAACAGAGATAGGACGGAATATAAGAATTCGGCTTTTGATTGGTAGAAGTCTCCTCAATGGTGAAACTCGTTACGGTGCTGCGGCAGGAATAGAAGAAACTGCCGTTCTCGGAGGTCGGTACCTGACTGTTAGCAAGGTAACCGCCACGGTAGGTCACGGAGGTCAGTTTCGGGCAGCTCGCAAAGGCATCCGGATGAATGGCACCTGCCACCTGCACCGATGTCAGGTTGGAGCAGTAGCCGAAGCCCTTCTCACCGACACCCATATAATAGATATTCGTGTTCGCCAAGTTGTCAAAGAAATCTGCCCGAGACTTTACCTCTTTCAGCGCGGTAAAGTCCTCGAAGAAATGCGCGGGAACACTACCAAAGATGTTAATTGTCTCCACACTCTTGCGCATCGGATACATAGGCGACTGGCTGGAAGAAGTCAACGATGAGGTATAACCGCCGTACCAGTAAATCGCCTTCACGCTCGTGCAACCCTCGAAAGCCGTCTTGTCTATCAAACCGCTGAGATATAAATTCGAACTCAGAGAAGAGCAGCCGGAGAAAGCACCAGAATTGATGAACCCGTTCTTGGTGGCTCTGAAATTACAATCCGTCATGGCGGAACAGCCCTTAAAAGCATCGGTTCCTATCCTCTTGCAATCCACACGGAAGGTACCGCCGTTGTTTTTACAAGATCCACATTTTTTAAGTTTGGAGAGCCCCTTGAAAGCACTGCTTCCAATTTCAAAATCGTAAGTGAATGCAAGATCATTACCAGTAGTAGAAGGATAGGTAAGATAGTTCAGCCAAATCTCCGTAGCATTGGTCTGACTTGTAAAGGCATTGCTGCCTATTTGGGAAACGACAAACTTTCTGCCGTTCTTGTCCGTAAAATAGGCGGAGACATACCACTTTGTGTCAGAACCCGTGCTATTAGTAGCTCCGGTTATAGTAACAAAGCCCGGATTGCTGCCCGAGGGCATCGCGGTTACCGTTACCGCACAAGAACCGAAAGGAGTACTTGAAACGTAATCGCCTCTGCGGGCATACGTCCAACCGGTGGCTCCCACTTTGTTGAGGTCGGAGGTTGACGTGTCTTGGGCGAACGACGTTCCGACTACGCCTGACAGCATACACGCTGTCAAGGCAAAAACAGAAAAGATTTTTTTCATAATGTTTTTGATTTTTAGTTAATAATAATTTGGTTTGTTAATAAATTTTATATAAAAACTTTCAGTTTTCAGCCATCAGCCATCAGCCATCAGCCTTCAGCCGTTAGTTTTTTGTATGGGCTATGCCTGCGTGCCCGTTTGGGACTCGGATTTTTTTATATCGGCGGCTTGTGAGGGTTTGGCTTCGGAGGGTGTAATCCCGTAGTAGCGTATGAAAGCGCGGGTGAAGTTGGACATCTGGGTGTATCCGCATCGTTCCGCGACCTCTGTAATCGTGATGTCGCGGTAGCTCTCCAGCAAGTATTTGGCTTTCTGCATGCGCACTTGCATGATATATGCCTGAGGTGTCATGGACATTGTCTGGGACAGCCTGCGTCGCAGTGTGGCGGTGCTGATGTGCATGCGGCGGGTTATATTGTCCATGCTGATGGTGCCTTTTTCGGTTTCGGTGTCAATGGTGTTGACCAGTTCCGCAAGGAACGCTTTGTCATCCTTGGTGAGGCTTTCCGCCTGCTCCGTCTTGGTGGTAACGAGGTTGCGGTAATGGCGGTTGACTTCGTCGTACCGCCCTTTGAGCAAGGCGATATCCTGTTTATAGTCAGTCTCTTTGCGTTTGTGGAACCGCCATACGGCAATGACCGCAATACCGATAATGACAAGCAGCAGGACGGCGCTAATGAGGGAGGTGGCGAGGATGACTTTCTTCTGGTGTTCGGCCTGTTGCTGTTTCTCCTGCAGGATGTCGTTGTAATAGATGGCATTGTATTTGCCGAGTGCTTCTCCCGTTTCCTGTCTGTAGATGGAGTCCTGCAGCACTTTGGCTCTCTCGAGGTGCAGCAAGGCTTCAGCGGGAAGTGCCTGTTTGGTGACGCGGTACAGTCCTTCGCGCGCATGAAGTTCGTTCCGCAGATCTTTCTGCTTGAGGAAGAGTGCGGCTGCCTCGCGGTAGTATTCGGTCGCCTGCTCCGTATTCCCTTCGTCCGCCATGATGTCTCCCATCTGGTTCATACATATGCCCCACGAGTGCATGTTCCCCGTTTTGAGCAGCAGGGGGATGGCCTCCGCCAGTGCCTTTTTGGCCTTGTCCGGTTTGCCCATTCCGAGGTGTACGTTGGCCACTTGGGAGAGCCGTACGCCTATTTTGGCACTGTCTTTGGTTTCTCGTGCGATGTCCAGCGCGCCCTCGGCGTATTTAAGTGCTTTGGGATAGTCGCCCAAGCCCTTGTACATCTCGGAGGCGGTGCCGTACAGCACGGCGCGGCGGGACGTGTTGCCCGTGAGGGCGTTGGCGGCAATACCCTCCATGATGTATTTCTCCGCCTCTTGCGCTTTGCCTCCCGCCACGAAGACGCAGCCTATACTGTTCAGTGTGGAACTGAGACGGTCGTAGTCCCCGCTCTTGCTGTCTATCTTGTAGCTTTTGAGAAGCACTTCCGCGGCTCTCTCGTAATCGCTCATGTGGAAATAAGTACCTCCGAGCATGCTGTACACATCGCTCTTGGATATGTCGTCCACCCGGTCCGTGCAGCACTGCGCCGCCTTCTTGCCGTACCGGACGGCCGAACCGTAGTCGCCCTCGTCGTAGAACCATTCGGCAATATAGAAATACACATTCACATCCACCGAGTCAATGTGCGCCGTAGGGGGGAAGGCAATCGAGTCGCCGGTATAACCGATGCGCTGCAGGTAGGCAAAGAAATCATTGGCGAGTACCAGCCGCTCTTTCGGTGAGGTGGTGTTACTATACCGTACGGCGTAGTCTGTTATCTGCTCCGTCCGGGTGACGGCGCGGACAGAAACCGCCGTCATGGCCAGGATAAAGAGGATGATTTTAACTGAGTGTCTCATGCGTCTGCGTATTAGTAGTGAAATTTTGTGCAAAGGTACAACTTTATTCTGAATTATCAGTTATCATTTTCTAAAAAAAATTTATCATTTTGCAAATTATCGTTAATTTTTGTCTATTTGCGGCTAAAAAAAACGGTATCACGGCATTGGCTTACCGTGATACCTGTGTCTTTTTGACGCCGCGAAGGCGTCAGCCGTTTATCATTACTTGAGCGTTTGCCCGAGGATGTTGTACATTTTATCACCCTTGATGATAATGATAACTCCGTCACGGAGAATCTTCGTACTCTGTAGCCATAAACATTTAGATTTATGGCGCATCGCGTTTCCCTTTCTGAGCATTGAGACCGAGGAAAACCGTTCGAAGCCCCGTTGCTCATTATTCCAACTCGGATACGCGAGTTATACAATAAAAAACTCGATCTCATTTCTGAAATCGAGTACAAAGTTAGTGATTTTATTTTAGAAGTACAATTGGGGACTATTGCTCGTCAACATCCGTCAACATTATTTTTTTGTTCGTCAACAATTGTCAACATAGAACATTATATTCTTCTACCACATGTGGTTACAAATGATCGTTCCTTTGGAGCAATGTTTCCACATATTCTTCTTATTTCTTATTGCTTTGTTCAATAATTTTTGAACATAAAATCATTTTTGAACAAATCCGCTGCAAAGGTACAACTTTTTTCTGAATTATGCAAATTTATTTCCAATAATCATTCCGAAAGATTAAAAAATTAGAGATTTTGAGTGAACGAATGAACGAATGAACGTTGAACGATTTAATGAGCACAAAAAAGACGAGCCGGAGCTCGTCTGGTGGGAACTACTGTTCGCTGTTTGCGAACGGCGAACACTTGGACTTACGCCAAGATGTCTTTGTATTCGTCTGTGCGGGTAAGGAAGGCTTGCGCGTAGGAGCAGAGAGGGATGATGTGGCGGTTGTTGGCACGCGCAAATTCCACTGCGGCAAGAACCATCTGGCGGGCAATGCCGCGTCCCTCAAAGCCGTCAAAGACGCGGGTATGATCAATGATCATCCGTTGTGGAGTGGGGCGTTGGTACGTCATCTCGCCGACCTGTACCGGTTCCGTGCATGCACCTTCTTCCGTGGCTTGCATCCATGCTTCAAAAACGCCGTTCTTTTCGGTCTCTTGGTGTAGAATAGTTATCATAGTTGCTTTGTTTTAGCAGTCATTTACGTTACCATCTCGTGACCATTACGGACGTCTCTGTAGGATGTTTTCCACTTTCAGCAGTCGTTTCTTAATTTCTATGCCGTATTCGTAGCCGCCTATTTTGCCGTGTGCGGCGATGACGCGGTGGCATGGAATAAGTAACGCTACATGGTTCGCTCCTACGGCTTGTCCTACCGCCCGTGCGGAACGGCAACCCACCATCCGGGCTAATTCTCCGTAACTGACCGTCTCGCCGTATGGAATGGTCAATAATGTCTGCCATACGCGCTTCTGAAAATCTGTGCCTTGCGGATTGATCCGCGGTACGTTACATGGTCGTTTGCCCGCAAAATAATCATCTAACCATTGGATGGTTTCCGCGATAATCGGCGGCGTTGGGACCGCTTCTTTCGGAGCTTCTTTGGGACGGCTGAGGCTTTCTCGCAGCAGAACCGCAGACTTGTTATTGTCTTGCCGTTACTTTCGATGAAGATCGGTCCAAGAGGCGAGGAATATGTGGCGGTAATGGTTTTCATAGCAAACCAATAGTTTCGAACATTTGCCGGTACGCGTCGGCTTTTTTGTCAAGGGATAGCGGATAAGCGCGTGAGGAGGATGGCATTCGCCAGAAACGGATGGTTCGTCCGGCGAAACTTGTTTCGACAGATTCGCCGACTTTGGGTAGAACGCAATGAAGAGTCTCTGCTAATGTTTGTTTTCCAGATGTTCATCCGCCGCATTGCCTTGCAAGCGAATGACGGCTTGCGCCGTGTCGAAGATGGCAATGCCTTTTGTTTCGCAGAAAGAGACGATCTTTTCACGGTTGAACACCCTCTTTTCTCCTTTTGTACATTGTACATTGTCCCTTTGTACTTCAAAATATGTCTTATCGCCAAAGAAAATCTGTCCCATGATCCGCCACATGTCGTTCTGCGGGTTCGGGTAGAAAAAGTCCATACACCACCGTTCTTTGGGCGGCGGAAAACTGCCGAGCATCAGCAACTCTGCGTTCGTCGGCAGAAATGGCTGCAACGGGTGGCGTTCTATTTCGGGTGTGGCAGACATCGGTTCTCTTTTTTACAATTCTAATCCGTTATTCTTATCTGTAAAAATAGAAATAATACACCGCAACGATGGCTATGGCAAGGTGGAGGCAGAGGATGAGAGGGAGGCCGTAGCGGAAACGGGGATGCTGGGTCTTGTGATGCCAGACTTTCATGCCGAGAAAAGCACCGACACTGCCGCCCAAGAGGGCAACGGAGAGGAGACGGGCTTCCGTGACACGCCATTTGTCATGCCGCGCCTTCCATTTGTCAATGCCATAGAGAAAAAAGGCAAAGATATTGATTGCCGCGAGGTAGAGCAAGAGAGCATATAACAGGTACTTAGTCATCTTCTTTTTTTGAGATACGTGATATAGGGTTCTTTTTGTTGGGGGGGCGGGATGGATGATGCTATAACGGATTGTGGGCATGGGATATGGGTGTTCGTATCTGCTGCAAAATTACTACATTTTTTTTAATTACGCAAGAGTTTAGGCATAAAAATCCATATTTTCTGCATTTTTCTATCTCTAAAATTTGCATATCTCGTAAAAAAGTTGTACCTTTGCAGCCTAAAAGTAGCAAAGACTTGCAGATATGGACGACTATCGTTTTACAAATATTGATCAAGAGCCGACCGATGAGCAGTTGTCTCAACTCATGCGCGAGGTGGCAGAAGATGCAAAAGAACGCTATGAAAAAGCGCGTAATGCCTATTTTGCACAACTCACCCAAATGGTTCAGGCCATATGAGGAACCCCATTCTCATAGTAATTGCCGGTCCAAATGGTTCCGGCAAGACATCCACCACTCGTTTGGTTATCAAGCATGAGTGGGCAGAGCAATGTGTCTATATTAACCCCGATGAGATTGCGCAATCCAAGTTCGGAGACTGGAATGATCCCAATGCCGTGCGCAAATCGGTTGAGTACTGCGAAGAATGGCGCGAACAACTTCTGCGTGAGCACAAAGACTTCATATTCGAGACCGTTTTGTCCTCAGATGGTAAAGTAGATTTCCTCAAGCGTGCCAAAGAAGAAGGCTATTTTATCCGCATGTTCTTTATTTGTACAGAGACACCTGCTATTAATGCTGCACGTATTGCCAAGCGCGTCATGGAAGGAGGACACGATGTACCTATACAAAAGATTATTACGAGGTATCTGAAGGCTATAACCAACGCCACAAGGGTAGCTTCTTTTGCGGACCGAGTATACTTCTACGATAACTCTATAGATAATCAAGAGGCACGCATTCTATTCCGTACAACCGATGGTAAACTGGCTAAGCAATATACCGATTCCATCCCTGGGTGGGCAGAAACGATAAAAAACAAACTCAAATAGCGTCTCGCTCAGACGTTAAAAGAGCACATAGCGCAAAGCGTTGCGCACATATTAACAAGCATTACTATTATTTCGCGAGAACCGAAAGCGTCAGAAACTTAACGGAAATATAAAACCCGAAATAATATATAGGCAGCATACTAATGGTATGCCTTCCGAACTAGTAATAGGTGCTTACACGTTTAGTGTGAGTTTCTTATAGTTCGGTATAGGCTTTTTCTGACGCTGCCTTGGTCTCGCGATAAGAAACTCGCACTTTTCTTATCGCTACGATTGATAGTTATGCACAAATTTAACTATCAATCATGTTACAAAAAATCAAATCTTTCCTCTCAAAAGACAATCACGCACAATGGCTTGTATTCGCTATTTTTGCACTAACAATTTTTGTTAAGTGTTTCTTCTTTCACTGGTATTGCTTTCATTCGGTACTAATTTCCAGTTTATGGCATGCTCCGTATGAATTCTTTTCATTTTGGTGTCCAAAGATAGCAGTGTCACTCTTTTTTGCCAGTTTTATCTTTTTCTTCAAACGTTCATGGTGGACAGTATTGTTCTCTTTTGTATTGGATTTCTGGATATTAGCTAATCTGGTCTATTTCCGTGCGAATGCAATTTTCTTGGACATATTCTCTTTCTCTATGACCAGCAATATGGATGGCTTCTGGAGTAGTGTGATTTTCTATTGTTCTTGGAATGATAGCATATATTTCATTATCACAATACTATATGCCTTATTTATGCTACTTATTCCCACGTTTAATAAAAGAGTGTGGTATTATGGAATAGGTGGTATTATCATATCATACATTATTTCTCTTTTTGGCATTTTTAGCATGACACGCAGATGGGAAGAAAACATGGGAGTAATGTTCTATAATCCTATAAGTCTTTCAATGCGTACTACACTTTCTTCATTATCATATACGGATCACGTGAAGGATTTTTCAATAATTCATTCTGTCGGATTCATACTTGTTGATTGGGTTGACAATATTAAAGCAGAAGATAGTAACATAGATAAAGAAGCATTATCCCTGCAAGTAAAACCTTTTGTGCGGGAGAATAATAATGCAACATTTGATACTCCCCTTATCCTTATTTTAGTGGAGAGTTTGGAAGATTGGGGTGTAAACGAAACTTCTACTCCAAATCTGTGTAAATTCTTGCAAACACACAAGTGTTTACATGCCCATAAATTAACAAAACAAACTATTGGAGGAACTTCTGCGGACGGACAAATGATAATGAATACTGGCTTATTGCCAATTAGTCAAGGCGCAGCATGTTTCCGTTTTCCCACAAATAAATATCCATCTATCGGAGAATGTTGCACGGGAAAAACCGTAACTATATTACCGCATCAAATTGGTATTTGGAATCAACAATATATGAGTCCAGCATATGCTTATGACACAACAATTATTCGTAACGAAAATGATAGTTTGTTATTCTATACAACTATGGATTGTTTGCATAACGGCTACCAAATGATTCAAACTATTACGATGTCCTCACATTCACCATTTAAGTATGGAGCATCCAAATCTCATTTGCAACTCCCAGAAGATCTACCTGCATACATGTCTGACTACCTCAAAAGTATTCACTATATGGATGAAGGCCTGCAAGTTCTACTATCCCAAATAGATGAAGATTCGCTACTCTCAAAAGCTACTATTGTCATTACAGGAGACCATACTATATTTCCTGACGATATGCGAGCAGAATACGCACATCTGTGTCACAATAACAATTACAACTATAGGATTGGAGAGGCCTTTATTCCTTTGATTGTTTATTCTCCACAAATTCAACAGGAGATACAAATCACAGATACTTGCTATCAAATGGATATTTATCCAACAGTGATGCATCTCATAGGCTGCGAGAATTATTATTGGAAAGGCTTCGGAGCGAATCTAATAGACACAACTGCTCGGTCGCGCCGGCTTATTACAGAAAAGGAGGCATTTGAATTATCGGACAAACTCATCCGAAGCAACTGGTTCGAAAAAAATCAGAAGACCATCTTGACCAAGTCCTTCAAGTTGGTCAACTTTGCCAACTAGGTGTCTTAACCTTACTCAGTGCCTGTCTGATCCTTAGCGTCACCTAAGCATGAAAGTACAGGTATGGTCTAGGATTACCAGGTAATTACTCCGTATTTTGTCCGTATTTAGTCTGTAAATGGGTTGTTGATGTGTTGCGTTTGTGCGTGAGGTGATTTGAGGGGATGATATATATGCGGAATAAAAAGGTTAAAGATGCGTGATACATTCCGAAATCGTATGTTTTTTGCCTAGATTTCGGAATGTATCAGCATAAAAAGAGATGTATTAGCGAATGATAGATTTAGAAAGATTTTGCGCTCAAGGAACATTTAAAAAAACGTTTATCGTATTTATTAGTGTTTTGGCATATTATTTTTTGGTATTTGATATAATATGATGAGAATTATTTTACGTATTTGATATAATTTTCGCTTAAATACTTGCGCATATCAATATTTTTTCGTACCTTTGCAGCGAATTTTATAACATGACGATTATGGAGTACATATTTGAACGT
Source organism: uncultured Bacteroidales bacterium (assembly GCA_900319995.1). Classification (GTDB taxonomy): domain Bacteria; phylum Bacteroidota; class Bacteroidia; order Bacteroidales; family Paludibacteraceae; genus Colicola. Next base: position 32,508 of record ONQO01000017.1, read on the forward strand.
AAGATTTACCAGCAGATGCTGCAATGGAAAGAAGAAAATCAAGGTAAAACAGCACTCTTGATAGAAGGAGCTCGTCGTATTGGGAAATCCACAATCGCTGAACAATTTGCCAAACAAGAGTACAAGAGTTATATCCTCATTGACTTCAACAAAGCGACTGCCACTGTTAAAAGTTTGTTCAATGATTTGATGGACTTGGATTACATCTTCATCTATCTGCAAGATGCCTATAAAACGACTTTGTATCCTCGCGAGTCGGTTATCATCTTTGACGAAGTGCAACAATGTCCGTT